>DASSCT010000032.1:0-8447 GCA_035697545.1 Gaiellaceae bacterium | reverse complement strand
GGATAGAAGGCGTCCGGGTTCTCGAGCACGTCCGCTTCGCGCTCCGGCATGTAGACCGGGGCGCCTGTCGCTTCCGCGAGCGCGGCGATCCCGCCGAGGTGATCCCAGTGGCAGTGCGTGACGAGGATCGCGGCGACGTCGAAGGCCGGCTCCACGCCTTCGTAGCCCGGATCGACCACGACCGCCTCCTGCGCGGCGGCATCCGCGCGCACGACGTAGCAGTTCGTCTGCGTAGGACCGAGCGTGTAGGTCTCGACGACGGGAGCCATCTCGCGGCGAGTCTAACCGCGTCCGGATGCGTGTTCGGGTCGGGATAGGATCGCTCCGTGCAGAGCTGGAACTTGCTCGAGATCGAGACGCCCGGCGGCACGCGGAGCCCGATCGTCCTCCATTCGACAGACGAAGCGCGTGCCGTTCTCATCGACATCGACGCGGGACAGGAGCTCGGCCAGCATCAGGTTCACGAGCACGCCTATCTGTTGGTGCTCGACGGCCGCGCGAGGATCGAGGCCGGGAACGATTCGCTCGACGCGGAGCGCGGGACGCTCGTGCGCTTCGAGGAGAACGAGCGTCGCCGCGTGTCTTCAGACGAAGGCGCTCGGTTGCTGCTGCTCCTCGCTCCCTGGCCGGGGCCGGGGCACTACCGAGGCGGCCCGGCTCCTGGCTAGCAGGGCTTGGCGGAACGCCGCTCGTCGCAGGAGTGCGATGGTCGTTCCGAGGCAAGGACGCAGGGAGCCCCCGTATCAGTCCGATACGGGGGCGACTGAGGACGCGGCCTCGGGGCGAGCAGCGTGCTCCTGCGGCACAGACTGCGTTTCGTCAAGCCCTCCTACCGGCCGGTTTGGCCGCCGCGCCGCGTGTACATGCGGTACATGAACGCGTCCATGCCGTAGCTGAACGGCAGGAAGAAGGCGAGCAGGAAGAGCGTGTTCAGCGCTCGCTGAGTCAGCGTGAGCTCGCTGCTCAGGAAGCTCACGGTCAGGAACATGAGCGGCGCGAAGATGAGGGCGCGCTTTCCCGCTCGGGTCCAGGACGGTGGTTGGACGGCGCGCCGCCCCGCGCGCTGCTTCTTGGCGGGCGCGCTCGCTGTCCGCTTTCCGTTGCGGCTCTGGATCTCGGCTTCGGGCGGAGGCTCGACTTCGTTCCCCTCGTCGTCGACCCACACTTCCTCCCATTCGTGGCGCCGCTCCTTCTCCCGGCGCCGGCGCTGCTTGCGGCTCGGCATGCGGCTAGCCTAGCGCCGCCAGGCTTCCGCGCCGTCCTGGATGACGGCGGCCACGACCGGCCCCGCAAGGTGGTACGCGAGGTGGCGCCAGTCAGGGGCGTCGAGCAGGACGATGTCCGCGTCGTACCCCGCGGCGAGGCGGCCCTTTCGGTCGGCGCGGCCGAGGACATGCGCCGCGTTCACCGTGCAGGCGGTGAGCGCTTCGGCGGGCGAGAGCCCCAGCTGCGTGCAGGCAAGCGAGCAGACCACCGGGAGGCTCTCGCAGAACGCGCTCCCCGGATTGAAGTCCGTCGCGAGGGCGACCACAGCGCCCGCCTCGACGAGGCTCCTCGCCGGCGGCATCGGGCGATTGAGGAACAGCGCGCTCGCCGGAAGGAGGACCGCCGTGACATCAGCCTTCGCCAGGGCCCGAACGCCCTGCTCGCCGGTGGCCTCGAGATGGTCAATGGAACGCGCGCCGAGCTCGATCGCCAGCTCGACTCCTCCAGCCTCGGTGAACTGGTCGGCGTGGAGCCGCACTGCGAGCCCGCGCCGCTTCGCCTCCGTCAGGTAGCGCCGTGCCTGCTCCACGCCGAAGGCGCCTCGTTCGACGAAGACGTCCGCCGCTTCGGCGAGCTCCGCTGCCTCCGGCAGGACGTCGTCCAGGAGGAAGTCCATGTAGGCGTCACCTGACGTGAACTCCGGCGGGACAGCGTGAGCCCCGAGGAAGGTGGGAACGCCGCCCGCTTCTCGGATCGCGCGGAGCGACGCGAGCTCGGTATCGCGGTCCAGCCCGTAGCCGGACTTCCCCTCGAAGGTCGTCGTGCCTGCCTGCAGCATCCAGCTGCCATGCCGCTCGACCGCCGCGCGGAGCCCGTCGTCGCCCGCCGCGCGGGTCGCGCGAACCGTGGCGAGGATGCCACCCCCCGCGGCATGCAGCTCCTCGTAGCTCGCGCCTCCCGCTCGCAGCGAGAACTCCTCGACGCGATCACCCGCGAAGCACGTGTGGGTATGGCAGTCCACGAGGCCGGGGATCGCGCACATGCCGCGGCCGTCCAGCTCCTCGACGTCACCGGCGAAGTCGAGCTCCCGCATCGTGCCGACCGACTCGATGCGCCCGTCCACACAGAGGACGTAGGCGTTCTCGAGCACCTGGACAACCCCGAGCGCCGGCCCACGAAGGGGCGCCCCTGCCCCACTGGCCGTTGCGAGCTGCTCGAGGTCGCGGATCAGCAGCCGGCGTCCGCCGGCGTCCGGTGCCGTCACTCGTCGCGAGGTCGCGTCGGCAGGTCGAGCCCCTTGCGCTCGGCTGTCTCCAGCGCCTCGGGGTAGCCCGCATCGGCGTGGCGGATCACGCCCGTGCCCGGATCGGCCGTCAGCACCCGGTCGAGCCGTTCGGATGCGTCGTCCGTCCCGTCGGCGACGACCACCATCCCGGCATGGATGGAATTGCCGATGCCGACACCGCCCCCGTGATGGACGCTGACCCAGGTCGCGCCCGCGGCCGTGTTTACGAGCGCATTGAGGATCGGCCAGTCGGCGATCGCGTCGGAGCCGTCCCGCATCGCCTCCGTCTCGCGGTAAGGCGACGCAACCGAGCCCGAGTCGAGGTGGTCGCGTCCGATCACGACCGGTGCGGTCACCTCTCCAGCCCGGACGAGCTCGTTGATCGCGAGCCCGGCCTTTGCGCGGTCGCCGAGACCGAGCCAGCAGATCCTCGCGGGCAGCCCCTGGAATGCCACCCGCTCCGGAGCCAGCTCGAGCCAGCGCTGGAGGAGAGCGTCTTTTGGGAAGAGCTCACGGAGCTTCGCGTCGATCCGCGCGATGTCGCTTGTCTCCCCGGAGAGCGCCGCCCACCGAAACGGCCCGACGCCGCGACTGAAGAGCGGCCTGATATACGCCGGGACGAAGCCCGGATATGTGAACGCGTCTTCTACGCCAGCTTCACGCGCTTCACCTCGGAGATTGTTGCCATAATCGAAAACATAGCTTCCGGCTCGGACGTACTCGAGCAGGCCGCGCACATGCGTTGCAATCGAGTCACGGGCTCGTGACAGGTATTCCTCCGGGTTGCGCCGCCGGAGCTCCGCGGCGGCCTCCACGTCCACCCCCTGTGGCACGTAACCGTTGAGCGGGTCGTGGGCCGCCGTCTGGTCGGTGACCAGATCGAAGTGTTCTCCACGGCCCGCAAGCTCCGGGACGATGTCGGCGGCGTTGCCAAGGACCCCAACTGATAACGCGCGACCCTCTTGCGCGGCCGCGCGCACGCGCGCGAGCCCGTCGTCGAGCGAGTCGGCAGCCTCGTCGAGATAGCGTGTCTCGAGGCGCCGCCGAATCCTGTCCGGGTCGACCTCGATGCAGAGGATGGCAGCGCCGGCCATCGCGCCAGCCAGCGGCTGCGCTCCGCCCATCCCGCCGAGACCGGCAGTGAGGATCGTCCGGCCCGCGAGATCGGCCGAGCCAAAGTGCTTCTCCCCCGCCGCGGCGAACGTCTGGTAGGTCCCTTGGAGAATCCCCTGCGTGCCGATGTAGATCCAGCTCCCGGCCGTCATCTGGCCAAACATCGTCAACCCGAGAGCCTCGAGGCGCCGGAACTCGTCCCACGTGGCCCAGCGCGGCACGAGGAGTGAATTCGCGATCAGCACCCGAGGCGCTCCCGTATGCGTGCGGAAGACTCCGACAGGCTTGCCGCTCTGCACGAGCAGCGTCTCGTCGTCGCCGAGCCGCAGGAGCGACCGGACGAGCGCCCGCAGTGCGTCGTGATCCCTCGCTGCCTTGCCGGATCCGCCGTAGACGACCAACTCCTCCGGGCGCTCGGCGACTTCGGCGTCCAGGTTGTTCAGCAGCATTCTGAGCGGAGCCTCGGTCGCCCACGACCGTGCGGCGAGCGTCGTGCCCCGTGGCGCGCGAATCTTGCTGAGGTCGCCGCAGAGCGCCTCGACCGTGGCGTCGAGCGTTTGCACGGCGCTCATGCGAGCTCTCCGACCTCGGACTGCACGGACTCGACGAGCGAGCCGTCGCGGATCTTGCCCGCAAGCGCTTCGATGTCCGCCGAGAGCGGTCGGTCCTCCAAGAGACGCGACGAAACGCCCCGGATGAAGCGCCGCGCCGCCTCGGACCCCGCACCCGCCGAGAGCGGCGCCAGGAACTCCACCGCCTGGGCACCGGCCAGCAGCTCGATCGCGAGCACCGTCTCGGCGTTCCGAAGTACCTGCCAGGCCTTGAGACCAGACGCGTTCCCCATGGAGACATGATCTTCCTGACCGGCGCTTGTCGGAATCGAGTCGACACCGGCGGGATGGCACAGAGCCTTGTTCTCGCTGACGAGGGATGCAGCCACGTACTGGGGAATCATGAACCCAGAGTTGAGTCCGCCGTCGGAAGCGAGGAACGCGGGCAGGCCCTCCGAGAGGCTCGGGTTGACGAGACGTTCGGTGCGCCGCTCGGAGATGCTCGCGAGCTCGGAGACGGCCATCGCCAGCGCATCCAGCGCGAATGCAAGCGGCTGCCCGTGGAAGTTGCCGTTCGAGACGATCTCACGCTGCTCGACGAGGACGAGCGGATTGTCGGTCGCGGCGTTGAGCTCGACAGCGACGGTTTCCTCGACGTAGCGGAGGAGATCCCGGGAAGCGCCGTGCACCTGAGGCGCGCACCGAAGCGAGTAGGCGTCTTGCACGCGATCGCACCACCGGTGTGACTGCATGACGGCCGACCCCTCGAGAAGCCGGAGCAGGTTCGCGGCCGACTCCGACTGACCGCGGAGCGGCCTGAGCTCGTGGATCTCGGGCCGATAGCTCTGACGGGACCCCTCGAGCGCCTCGACCGTCAAGGCGCAGGCGATGTCGGCGGCCGTCGCGAGGCGCCGCGCCCGGACGATTCCGAGCGCGCCGAAAGCGGCCATGAACTGCGTCCCGTTGATCAGCGAGAGCCCCTCTTTCGCGCGGAGGGTCAGGGGCTCCAGGCCGACTCGGCGCAGCGCCTCCTCCCCCGGCAGGAGCTCCTCTTCGACCAGCGCCTCGCCCTCGCCCACGAGCGGCAGCGCGAGGTGCGCGAGCGGGGCGAGATCGCCGCTCGCGCCGACCGACCCTCGACTCGGCACCCGCGGAAGCACTCCTCGGTTCAGGCACTCGAGGAGAAGCTCCGCGACCTCGACCCGAGTTCCCGAGCCGCCGGTGGCGAGCGCGTTCGCCCGAAGGAGCAGCGCGGCGCGAACGACCTCGTCGGGATACGGCTCGCCGACCCCGCACGCGTGGCTTCGAAGAAGCCGAACCTGGAGCTCGTCCGCCAGCTCCGCCGGGATCGTCTTGCTGACGAGCCGGCCGAAGCCCGTGTTGACGCCGTAGGTGCGTGCCGGGTCTCGCGCAGCCGCCTCGACGACCTCGCGGGCCGCGCCCATCCGGCCTTTCGCTTCCTCCGAGAGGGACGCCGGTGCCTCGTCCAGGGCGACGGCCCAAACGTGATCGACGGTGAGATCGTTCCCGGTCAGCGCGATCGCGCTCGTTCGCGCCATCGCGGCCAGTCTAGCTCCGGCCGCCGGGCAGACTGCCCGCGTGGTCGTTCCACTGGAGCCCGAGCGAGCAGCCGCGCTTCTGCGACGGCGCAACTTCCGGCGCGTCTATCTCGCCGTCGCGGTCAGCGAGCTCGGGGACGCGTTCCAGTACATCGCGTTGATGTGGTTCGCGCTCGAGGCCGGCGGGCCACTCGGAGTGATCGCCGTTCGGCTCGCCGACAGCGTGCCGGCACTCCTCTTCGGCCTCCACGGCGGCGTGGTCGCCGACCGGTTCGATCGCAGACGGACGATGATCGCCGCCGACCTCGTTCGGGCGGCGCTCCTCGTCCCGATCGCGATCGCCGGCCTCGCGGGAGAGCTCCCTCTCGCTGTGCTCGTCGCGGCTGCGTTCGTCCTCACCGCGGCGGAGAGCTACTTCGCGCCAGCGTACGGCGCGATTCTGCCGGCGCTCGTCGACCGCTCGAACGTCCAGCGGGCGAACAGCCTCATGCGGGCGACCGCCGACGCCTTGTCCGTGCTGGGCTGGGCCCTCGCGGCGCTACTGCTCGCCGTCATGCCGCTGTCGGCCTTCTTCGCCCTGAACGCCGCCTCGTTCTTCGTCTCAGCCGCGCTTCTGACGGGACTGAGGGTGAGGCGCGCGACGGGCTCACCGAGCGCGCCTCGCATCGGCGAAGGCCTCGCGGCGCTCCGCCCCCTTCCGGCACTGACGGCGGCAGTCGGAGTGCTCGCGGTCGCGGTGACGATCTCGTCGGGAACCTGGATCGTCGGGGTCCCGGAGCTCGTGCGCAGCGGCCTCGGACGGGGCGCTGCAGCGTTCTCCCTCGTCGCAATGGCATACGCGGTCGGATCGATCTCCGCGGGTGCGGTCCTCACGCGCGTCAACGTGCGACGGAAGGCCTTCGGCTCGATGGTTGCCTGGTCGGCGTACCTCCCCGGCTACGCGCTCTTCGCCGTGGCCGATTCGGTCGGAATGGCGCTCGCCGCCGGAGCCGTGGTCGGCTTCGGACAGGGCGCCGCCTGGATCCTCGTCAACTCGGCCGCGCAGGAGGACGTGCCCGACCGGTTTCTCGGCCGCGTAATGGGCCTCATTGCGCTCGTGCACCGTGGAGCGCACGCGACCGGGCTCATCGTCGTCGCACCACTCTTCGCGATCGCCGAGCCGAGCGTCGTCTTCGCCGCCGCCGCAGTCGCCATTCCGTTGACCGCAGCCGTTGGTCTGGGTCTCGCTACTCGCCGAGCAGCCGAAGCTCGAGCAGTCGCGTAGCGTCGAAGCCCTCGATCTTGAGCAGCGCTCCTGCAGCCGCGGCTGCGGCGCCGGCGGGCATGAGGCCAACGAGCTCCGAGCCGGCGACTTCGGCCCCCCGCGCCGCCGCCTCCGCCTCGATGCGGCCGACGATCTCGTGCAGGGCGGCCGCCTCCCAGTCCTCGACGTTCATGCTCACCTGGACGCGGCCGGCCTCGGGCAGGTCGAGACCGAGCGCTCGCACCCCGGGAAAGCCCCCCTCCCGCTCGCGGATGACCGACGCAATCGCCCGCGCATCCTCCGCCGACGCGCCGCGGAGGTCGACGTTGAACGCGATCAGGGGCTTCCGGGCTCCGACGATGACACCACCTGCGCTCGGATGCAGTTCGCGTGGGCCGAAGTCAGCGCTTACCTCGCCGTCCGCCAGCCGGCGGGCGAGCTCCGCCGATCCGCCGCGGCGGAAGAACGCGGGACCTCGCCCGGGGGCAAGCTCACCGTAGAGGAAGACCGGCAGCGTGAGCTCATCGCCGATCCTGCGAGCCGCTTCCAATGCGGCGGTCCGCGCACGCCCCATGTCTTCGGGGACGAGCGGGACGACCGGAACCACGTCCGCCGCGCCGATTCGTGGGTGCGCCCCTTCGTGCTGTCGCAGGTCGATTCGATCCCGCGCGCAGGCGACCCCCGCGACCAGCGCGTCCACCAGCGCCATGTCCTTGCCGACGAGGGTGAAGACTGAACGGTGGTGGTCCGGGTCGCTATGAACGTCGAGCAGCCGTGCGTGCTGCCCCAACGCCTCGGCGATGGCGTCGATGGTCGCCTGGTCCCGCCCTTCCGAAAAGTTCGGCACGGCCTCGAGCGGGAGCACAGCCGTACTCTAGGAGCCGTGAAGGCGTACTACGAAGCCCGGGCGCGTGAGTACGACGACTGGTGGCTCGGCCGAGGCCTCTACGCGGGCAACCGGCCCAACGACTGGCACGAGGAACGCGAGCGACTAATCGGCTGGATCTCCGAGCTCCCACCGGCCCGCACGCTGGACGTCGCCTGTGGCACGGGCTTCCTGACTCGGCACCTGCGCGGTGACGTCGTCGGGCTCGATCAGAGTGCATCGATGCTGCAGGTCGCGAGCGCCCGTGCCACGCACGTCGAGTTCGTGCAGGGCGACGCGCTCGCCCTCCCGTATGAGGAGTGCTCCTTCGACCGGGTCTTCGCGAGCTACTTCTATTGCCACCTGGAGGACGAGGACCGCCGTCGCTTCCTGACGGAGGTCAGGCGGGTCGCTCAAGAGCTCGTCCTCGTCGGAACCGTCTTGCGCGAAGGGGAGGAGCCGACGCGCTGGGACGAGCGAGTCCTGAAAGACGGCACCCGCTGGAAGGTCTTCAAGCGTGTCTTCGTCCCTGAGGAGCTTGCGGGCGAGCTCGGCGGCCGCGTCCTGCACGCGAGCCGCCTGTTCCTCATGGTCGCCTCGCCTTGACGCGGCGCCGCTCGGCGTA
>DASSCT010000031.1:0-6394 GCA_035697545.1 Gaiellaceae bacterium | reverse complement strand
GTCGAGCTCGACACGCTCGCCGCCGGGACCCCCGGCTTCACGGGCGCCGACCTGTCCAACCTCGTCAACGAGGCTGCGCTTCTGTCCGCACGCCGCGGCAAGAAGACGATCGACCAGGAGGAGCTCGAGGAAGGGATCATGCGCGTGATCGCCGGCCCCGAGAAGAAGACGCGGCTGCTCTCCGAGGAGGAGCGGAAGGTCACGGCCTACCACGAGATGGGCCATGCTCTGGTCGGCCACTACCTCGACCAGGACACCGACGTCCACAAGATCTCCGTCATCAGCCGCGGGCAAGCGCTTGGCTACACGATCTCGCTCCCGCGCGAAGACCGCTACCTGACGCGCAAGTCGACGCTGATGGACCAGCTGGCGGCGACGCTCGGGGGACGGGCCGCCGAAGAGCTCGTCTTCAACGAGGTCACGACCGGCGCGGCGAACGATCTCGAGAAGGTCACCTCGACCGCCAAGCAGATGATCATGCGTTTCGGGATGAGTGAGAAGCTCGGGCCGCGCGTACTCGGCCGGAACCACGACATGCCGTTCCTCGGCCGCGAGATGAGCGCCGAGCCGGACTACTCCGAGGAAGTCGCGCGCGAGATCGACGAGGAGATCCGCCGGGTGATCGAGGAGGCGCACGACCGGGCCCACGCGGTGCTCAAGCAGCACCTGGAGGAGCTGCACCGGCTCTCGGCGATCTTGATCGAGCGCGAGACGATCGACAAGGATCAGTTCCTGCGCCTGCTCGAAGGCGCTGCTGAGGACGAGGTCTTCGCAGACGAGACTCCCGCCCCGCCGGAGGCTGAGAAGCCGAAGGAGCGGCGGCCGGTTCCGCAGCCGAAGCCGTTCCCGGTCCCCGGGGCGATGATGCAGCCGCCTCCGGACCCCGCGAAGCCCTAAGCAGCGCGAGCTTCGGTCTACGCTCTTCGCGTGAGAGCGATCGAGGAGCGGTTTCCGCGCCCGTCCGTGATGGGCGTCGTCAACGTCACACCGGACTCCTTCTCGGACGCAGGGGTCAACTTCCGCGCAGGCGACGCCATCGCCACGGCCCGCAGGATGGTAGGGGAGGGGGCCGCGGTCGTCGACGTGGGCGGCGAGTCGACGCGTCCGGGTTCCGCGCCGGTCTCCCTCGAGGATGAGCTCGGGCGAGTGCGGCCGGTGCTCGAGGCGGTCGCGGGCGAGCTTCCGGTGTCGATCGACACCGCGAAGGCCGGGGTGGCCCGTCGCGCGGTCCAGCTCGGCGCGGAACTGGTGAACGACGTCACGGCGCTGCGCGGCGATCCGCACCTGGCGGAAACGGTCGCCGAGTGCGGCGCCTACCTCTGCCTGATGCACATGCAGGGCGAGCCGAGAACGATGCAGGCGAGCCCGACCTACGGCGACGTCGTCTCGGAGGTCGCGGCGTTCCTCGAGGAGCGGCTCCGCTTTGCGGTCGAGGCAGGAGTCCCCGAGGAGCGGATCTGCCTCGATCCCGGCATCGGCTTCGGAAAGACCGTCGAGCACAACTTCGAGCTCGTCCGCCGGCTGGACGAGCTGACGACGCTCGGACGGCCGCTCGTCGTCGGCTTCTCGCGGAAGCGGTCGCTCGGAAGGATCCTCGGAGACCCCCACGCGACGACCGGCCCGCTCTCCGCGAGCATTGCCGCGGCCGTCGCCGCCTACGAACGCGGCGCGACGATCCTCCGCGTCCACGATGTGCGCGAGCACGTGGAGGCGCTGACCGCCGCGAAGGCGGTCGTCGGATGACGCTCACCGTTGAGCTCGTCGGCCTCGAGGTCTTCGGCCGGCACGGCGTTGACGACGACGAGCGGGAGCAGGGGAGGACCTTTCTCTACGACGTCGCCTTGGGCGTCCGGCCTCCGGCCTCGGATCGGCTCGAGGACACGGTCGACTACCGTGCTGTAGCTGCCTGCGTGCGGGAGGTCTCGGACTCACGCGAGTACCGGCTGATCGAAGCGCTCGCTTCTGCGGTGGCGGACGAGCTGGCAGCGCGCTTTCCCGTCGAGTCCGTTCGCGTGCGCGTGCGCAAGCCGGGCATCAGCCCGGCCGGCCTCAGCGTCGAATACTCGGCTGCGACGGCAGAGCGCGCGAGCTGAGCCCTAGTGTGTAGGCGGCCGAACGGACGTGGTGCGCCGGAAAGACGTCGAGGTACGTGAGGTACCCCCGGCGTGACGTGTTCTCGACGCGAAGCAGCTCGGGTCGAGTCCCTCTTCGTGTCCCTGACGTGATGAGGTGCTGGCGCCGCAGCACGCCTTTTTCGGTCACGTTGGCCGTTCCGGGAGCCCAGAGCGCCGCATTGACGTCCGCCTTCGGCCTGATCGTCACGGCGACCCTGCTTTGGGCGGGCACCCAAACGCGGTAGACGTCGTGGGGATCCTCGTTCGCGTGCACGCGCGCGTGGTATGCGGCATGGCTCCGGCCCGGCGCCATGAGGGGTCTCGCGGCCGTCTGGAAGATCCCGTGGGCCTTGACGTGGTCGATGTCGTCGTTCGGCTCCAGCGGGTCGGGAGCCGGTGCCGCCTTCGTCAGCGCCGCGGGGATGGCGAGGATGCCGTGGCCGGTTCGGTTGTCGGGCCCTTTCGGGCCGATGTCTCGCGCCGACAGGCGCATGAGGTCGTAGATCTGCGTCTTGTCCAGCGTGTTGCGAACCGTCCAGACCCAGGCGGTCGCCGCGGTGACCATCGGCGCGGCGAAGCTCGTGCCGTTCGCGATCCCGTAGACCGCCGGATCCGTGGGGTGCTGCCACGGGATCAGCTCGCCCGGCGCAGCGAGATCGACGAACGGGCTCGTGCTGGAAAACTCGGACGGCTGGTCGATCTGGTTCGTCGAGCCGACGGTGAGGACATGCGGGAAGTCCGCGGGATAGATCGGCGGATCGTCGAGCAGCCGGTCGTTGCCCGCGGCCGCGACGATCAGCGAGCCGCGCCCGAAGGCGTTGATCGTAGCTTCGTAGATCGAGCGTGACGGCTCGTCCCCACCCAGGCTCAGGTTGATGACGCTCCGTCCGGCGGCAACCGCGCGGCTGATGCCCGCGACAATCGTGGCTTCGGTCAGGTAGTCCAGGTCGTAGGCGCGGAGCACCGCCTGCGGATAGATGCCGACGGCACCCTTCGCGTCCGTCGGAGCGGCGGCGGTCGAGGCGACGATCGTGCCGTGGTACTCGTCGGCGCTCATGTCGGTGTGCTGCTGGTTGAGCAGGATCGTGTTCGGCCGCCCGCTGAACTCCATGTGGGCGATGTCGAGCCCGGAGTCGATGATTGTGATCGGCACCCCCGGCCCGGGCGGCTCGACCCGGTTCGCTCCGACGTGGTAGTGGTGCCAGCCGATTGCCGGCACGGCGAGCGGGTCACCGCCGTCGAGGTGACCCTGGCGAAAGACCGGCCGATCGGGCTCCGCATACCGAAGAGCCCCGGCGCGGCGCAGGCGGGGAATCAGCGTCTGCGCAGTGGCGCTCGGCAGCCGCCAAATGTGGAGCTCGGGCGCGACGAGCGTCCCGCCGCGTGTGGCGAGAAGGCGTTCCGCGGCCGGGTCGGCCTCCAGACCGAGGAGCGTGAATCGGAACTGGGAGAGCGAAGCGAGCTCGCGGCCGGTTGGAATCGTGGCAGCCGGGGCCGCCCCCGCCGGTCTCGGCGCGGCCATCAAGAGCAACGCCAAGACGACCCCGAACCGGCGCATTTGCGCAACCCTACCGACGATGCCGATCGCATATATCGGCCTGGGCTCGAACCTCGGTGACCGCGAGGCGACGATCCGCCGGGCGCTGGAGCTGCTGCAGGCTGACGGCGAGATCGAGGTGGCGGCCGTGTCGTTGCTGAGGGAGACCGACCCCGTCGGCTATGAGGCCCAACCGCGTTTCCTGAACGGGGCGGCGGCGCTGCGCTCGACCCTGTCACCACGTGCGCTCCTCGAACGAATGTTCGCCGTGGAGCGGGAGCTGGGCCGGACGCGCGGGGGGCCGCGGTTCGGCCCCCGCACGATCGACCTCGACCTCCTGCTCTACGGCCAGGAAACCGTCGAAGAGCCCGGCCTGCGGATTCCCCACCCACGGCTCGCCGAGCGGCGCTTCGTCCTGGAGCCCTTGGCCGAGCTCGACGATGAGCTTCAGGTGCCCGGGCAGGGCTCGGTCCGAGCTCTCCTCGCAGGGCTAGAATGAGTCGCCATGTCCCACCTCGATGAGCTCGACGAGTTCGAGGCTGAGCTTGAGCTCCAGCTGAAGAAGGAGTACACGGCCGTTTTCGGCCTGTTCCGTTACTGCGTGCTCACGCAGGACGCCACTTACCTCTGCAACACGCTGGACCTCCGCTACGTCCCGCAGCCCAGCTACCCGTTCTTCCACCTCCGCATGGAAGACGTTTGGGTCTGGGACAAGAACCGGCCGACCAGGATGATTCCGCGCGCCGAGGTCTACACCTC
This sequence comes from Gaiellaceae bacterium, assembly GCA_035697545.1. Lineage (GTDB taxonomy): Bacteria > Actinomycetota > Thermoleophilia > Gaiellales > Gaiellaceae > JACDAN01. The sequence goes on along the minus strand of DASSCT010000031.1, from coordinate 1,984 downwards.
CAGCGACGTGACGGTCGAGGAGCTGCGCGGCGAAGGCGAGGAGCCGAAGCTGACCGCCGAGGCTCTGGCCGACAAGATCGGCGAGCCGCTCCGCGACGACGAATAAGGCGCCTACCTCGGCGTCTTGCTTTTAGCGGTTGACGTAGGCAATACCCAGACCGTCTACGGGCTGTTCGAGGACGCGCAGCTCGGAGAGACGCGGCGCGCCGCGACGGAGCCGGATCGCACCGGTGACGAGCTCGGCGTGCTCCTGTCGGGGCTCGTCGACCTCGAAGCCGTCGACGGCATCTGCCTGTCGTCCACCGTGCCCTCGCTCGTCCGCTCCTACGAGGACTTCGCGGCCCGGTGGGTGGGCGCGCCGATCCTGGTCGCCGGCCCGGGGGTCAAGACCGGCATTCCCATTCGCTACGACGACCCGCGGGAGGTCGGCCCCGATCGAATTGCGAACGCGCTCGCCGCACGCGAGCGCTACGGGCCGCCCTGCATCGTCGTCGACTTCGGCACCTCGACGAACTTCGACGTCGTCTCTCCCGCCGGCGAGTACGTCGGGGGCGTCCTCGCGCCGGGGATCGAGGTCTCGATGGACGCGCTGTTCGCGCGCGCCGCGCGGCTCTTCCGCGTCGATTTCTCCCCCCCGGAGTCGGTGATCGGCAAGACGACCGGAGCGGCGTTGCAGTCCGGGCTCGTCTACGGCTTCGCGGGCCAGGTGGACGAGATCGTCGGCCGCATCAGGGGGGAGCTCGATGCTGAGGCTCGGGCGGTTGCCACGGGCGGGCTGGCCGAGCTGATCGCCCCGCATTCGCGCACGATCGAGACCGTCGACCCGTTCCTCACGCTCGAGGGCCTGCGGCTGATCTGGGTGTTGAACGGCTGAGGGGGCGGACAAGCCGCCCCCTTACCGCTTCTACGCCGTTTTCTCGGTCGGTGGCGGAGGCGCGACGACCGTGCGGTCCGCGCGCCGGTGATAGAGCTCGCCCCACATGCCGCCGATCGTGCCGCCGATGAAGACGGCGAGGATGGCGGCCCCGGCGCCGATCAGCGTCTCCCACGTCAGCGCGTCCCAGGCGAACCAATCAGGCCGCGCGATGTGGAAGAGGCTGTTGTACTCGGCATCGATCCACGCGCCGAGCGCTGCGAGCAGGCCGACGATGATCAGCGACCAGATCCCCGTCGCGAATCCGTTTCGGGCTCCGTCGTAGCGAGCCGTTCGTCCGGCGACCCAGCCGCCGATCAAGTAGGCGACGAGGAGCACGGCGACGCCGGCAATGAGACCCCACGTCGGCAGCTCCTGCGCGTCTCGAGTGAGGTTGTCCGGGGAGCCGATAGTTCCGATCACTGCTCCAACCAGGGCAGCCAGGATGGCCGCCGAGGCCAGGCCCGTCACGGCTCCGACGATCCCTGCCGGGATGTCCAGACCGCCGAAGCGCTCCCGGGCCGCCGGAATGCCGCTGGCCGGCTCGGTGGTTGCTCCTGGTTCGGGCTCAGGTTCGACGGGACGGCCGGTCTCGACGGGCGCGTCCACCTTGGTTTCGTCCACCCTGGTCTCTTCCGGGGTGGTTTTTGTTGCTTCTGCCATCAGGTACCTCCTGAATGCAGCCAGAAAGGGCCGTTCAGTGCTTATTCCCGCTTCGGCCCTGGATGGAACGCGGGCCTAGCCGCCGCCGTAAATCGAGATGGGCAGATCGAGCTCGATTTCCGCTGCTGGAGCATGTTCCTGCTCCAAACGGGCTAGGAGGAACGCGGCGCCCGGGGCTGCCGCGAGCAGCCGCTCCTCTACCTGGGCAAGCGTCTCGAGCTGGGTCAGCTCCTGCTTGAAGGCCCTCGGGAAGCGTCCGTTGCCGAGGTACCAGCCGTAGAACTTCTTCAGGAAGCTCGTCGCGCGCCGTTCTCCGAGCTCGCGCACCGTCTCGCGGACGAAGAGCAGGAGCTCGGCGACCACTTCCTCGCGCGCGGGCTCGCTCCTCGACCCGCCGACGATCTCACG
>DASSCT010000030.1:0-2109 GCA_035697545.1 Gaiellaceae bacterium | reverse complement strand
CAACATCTTCGGCTAGCGCAGCGCGGGGACGATCTCCTGGGCGAAGCGCTCGAGCTGGGCCTGCGGCTCGTCCGCGGGCCAGAAGATGAAGGTGTCGAAGCCGAGCTCCTCCGCGAAGCCTGTGAGCGTCTCGATCCAGTGCTCCGGCGGGCCCTGGAGGAGGCCTTGCGTCGGCCCGTCGACGATCGTGCCGCTGATGTTGTAAAGGCGCCGGATCTCGCTCGGATCGCGGCCGGCCCCCTCCGCTCCCTCGTCGACGCGCCGCACCAGCTCGGGAACGAGCTCGGGCGTCGCCCAGGAGATGGACGGCACCCAGCCGTCGGCCATCCGCCCCGTCAGAGCGAGCGCGCGAGGCTTGCCGACGCCGAGCCAGATCTCAATCGGGTGCGCGGGTGGCGGGCCCGGATGGAGCCCCTTCACGGAGTAGTGCTTCCCCTCGAACGAGATCGTGCGCTCGCCGCTCCAGAAGGCGCGGATGATCTGGACCGCCTCGTCCAACGCCTCGAGCGCCTCGCGGCCGGAGCGCACTGGGCCGCCCATCGCCGCGATCGCCTCCCAGAACGCCCCCGCGCCGAGGCCGAGCTCGAAGCGGCCCCCGGAGAGCACGTCCAGCGAGGCGGCCTGTTTCGCGAGCAGCGCCGGACTGCGGAGCGGGAGGTTGGCGACGTCCGGGAAGAAGCGAATCCGCTCCGTCCTCGCCAGCAGGTCGGCGATCAGCGAGAACGTGTCCAGGTACCGCCACTGGTACGGGTGATCCTGGATCCCGATCAGATCAAGGCCGAGCTCGTCCGCGCGCAGCGCCAACGCGCGCATGAGGTCGACGTCCGCGCTCATGGGCACGAGGCTGAGCCCGAACTCGAGCGGGCGGCCGTACCGAGACGTCATCCCAGCAAGCCTACGTCGCCTCCTCGTTACCCTTGTCGGCATGACTGAGGGGCGCGACACGATCGTCTTCATCCCGGCCTGGAACGAGGAGCAGAGCCTGCCCGCCGTGCTCGATGAGCTGCGACAGGAGATTCCGGAGGCCGACGTCCTCGTCGTCGACGACGGCTCGGTCGATCGGACCGCTTCGGTCGCACGCGAGCACGGCGCCGAGGTCTTGTCCTTTGGGGAAAACCGCGGCTTGCGCGCCGCGATCGCCGCCGGCTACGGGTACGCGGCCGAACACGGCTACGCGTACTGCGGCCGCGTCGACGCCGACGGACAGCACCCGGTGACCGAGCTCCGCCAGCTCCTCGAAGCGGTGCGCTCCGGAGCCTGCGATGTCGCGGTCGGCTCCCGGTTCGCCACGAGCTCCGGGAACGGGTTCTCGCGCGAGCGCTACGAGTCGAGCCGAGCCCGCAGGCTCGGCACGGGAATCCTGCGCCGATCGATGGAGATGGTCCTCGACCGCCCGTTCCACGACGCGACGAGCGGGATGTACGCAGCGAACGCGCGCGCGATTCCCATCCTCGCCCGGCCGTACACGAGCGGTGCGCCCGAGGTCGAGGCCGTGCTCCGCTTGCACGAGGAAGGCCTCGACGTGGACGAGATACCGGTGGAAATGCGAGAGCGGGCGAGCGGGGAGTCGAAGCTCCAGGGCAAGAAGGCGCTCGTGCTCGTCCTGACCGTCGCCGGCACGCTCATCACCGCGGAGTACGTCCGACGGAGGCGCAAGTGAGCGAGCGGGTCGTCGCGGTGCTCGGCTACTCGAGCCGACGCAGCGAAGAGCTCCACGAGGTATGTGCGGAGCGGCTCGACCATGCGCAGCGGGTGGCGGACGGCGCCCGCGCGGTCATCCTCTCCGGGTTGCCCGAGGCGGAGCTGATGCAGGCGGCGTGGACCGGGCCGGACGTCACGCTGGTCTGCGACCCGAAGGCGCGCTCGACCGCCGAGAACGCGAGGAACGTCGCCGGTGCTGCGCGCGCGCTCGGCGCGAAGGAGCTCGTGGTCGTGACGTCAGGCTGGCATCGGGCCCGGGCGCGGATCCTCATGCACGCCGCGCTCCGGGACAGCGGGATGCTCGTCTCGGTCGAGGGGACGAACGGGAGTCGACCGGTTCGGCTCCTCGCTCGCGAGCTGGTCTGCTTCGCGCTGCTCCCGTTCCAGCTCCTGTGGGACCGCGTTCGC
>DASSCT010000029.1:0-3114 GCA_035697545.1 Gaiellaceae bacterium | reverse complement strand
AGGAAGAAGGCGTACGATGCCGAAGCTTGCTGAGCGGCTCAGCGTGTTCGCGTTCGCAGCCGCCGTGGTGCTGACGATCGTCGGACTCGCTTTCGCCGCCGGCTACGTGGTGGGACAGTTGCTGCTCTGAGGTGACAAGGTGAACGACTTCTTCGAGAACCTCCGCGATTTCTTCGGGTCGGACGCGTGGGTCGTCACTCGGAACCTCGGACTTTTCGTCCTCGTTCTCTTCTGGTTTGCGCTCGCCTACTGGGTGTTCAAGGACGCGCGGCGGCGGATCGAGGATCCGTGGCTGATCGCGGTCGCGACGATCCTCGGCCTCGTGCCGATCGTGGGCGCCCTGATCTACATGCTGTTCCGTCCGCCCGAGTACCTCGAGGACGTTCGCGAGCGCGAGCTCGAGATCAAGGCGATGGAGGAGCGGCTCGCCCGCCGCGAGCTCCACTGTCCTGTCTGCCGGGCGCACGTCGAGGACACGTTCCTCGTGTGCCCCGTCTGTACGACGAAGCTCCGCCAGGCCTGCGTGAACTGCAAGGCGCCGCTGGAGACGCTCTGGCAGGTCTGCCCGTATTGCGAGACGCCGGTCGAGACGCCGACCACGATCGAGTTCCCGCCGGCTCCTCGAAGGGAACGGCCCGGGCAGTAGAGTCTCCCGCTCGATGGCGGTCGAGCGGACCTTGGTGCTGGTGAAGCCGGATGCGATACGCCGGCAGCTCGCGGGGGAGATCGTCGCGCGGCTGGAGCGTCGCGGGCTCGAGCTGCGCGCGGCTAAGATCATGACTGTCGACAGGCCGCTCGCCGAGAAGCACTACGAGGAGCACGCCGAGAAGCCCTTCTTCGGTGAGCTCGTCGAGTTCATCACCTCTGGCCCCACGCTCGCCCTCGTCGTCGAGGGCGAAGGCGCGATCAAGACCGTCCGCACGACGATGGGCGCGACGAACCCCGCCGATGCGGCACCCGGGACGATCCGCGGCGATCTGGCGCTCTCGATGCCCGACAACCTCGTCCACGGATCCGACTCCCCGGACTCTGCCGAGCGTGAGATCGGGCTCTGGTTCGGCAGCGAAACGCTCTGAAATCAGTTGAGCGCCCCGGTTGCGCCGCCGATCCTGCTCGCCTCTCGATCTCCACAGCGGCGCGCGATCCTCGAGCAGCTGGGCGTCCCCTTCGACGTCGTCACACCTCCGTATGAGGAACGTGACGCTTTCGAGGTGGGGTCTGACCCCAGCACGTTTGTGCAACAGCATGCGCACGGAAAAGCGCATTCGGTCGCGGGAGAGGCCGGCGAGCGACCCGTGCTCGGCGTCGATACCGCCGTCTTCCTCGACGGCCGTGTGTACGGGAAGCCAAAGGACTGGGCCGACGCGGAGCGCATGCTCGAGGCCCTCGCCGGGCGAACCCACCAGGTCGTCTCCGGGCTCTGCCTGCTGACGCCGGCCTGGGAGGAACTGCACGCGGAGACAACGAGCGTCACGTTCCGACCGCTGACCGCGCGGGACATCGCCTCCTACCTCGCAGCGGACGAATGGAGGGACCGCGCGGGCGCCTATGCGATCCAGGGCTTCGGCGCCTCGCTCGTCGCGCGGATCGAGGGCGACTACCTCAACGTCGTCGGACTGCCGGCGGCGCTCCTCACCCGTCTGCTTGCAGCACGTTTCAGCGGAATTTACGGATTCGGGTAGCTAGAGTGGGCGCTCGGGAGATGGGGATGCTCAGCTATCTCAACGGCTTCGGCGGCCGCGACATGGCGGTGGACCTGGGGACCGCAAACACGCTCGTCTACGTGCGGGGCCGCGGGATCGTCCTGTCGGAGCCCTCGGTCGTCGCCATCGACCATGCGTCAGGCGAGGTGCATGCGGTCGGCGTCGAGGCCAAGCGGATGCTCGGCCGGACTCCCGGAACCATCTCCGCGATCCGTCCGCTCAAGGACGGCGTGATCGCCGACTTCGACGTCACGGAGCAGATGCTCCGGCACTTCATCCAGAAGGTCCACCAGCACCGCTTCGCTCACCCGCGCGTCGTTGTCTGCGTTCCCTCCGGGGTCACCGGCGTCGAGAAACGGGCGGTCGAGGAGGCCACGCGAAACGCAGGTGCGCGCGACGCATTCCTGATCGAGGAGCCGATGGCGGCCGCGATCGGGGCCGGGCTTCCCGTCTCCGAGCCAACCGGGAACATGATTGTGGACGTGGGCGGCGGCACGAGCGAGGTCGCCGTCATCTCGCTCGGCGGGATCGTCGTCTCCGTGAGCCTCCGCGTCGGGGGCGACGAAATGGACGAGGCGATCATCAGCCACACGAAGAGGGAGTACAAACTCCTGATCGGCAACCAGACCGCCGAAGAGATCAAGCTGGAGGTCGGCTCCGCCTTCCCCATGAAGGAGGAGGTGCAGGCGGAGGTCCGTGGGCGCGACATGCTCACGGGACTGCCAAAGACCGTGATCATCAGTTCCGAGGAGATCCGAGACGCGCTCGAGGAGCCCGTCGGGCAGATCGTCGACGCGATCAAGTCGACTCTCGACAAGACGCCGCCGGAGCTCGCCGCGGACATCATGGACCGTGGCATTGTCCTCGCCGGCGGTGGAGCTCTTCTGAACGGCCTCGACGAGCGCCTCCGGCACGAGACCCAGATGCCCGTCCAGCTCGCCGAGTCGCCGTTGACCTGCGTCGCCGTCGGCTCGGGCCGCAGTCTCGAGCTGCTGGAGGTCATGCAGCGCAGCTCCAGGAACGCGAAGAGCCGCAACGGCTACCGGCGTTGAGACGGCTGCACCGGCAAAGCCGGCACGGCCTCTATGGTCGGCGTCGCAAGCCAACGACTTAGGTCCCCTACAAGCAAGCCCTTCCGTGCAGTCTCCTAAACTGATCTCCCGTGCCACGTAACCGCTCTCTGCGGCTGGCGGCACTGGGCTCGACGGTTCAGCGGGCCGCCGCCCCGGCGTATTCCACGGCCCGGGCTCGGAACGCGCTCCGTCGACGAGTCGTCGCCGGCGTGCTTGTGGCCCTGTCGCTCGTCTTGATCACGGGCTATTTCCGCGAGTCCGACAACGGCCCGTTGCACGGCGTCCAGAGTGTCACCGCCAGCGTTTTGCGGCCCTTCCAGATCGGCGCGGAGCGTGTT
>DASSCT010000028.1:0-3284 GCA_035697545.1 Gaiellaceae bacterium | reverse complement strand
GTATACCTCGCCGACCTGCTCGGACTGCCCCTGCGGCCGGGGGAGGCGATCCAGACCGAAGCGCCGGACGTCCTCCAGAGCCGTTACATCGCGGCGACGCACCGGCTCCTGCGCGGGCTGGCCGCGCGCGGGCCGGTCGTGGTGGTCTGCGAGGACATCCACTGGGCCGACCCGGCGTCCATCGACGTCGCCCGCCAGCTCATGCCGCTCGCGAGCCAGCTGCCTATCCTCTTCATCGCGGCGATGCGCGCCGAGACGGACGCCCCCGGCTGGGCCCTCATCGGCCACGCACGGGAGCTGTTCGGCGAGGCGCTCACCGAGATCCTACTCGAGCCCCTCACGGAGGCCGGCAGCAAGACCCTCGTGGCCAACCTGCTGGAGATCGAATCGCTGCCCGCGCGCGTGCGAGACCTGATCCTCGCGAGGTCGGAAGGCAACCCGTTCTTCGTCGAAGAGGTCGTCCGAATGCTCATCGAGCGCGGCGCGATCGTGCAGGAAGGCACGCGCTGGGTCGCCACCGCGGACGTCGCCTCGATCGAGATCCCGGAGACGCTGCACGGGCTGCTGCTGGCGAGAATCGACCAGCTGCCCGACGATGCGAAGCGCAGCCTCCGGGTCGCGGCGGTGATCGGCCGCCAGTTCCCGGTGCGAGTGCTGGAGCGCGTGATCGGAGCCGAGCCGTGACCACGACCACCCGGGTGGACGTCCTCGAGGCGAAGGGCCTAATCCGACTCGCGTCGATCCGCCCGGAGCTCGAGTACCTGTTCCGGCACGGCCTCGTCCAGGACGCGGCCTACTCGTCGCTGCTCAAGCAGGAGCGTCGCGAACTCCATGGGCGGGTCGGCGCGGCGCTGGAGGCGTTGTACCCGGAGCGCGCGGGCGAGCTCGCTCTCGTGCTGGCCATGCACTTCGAGCAGGCCGGCGACGCCGGGCGCGCGATCGAGTACTACGTGGCGGGTGCCAAGCATGCGCTCGGCCAGTACGCGATCCAGGAGGCATACGGGGCGTTCGATCGGGCGGCGAGCCTGATCGCCGAGGAGGAGGCCGCCCCGGCCGCCGTCGAGCTCTCGGCCGATGAAGCCAATCGGCGCCGCCGCCGCCGTATCGAGGTCGACCTCGGCCGGGCGGAGGCGGGCTACAGCATCCGGACGCCGGAGGAGACGTTCGACGCGCTCGAGCGCATCGTCGAGCCCGCCGAACAGCTCGGCGATCTCGAGCTTATCGGACGCGTCCACACGCTCATCGCCCTCCAGCGGCTTCTGAACGGCGAATCGCCCACGGAGCCCATCGTGAAGCGCTCGCTCGATCGGGTCGTGGAGGTCGGCGAATCGATCGGCGATGCTTCCCTGGGCGCGATGCCACTCGCGCTCATCGGGCTGAGCAATGTCTTCGGTGGCGATGTTCGGATGGGCACCACCCAGCTGGAAGAGGCCCTGCCGTTGATGGAGGGCCGCCAGGACACGGTCGGACCTGCCTTCGCCCGAGGTGCGCTCGCGATCGGGTACGCGAACCTCGGCGAGTTCAAGAAGGCCGATGCCGCCGCCGCACAGGCGACGGCACTAGCCGGCGAGAGCGACCTCATCGCGCAGCTCGACGCGCTCATCGCGGAATCCATGGTTCGCTCGATGGAGGGCGACCTCGAGGGCGCCGTTCCGCTCGCCCGGCAGTGCGTCCAGCAATCGGAGGACACCGGGGCGACCGCGTGCATGGTCGCGAGTTCGTGGATCCTCGGGGACGCGTTCTACCGCCAGGGCAAATACGCCGAGGCGCGGGACGTGCTCAAGCGCGGATCGGACGTCTCGGCCGTGGTCGATCGAAGGGTCTGGCGGCCGACGTTGCTCGCGTGGCTTGGCTCGACCATGGCGGCCCTCGGCGCGGCGGACGACGGCGACTGGGAGGAGGCACTGGAGACCGCCCGCTCGATCGGCAACCGGGTCGGCGAAGCCGGGATCCTGGCAAAGCGCGCCGAGGCATTCGTCACGCGCGGCGATATCGACGCGGCGCGACCGGACGCCGAGGCGGCGATCGGCATCACGGCGGAGCTCGGGCTGCGACCGCATCTCGCTCGCACGCAGCGGGCCTGGGGCGAGGCGCTCCGCGCCGCCGGACTCGCGACCGAGGCCGAGCCACACCTCCAGAAGGCAGCCACGCTGTTCGATGAGCTTGGCCTCGACGCCGAGGCCAAGGCCGTCCGCGCCGAGCTGGCGATGGGCGAGACGAAGATCGCCTTCGACTGATCTTCACGTCAGACCGGGGGCAGGCTGTCAGTTTTGCTTCAGAGCATCCTCGGCAGCCCGGTCCGATGCAACAGGGCCTGGAAGTGCGTCGTCAGCCAGGACCCGTTGACCGCGTAGCCCCGTTCAGTGACGAAGACGAGGCCTCTTGGGGCTCAACACCTCCACGGAGGTTAAGGCGTCGTGACCGGCTCCGGCGGGCGGGAGCCGCTCGGTTACTGATAGCGCAAGGCGTAGGCCCGACGGAGATCGTCGTCCTCCACCCTCCGCCATCGCGAGAGTGGCTGGCCGACGCGATGGTGGAGTGTGCGCGGCCGTCTCGGAGCTGCGACCAGGCCTCTGACCTGGCAGTGGCCGCCGTCGAGCGCGCACCTGGGTAGCGGGAGTGCGTGATGGTCTGCCGCTACTCGTGGCTCGACCACCTGGTCTCTGACGACAAGCACCGAGAACCCAATCACCATCGAGGTCGTCGCTTCGGAACCCGGCCTCTACTTCGTCGGCACGTCTCCCTCTACGCCGAGTCGTCCGGATTCCTCCGCGGCATTGCCCGCGACGCCGAGTTCGTCGTGCAGGCGATCGCCTCCTTGACGCACGACGGGGTCGAGTCCGGCGTGTGGCGGCGTCGGTGGCTGCGAGGCGCTCAGAAGCAGCCGCTGGTTGACGTCGGACGGACCATCAGACCATGCGATCCTGGCCGCGTCGCTTCTGTTGCGATGAGGACCTGGCACTCATCGGCTACGACGGCCGCGATGCCGAGAAGGACCTCGCCGCCTGGCGCACACGCGGCCTACGCCCGACCACCCAGGAGCTGATCGAGGCCATCGGCGCGCAGGGCGTGGAGGGCGCCACGGTGCTGGACGTCGGGGCCGGCGTTGGCGCCGTACACGTTGCTCTCCTCGAGGCCGGTGCCGCGAGCGCCATCGACGTCGATGCCTCGCGCGATTATCTGGCCGCAGCCCGCGCGGAGGCCGATCGACGCGGGCTCGTCGATCGCGTGACGTATCGCTATGGAGACATCGTCGAGCTGGCCGCCGATACCCCGCCAACCGA
>DASSCT010000027.1:0-6645 GCA_035697545.1 Gaiellaceae bacterium | reverse complement strand
TGTCCCTCGATGTCGGAGAACCAGAGGAGGACAAACTCGACCTTCTCCTCCTCCGCTCGGCCGAGCGCCTTGCGCCGGGCCTCCGGATCGGACGTCGCTCTCTCCCTCGACTCCACCTGCACCATCTATGCCTCCTTCAATGAGAAAAGCCCCGGGCAGGCGCCCGAGGCTCCGTTGCCTCCATGCCTCCGGAGCCTAACACTTCAAGCGGGCGCTTCCGCCTCCTCGAGCTCGGGCTCGCGGCCGCCGTGCCGGATCGCGCGAAGGAAGAGCGCGATCGTCGGGGTGAGGAGCAGGCCGGTCGCGACGAGCGCCGCCCGCAGGGAGGCGACGGTGCCGACGACGCCGATCGCCGGGCCTCCGGCGACCTCGCCGATCGCGTCCGCCTGGCTGGCGATCGAGTTCACCGTCGCGCGCACGCTCGAGTCCTCGACGTTCTTGTTGAGCCAGGTGGCGTAGAGCGGGTCCTTGAGCCTGCGAGCGAGGCGCGCAACGAGATACGCGATCGCCGCGACGGCAAAGCTCGCCGCCAGGCCGAAGATCACGACCGAGACCGAGAGGACGATCGTCAGGGCCAAGAGAGTTCGAGCGAGCTTCGAGTTGTCGGCGTGCTCGAACCGCGGGACGAGGAACGACGTGATCACGATCCCGGCCACGAGCCCGGCGATGTTGAAGACGCCGAACCACACGACCGGGGCGAGGCCGAAGAGCTCCGGCAGGCCCACGTCGCGGATCAGATGCGCCTCCCAGAGCCGGTCGAGGCCCTCCGAGGCCGCACCGGCGAAGAACGTGATTCCGACGATCAGCAGCAGGATGTTGTGCCCACGCACCAGCCTTGCGCCGGTGGCGGCGGTCGTCGTCATCGCCCGCAGCGGCGACGTGCGCTCCTCGACCGGGCGGCGGACGAAGCCATGCTCCGGCATCACGAAGATGCACGCGATCCCGGTCGCGACCGACACCAAGCCGCCGAAGACGATGCCGGCGCCGAGGTCCTGCGTCGCGATCGCGACGCCCAGCCCGGCTCCGGCGATCGCACCGAGGTACGAGAACTGAGTCCCGCGCAGGAAGACACGGCCGATTCCGTCCACGCCGTGCTCGTCGGTGATCCACGCCTCCCACGCGCCGCTCATGAACGTCCCGGCGATGCCGCGAATGATTGCTGCCACGACGATCACCCAGTAGACGGGGACGAGGCCGAAGAGGACGAGCGACGCTCCGGCCATGATCATCCCGACGATGATCGAGAGCCGGCGGCTGTACGTGTCGGCGACCACCCCGGTCGGGACCTCGAAGAGAAAGATCGCGATCTCGCTGACCGTGCCGAGCAGGACGAGCTGGAGCGGGTTTACCCCGACGTCCTGGACGAGGTAGACGGCCCAGACCGTGAACGCCGCCTGCATCCCCAGCGTGTCGAAGAACTCCATGCCGTAGAAGACCTTCACGGCGTCGAGGCGCTGTCTCACGGTCGCCTCCGCATCGAGATCCATGCGGGCTGAGGCGCGAACCCCAGGGTGAGGTTGATCGCCTGCATGCCCTCGTTTCGGTCCTGCGTGAACGTGATCAGCTCGCGGTAGCCCTTCTCGGCCGCCCATGCGATCTCCGTGCGCTTGAGCATCGTCGCGATCCCTCTGCGTCGGTGGGAGCGGCGGGTCGCCGTCAACCCGTGCTCGAGTCGGCCCGCGCCGCGCTCCATGAGCGCGGCGAAGCCGACGACGTCGCCGTCGTCGAGCGCGACGAATGCGACCGGACCGGGCACCTCCTCCTCGAGCCAGACCTCGTACGACGGCGTGTCAATCGTCACCTCCGTCGGGAGGTCGACCAATGCCTCGCGGGTGAGCTCATACGCGGCGCCGAGGAGCTCGTCGGTGAGCTCAACGACTTCGATGCCGTCGAGGGGCGCCGGCGCCTGCTCGTCTCCGCGGAGCGCCAGCACAAGCTCGACTTGACGGCCGTACTCCGCGAACCCGCGGCGTTCGGCCCAGGCGATCGACTCGGGCTCCGCTTCCGACACCATCGTCGAGAGCCACTCCGGCTCGAGGTCGCGGGCGTGAGCGACCAGCGGCTCGAACAACGCCGAGCCGAGGCCGCGCCGGCGCTCCTCGGGGAGCACGCGGACGCCGACGTACAACCGGCCGGCCGAGTCCGTCGGCGCCACGCAGCCCGCCCCCGCGTCGTCGGCGACGAGGTACAGCCGTTCCGGCTGACGGGCGATGCGGCGCTTGACCTCGTCGACCCGAATCGGCTCGCGCGGCGTGATCGCGTTCCAGACTTCGCACCAGGCCGCGAGGTCGGCGTCTGTTTCGGCGGGCCGGATCATCCCGACCTCTTCAGCTTTCCGTGCTGCTTCGCGTACCGCTCGCCGCGGCGGAAGACCCACAGGCCGAGGGGAATCGAGACGATGCCGATGACGACGAGCGGCCAGAGCTCATCGCCCATCGCGGTCAGTCCGTCGCCGTCGAGGATCGCGTCGCGCAGGCCGTCGAGCGCATACGTCGCCGGCGAGATCTTCGAGAAGAACTGCATCCACTCCGGCAGTACGTCGACCGGGTAGTAGACGCCCGAGACGACGAGGAGGATGCCCTGCGCCATGAAGCCCAGCTGCGTTCCCTTCTCGGGCGAGATCAGCGGCAGGACAGCGGTCATCATCCCGATCCCGATGAACGAGAACGAGGCGACAAGGAGCAGGACGAGCGCGGCGAGGAAGTTCGCGTGGCTCAGGTCGAGGCTGAAGAACAGCGCCACGACCCCGAAGAGCAGGATCGCGCGAACGATCCCGTAGACGATCGCGAACAGGCCCATCCCGAACAGGTGGACAGGTCGGGAGAGCGGCGCCATGAACGTGTACTCGATCGTCCCTTCCCAGCGCTCCCAGGCTACGGTCTCGGTCAGGATCTCGAAGATCACGCCGAGGTAGGCCCAGACGACGGCGCCGACGAGCAGCGTCGTCGTCAGGCGCTCGACGTCGACGTTGCCGCCGGTCGCCTCGACGCCCTCGCCGATGAAGACGATCGTCAGCGTGTTCGCGACCGTCCAGACGAAGAACGCGATGTCCCACCAGATGTAGCGCTTGACCAGGTAGACGTTGCGCTCGAAGACCCCCGCGAGCCCGATCAGCTCGTGGCGGAGGACCGCTGCTGCTCCTTGCGGCATCAGTGCGCCTCCAGGTGATGTTGCCGCGCGTCTGGCGAGCGTGCCTGGAGGCGCACTAATCCTCCTCGTCCTCGGGTGGCTCGTCCTCGAACGCCTTGCCCGTCGCGGCGAAGAACGCCTCTTCCAGCGTCTCGGCGTTGTACTTGCGCTTCAGCTCGTCCGCCGGTGCGAGCTCGATCAGCCGGCCGCGGTCGAGGATCCCGACCCGCTCGGCGAGCTCCTCGGCCTCGACGAGGTCGTGCGTGCAGAGGAGCACGGTGGCGTCGTGCAGCTCGCGGATCTCGCGGATGAACTTCTGCACCTCGATCTTCGACCGCGGGTCGAGACCCGTCGTCGGCTCGTCGAGCAGTAGGACGATGGGCGCGGTGAGGAGCGCGCGCGCGAGCGCGACCTTCTGCTGCATGCCGCGCGAGAGGTCCTCCATGGGCTCGCCGATCCGATCCCGCGGGAAGCCGACCCGCTCGAGAATCTCGGGGATCTGCTTCTTCGTCGCGCCGGGCGGCATCCCGTAGAAGCGGGCCGCGTAGCTCAGGTTCTCCGTCGCGGACATCTTCTTGAAGAACGAGGCCTCCACGGACACGCGGTTGATCAGCCGCCGGACGGCTCTGGTCTCGGTGAAGACGTCGTGACCGAAGATGCGCGCGCCGCCGCCGTCGTTCAGGAGCAGGGTCGAGAGCAGCCGGATCAGCGTCGACTTCCCGGAGCCGTTCTGGCCGAGGATCGCCACCGTCTCGCCGCGCCTGACCTCGAACGACACGCCGTCGAGGGCCGCGACGCGCTTGCGGCGCCGGCGCAGGCCCTCACGGCCGTCGTTGCGGAAGAACTCCTTGCGGAGGTCGTCCACGACGACGGCGGGCATTCCATTCGTGTTGTGCGTTTCGGTCATGCGATGTCTCCTGCGGTCTTGAAAGGGGCGAGAACAGGCTTCAGCCGGGCCCCGCAAGGGAGGCCCGCGAGCCGTTGCAGTTGCTCAGCCGACCGGGTACATCAGCACGCAGACCACCTTAGCCAGCCTGTGGCGTGCCGGTCAAGGGCGGGGCTAGCAGGAGCGAGGGATCGAGACGCGGAGCCGCTTCGGCTTCAACCCTGCGGTCACGCTCCTCAGCGAGGCGGGAAGCCGGTACCACTTGCCGCGCTGGAAGCGCCCGCAATTCAGACCGTGGACCCGGATCGCCGTGGCGCTGATAATCGCGCCGACGGGGCGGTCCCGGAAGCGGAGCTGGAAGATTGCAGAGCCCACACGCGGCGTCGGCGCTCGGACGACCCTGCTCGAGCCCCACAGGAGATTGCTGAACGCGCGGGCCTGACCCGGGTCGTTGACGATGCGGCACTTCGTGGCGCCGCAGATCCGGAGGTCGCCGGGACGGATCTCCTTGGCCCACGCACCGGTGGTCGCCAGCAGCGCGCCGGCTGCCAAGGCCAGGAGGAACTTCATCTTCGAACTACGCCTCGGCGGCTCAGGAGGTTCCCGTGCTCTCCTTGGGCTCGCCTCGGTCGGCGCGTTCGGCGTTTCGCCTCGCTTCGTAGCGCGCCAGCCACGCGCGAAAAATCCGGTCAGTCCGTTCGAACTGGTCCCGATGGCGGTCGAAGAACTCGCGGTTACTGATCCTCTTCTTCTTCATCGTCCCCGAAGAGTTGTACCAGCCGAAGGAGCAGCATTTTGATGTCCCAGATGCCGGCAACGATCGCGTCGACGTCCTCCCGCGTCAGGACGTCATCCGGCACCGAACCAGTCTGAGGTGCGGTCGGTAAGGATCGCAAGGCGCTCTTCAGGCCCTGTCCGAAGGAGGGGTTGTCTCCGTCCGGTTCGATCGCTACCTTCTGATCAGGCACGCGCCGCCGACGGCGTGCGCCGAGGCAATGGAGCCTCAGGACTCTCGGGAGTCCTGGGGCTTTTTCGCGTTCAAGGAGGGAAAAGTGAGCGAGATCGAGACGAGGCACTACCTGGCGAACGGGGCGAAGACGGCGCCTGCCGCCAAAGAGGCGATTGCCTGGGCCGGCGAGACGCAGGCCCAGATGGTCGACTTGAAGTTCTGCGACCTGCTCGGAATGTGGCAGCACATGACCCTGCCGGTGTCGTCCTTCGAGGAGTCGGCCTTCGACGAGGGCCTGGGGTTCGACGGCTCCTCGATCCGGGGCTGGCAGGGGATCTCCGAGTCGGACATGCTGCTGATGCCGGACGCGGGAAGCGCGATCCTCGACCCGTTCACGGAGGTGCCGACGCTCTCGCTCGTCTGCGAGATCGCCGACCCGGTCACCGGCGAGCCGTACGGCAAGGACCCGCGGGGCGTTGCCAAGCGCGCCGAGGCCTACCTGAAGCGAAGCGGCATCGCCGACACGGCCTACTTCGGCCCGGAGTGCGAGTTCTTCGTCTTCGACGAGGTCTCGCACGACCTCGGCGTCAACCACTCGCACTACTTCCTGGACTCGGCCGAGGGCCATTGGAACTCCGGCAAGCCCGGGCTCGGTTACACGGTCCGCGAGAAGGAGGGCTACTTCCCGCCGGCGCCGCACGACACGCTCCACGACCTGCGCACCCGCATGGTGCTCACGCTGGAGCGGCTCGGGATCCCATGTGAGTTCCACCATCACGAGGTCGCCTCGGGCGGGCAGTGCGAGATCGACCTCCGCTACCAGCCGCTGTCGCGTATGGCCGATCAGGTCATGGCTTACAAGTACGTGGTCAAGAACGTTGCCCGCGCTGCGGGGAAGACGGCGACCTTCATGCCGAAGCCGATCTTCGGCGACAACGGCTCGGGCATGCACACCCACCAGTCCCTCTGGCTGAAGGGCACGCCGTTGATGTCGGACAAGTCTGGCTACGCGGGCCTCTCCAAGCTGGCCCGTTCCTACATCGGCGGCCTGCTTGCCCACGCGCCGGCGCTGCTCGCCTTCTGCGCGCCCACGACAAACTCATACCGCCGGCTGGTGCCGGGCTACGAAGCGCCGGTGAACCTCGTCTACTCGCAGCGGAACCGCTCTGCCTGCATCCGGATCCCGATGTACTCGAACTCGCCGAAGGCGAAGCGGATCGAGTTCCGATGCCCGGACGCCGCGGCCAACCCCTACCTCGCCTTCTCGGCGATGCTGATGGCCGGGATCGACGGGATCGAGCGGGAGCTCGACCCGGGCGCGCCGGCCGACTACGACCTCTTCGAGGACGTGGAGGTCGAGATCCCGCAGGTGCCGGGCTCGCTCGCCGAGGCGCTCGACGCGCTCGAGGCCGACCATGAGTTCCTGACCAAGGGCGGCGTCTTCAGCGAAGACCTGATCCGGACCTGGATCGACTACAAGCGCGAGAACGAGGTGGACACGGTGAGGCTGCGGCCGCATCCCGCCGAGTTCTCGCTCTATTACGACTGCTAGTGGAGTTGCGGGAGCTCCGGGAAGAGGACTGGCCGGCCGTGAAGGCGATCTACGAACAAGGAATCGCCGGCGGGAACGCCACGTTCGAGACCGAGGCTCCCTCCTGGGAAGACTGGAAAAAGACGCACC
>DASSCT010000026.1:0-17830 GCA_035697545.1 Gaiellaceae bacterium | reverse complement strand
CCCACGTCAGGTCGCGCGGAAAGCTCCGGTGTAGGTCGGCGATCGTGTCGCTGAGCCGCTCGTTTCCGGCGGCGTCGAGAATGGCCTGGTGGAAGAGATCATTCGCCTGCACCCAGACGCTCTCGTCCTTCCAGGGCTGAGGCCGCCGCGCGCGCCGCGCGATCAGCGTCTCCACGGACTTTCGGAACAGCGTTTGCGCCTCGCGTAGGCGGAGCAGGTCGCGGTCGCTGATGCGGCCCGCGGCCAGCTCGGCCGCCAGGCCCTCGAGCTCGGCTCGAACCTCGTAGGCCTCGCGAATCTCGCGCGCCGAGGGCCCTCGAACGACGGCGCCCCGGTTCGGCAGCAGCTCGACGAGGCCCGTCGCTTGAAGCTTCCGCAGCGCCTCGCGCACGGGCGTCCTGCTGACGCCGAACTCCTCCGCGAGCGCCTCCTGACGCAGACGCGACCCGACCGGCACCTCGCCACTGAGCACGCGGTTCTGGATCGCTCCGGCGAGCCGGTCGACGAGCGGCGACGCGGCTGTCCCGTCCGCGATGGCCGTCACGCCGCTCCCGACCGGGCGTCGCGAACGAACCGCAGGCCGATGATCGCGAGGAGGACGGCGAACACGGCTCGCAGCACGTCGGCGGGCAGCGACAGTGCGAGCAGCGCGCCGGCCACGGCCCCGCCTGCGCCGACCAGGCCGATCACGAGCGCCGTCGGCAGGTCTCCGACGCCGCGGCGGTGCAGCGCAATGCTTGCCGCCAGTGCGGTGGGGAGGATCACGAGCAGCGACGTCGCCTCGGCCTCGTGCTGCGTCATCCCGACGGCAAGGACGAGGAAGGGCACGAGCAGGATGCCGCCCCCGACGCCGAGCAGCCCGGCGAGGACCCCGGCGGCAACTCCGACGGCGATCAGCGCTGCGAACAGTGCAACGGTGCTCACCGTCCCACCACCATGAACACCGCGACGACGAGGAGGAAGATCCCAAAGGCGAGCTTGAGCTTTCGCTCGTCGGCGCGGGCGAGCAGGGTCGTGCCGACCTGCGCGCCCAGGATCGAGCCCGCGGCGAGCGCGGCCGCCTCCCAGAGGCGAACCTCGCCCGCGGCGCCGAACGTCAGCACCCCGGCCATGCTGATCGGGATGATCGCGCCGAGCGAGACTGCATGGGCGTCGCGCTGCCCGTAGTGCGCCCACAGGACGAGCAGCGGCACCATCACGGCCCCGCCGCCCACGCCGAGCAGGCCGGAGAAGAGCCCGCCTGCCAATCCGATCGCTCCGAGGCGGGCGTATTGCACTTGGGATCTGGGAGCCGCGGCCAGGCTCGGCGCGACCCCTGCGCGCTGCTGCGAGGTCACGCCAAAGACACTATCAATTGGATCCAATTGAGCGTCAAATGGATACAGATGGTAAAGTCGCGCACACCCCACCCCGGGGCGCCCAGACCCGCCGGGTGGGCGCTGGCATCGATGTCAGGAGGGGAGAAATGAAGAGGATTGGCAGCCACCGCGCGAGGAGCGCGCTCGCGGCGCTGGGCGTGGTGGCGATCGGATTGCTCGCAACCGGTGCAGGCGGCTCCCTGGCGGCCGATCAGAAAGCCGGGGGGACGCTGACGATCGGCTTGTTGGAGGACCCGGACGCGCTCGATCCGACACTGGCACGGACCTTCGTCGGGCGCATGGTCTTCCTGCACATGTGCGAGAAGCTCTATGACTTGAACGCGAGGCTCGAGATCACCCCGCAGCTGGCAGCGGGGATGCCGGTGCTCTCGGGCGACAAGAAGCGGATGACGATCAAGCTCCGCCGCGGCGTTCGCTTCAACGACGGAACGCCGTTCAACGCACAGGCGGTGAAGATCTCGCTCGACCGGCACAGGACGCTGACGGGCTCTGCGCGCGCAAGCGAGATCTCGCCGGTCACCTCCGTCAACGTGGTGAACAACTACACCGTGCGTTTGACCCTCAACGCGCGCTACTCACCGCTGACGGCCCAGCTGGCTGACCGCGCCGGGATGATCATGTCGCCCAAGCAGCTCGACGCGCTCGGGACAAGGTTCGCCTCCAACCCGGTCTGCGTGGGGCCGTTCAAGTTCACGAGCCGGACGGCGGGGGACCAGATCGTGCTCGACAAGTCGCCGTTCTACTACGCGAAGAGCAAGGTCAAGCTCAACCGGATCATTTTCCGGATCATCACCGACAACAGCGCCCGAGCGGCCAACCTGCGCTCGCACGACATCAACGTGGAAGATCGCATCGCGTCGACCGACCTGCCGGCGATCCAGCGCGACAAGAGCTTGAGGGTGCTGAAGGCGACGTCGATCGGCTACCAGGGCATCTCGATCAATATCGGCAACAAGAACGGGATCGGGAAGCCGTTCGACAACGTCGGCACGCCCCTCGCCTCCAAGCGTGCACTGCGGCAGGCGTTCGAGCTCTCGCTCGACCGGAAGGTGATCAACCGCGTCGTCTTCGGCGGAACCGTGCTGCCCGGCTGTCTGCCGATCCCGCCCGCGAGCCCGTACTTCGACAAGCGGATCAAGTGCCCGGGACGCAATCTCTCCAGGGCGCGCTCGATGATCCGGAGCACGGGGATGTCCACGCCGGTTCACGTACGGCTGATGATCGGCACGAACCAGGAGCAGGCACGCCTCGGCCAGGTGATCCAGTCGATGGCGAAGGACGCCGGCTTCCAGGTCGACCTGCAGCCGACCGAGTTCGTCACCTCACTGCGGCGACAGGACCAGGGCAACTACGACGCGTTCCAGATCGGCTGGTCGGGCCGCGTTGACCCGGACGGCAACATCTACCAGTTCGTGCACTCGAAGGGCTCGTTGAACAACCTCGGTTGGTCGAGCCCCCGGATGGACCTGCTGCTAGACAACGCCCGCAAGGCGTCGACGCTGAAAGCGCGCAAGACGCTGTACGACGCCGCCTACCGAGTGCTCCGGACTGAGCTCCCGCTGATCTACCTGTGGTATCCGGTCAACCGCCACGGCGTGACCAACAACGTGAAGGGTGTGCGATTGTTCGGCGACGGCCTGATCAGGGCCTACTTCGCCGAGTTCAAGTGAACTAAGCGACACTGACGACGATCATGGGCGTCTTCATTTTGCGCAAGCTCGGAGCCGCCCTGATCGTCGTCTTCCTTGCGAGCGTCGTCGTCTTCGTCGGCGTGCGCGCGATTCCGGGCGATCCGGCGCTCGCCCTGGCTGCCGAGGACCGCGATCCCGAGGTGCTGGCGGCGATCAGGGAGAAGTACGGGCTCGACGACCCGCTGCCCCTTCAGTACGTGCACTGGGTGGGGCTGGCGCTTCAGGGCGATCTCGGGACCGACAATCGCGGGCTGCCGGTCGCAGAGACGATCGTCACCCGCATCCCATTGACGCTCGAGCTCGCCGGCCTGGCGCTCCTGATCGGGACGGTTCTGGGCATCGGCGCCGGCGTCATCGCCGCCGTTCGCCGAGGCAAGGCGTCGGACTACGCGGCGACGACGGTCGCCCTGCTCGGTCTCTCCGTCCCGCACTTCTGGCTCGGCCTGATGATGATCATCGTCTTCGCCGTGAACCTGGGCTGGCTGCCGGCCGGCGGGTACGTCTCGTTCCGCGACGACCCGATCGGGAACCTCGAACACATGGTGATGCCCGCCATCGTCCTCGGGGCGGGGCTTTCCGCGGTTCTGATGCGCCAGATGCGGTCGGCGATGCTCGAGTCGCTCGGCGCCGACTACGTCCGGACCGCGAGGGCCAAGGGGCTGAGCGAGTGGACGGTCGTCGGCAAGCACGCGCTGCGGAACAGCCTCATCACCGTCACGACCGTGATCGGGCTCCAGCTCGGCGCGCTCATCTCGGGGGCGGTCATCACCGAGCAGATCTTCGGGATCGCCGGCTTCGGGCGCCTGACGGTCGACTCGATCGCACAGCGTGACTACCCACTGATCCAGGGCGTCGTGCTCGTGGTGGCCGTGGGCTACGTCGTCGTGAACCTGTTCGTCGATCTCACGTACTCGCTGATCAACCCGCGCATCCGGGTCTCGGGAGGCTCGTCACAGTGAGACGGCGCTTGCGCTGCCTCCCTCAGGTCGTGCGGGCTCTGCCTGTGCGACCGTCTGAAATGACCGGTCGAAACGTTGGGACTGTGGAGGTTCGGCAGTGAGCTACGTCGAAGCGTCTCCGCTGGGAGCCCGCGCGCGGCGACGCCGGATCCTGCGCCGGCGCTTCCTCCGCCGCCCAGCTGCAGTCATCTCGCTGGTGGTGGTCGTCGGCGCGGTGCTTGGCGCGCTCCTGGCTCGCTGGATCGCTCCCTACTCGCCCGATCAAACGGATTTCGAGGCGATCCTCGCCGGCCCGTCGCGAGACCACTTGCTCGGCACGGACGAGCTTGGCCGCGACACGCTGTCGCGGATCATCTGGGGCGCCCGAGCCTCGATCCAGGCCGGGTTCTTCGCCACTGTCCTCGCCATGGCGGTCGCCGTCCCGATCGGCCTCATCGGCGGGTACTACCGAGGCTGGCTCGACACAGCGATCGCCCGAGTGACGGACGTGCTGCTTGCGTTCCCATTCCTGATCCTCGCCGTCGGCCTCGCCGCCATCCTGGGCCCCTCGCTTCTGAACGCCACGCTCGCGCTCGGGATCGCCGCGATTCCGCCGCTCATCCGGATCGCCAGAGGTGAGGCGCTCGCGCTCCGGGAGGAGGACTACGTCCGGGCTGCTGTGGCCAACGGCGCGAACGACGCCGTGATCATCGGCCGTCACATCCTCCCGAACATGGGGAGCACGCTGCTCGTTCAGGCGACGGTGACAATTCCCGCCGCGATCATCGGCGAGGCGGTGCTGTCGTTCCTCGGGCTCGGCGTTCAGCCGCCGACGCCGTCCTGGGGTGTGATGCTGAACGCCGCGCAGCCGTACCTGAACGAGGCGCCGAGGCTCGCCGTCTTTCCGGGCCTCGCGATCGTCATCGTCGCCCTGGCGTTCAACCTGCTCGGCGACGGGCTCCGGGACGTCTTCGACCCGAAGACCGAGCGTTAGTGCCCCACCCAGCAATACATGCCGGCTTCTGGCCCGCGATCACGCGGCGCCAGAGCCCACCCTCCTCCTCACCAAGGTCTTCAGACCTTGGCTCGTCGGAGTGCGAACTCTGGATCAAGACGGTCGCGCCGGCAAAGCCGGCACGACCTCTTCTGGTCGGCGCCGACGAGTCGGCGCCTTCGGCTCGCGACCCAGAAGGTCGGCGGCATTACTGGACGGGGCACTAGCGATGGAGCCGTTACTCCAAGTCCGGGACCTCTCGGTCCGCTTCGACAGCGACGAGGGGAGCGTTCACGCCGTCGACGGGATGTCGCTCGAGCTCGCCTGGGGCCAGGTGCTGGGAATCGTCGGCGAGTCCGGTTGCGGGAAAAGCGTGACCGCGCTCTCGATCCTGGGGCTGCTCCCGAAGACCGCGACGGTCACGGGCAGCGTCCGGTTCGACGGCGAGGAGCTGCTCGGCGCGTCTGGCTCTCAGCTCCGGAAGATCCGCGGCCGCCAGATCTCGTTCGTCTTCCAGGAGCCGATGACCTCGCTGAACCCGGTGCTCCGGATCGGGCACCAGATCGAGGAGGTGCTGCGCGAGCACCTGAGCCTCTCCCGAAGCGCGGCGAAGAAACGCGTCGTCGAGCTCCTAGACCTCGTTCACATCCCCGACCCGGGCCGCCGCATCGACGAGTATCCGCATCAGCTCTCGGGCGGAATGCGCCAGCGCGTGGTGATCGCGATGGCGCTTGCGTGCGACCCCAAGATCCTGATCGCCGACGAGCCGACGACCGCGCTCGACGTCACGATCCAGGCCGGCATCCTCGATCTGCTTCGGGAGCTGCGCGCGCGGCTCGGAACCGCGATCATCCTCATCACGCACAACCTCGGCGTCGTCGCGGATCTCGCCGACCGGGTCGTCGTCATGTAC
Source organism: Gaiellaceae bacterium (assembly GCA_035697545.1). Taxonomy (GTDB): domain Bacteria; phylum Actinomycetota; class Thermoleophilia; order Gaiellales; family Gaiellaceae; genus JACDAN01. The sequence goes on along the minus strand of DASSCT010000026.1, from coordinate 11,915 downwards.
GCCGGGCGCAAGGCCGAGGAGGCCGCGGTCGCGGAGCTCTTCGCGCACCCGCAGCACCCGTACACGATCGGCCTGCTCGGCGCGGTCCCGCGCGCCGGCAGTGCGCGGAACGGGAGGCTGCAGGAGATCCCGGGCCGGGTGCCCTCGCTTGCCGAGCTCCCCGCGCACTGCGCCTTCGCCGACCGGTGCACGCGCGCCGACGAGCAGTCGTGGTCGTCCGTGCCGGAGCTGCGTCTCGTCCGCCCGGACCACACCGTCGCCTGTTTCCATCCGGGAGAGCGATGACGGCCGAGGGGCAACCGGTGTTGGAGGTGGAGGGGCTCGTCAAGCACTTCACGCTCGGTCGCGGCGTGAGCGGTTCGGGCCGGGTCGTCCACGCCGTCGACGGTGTCTCGTTTTCGATCGCCCCGGGAGAGGTGCTGGGCCTCGTCGGGGAGTCCGGGAGCGGCAAGACGACCGTCGGCTACTGCATCAACCGTCTCTATGAGCCGACGGCGGGCACGATCCGCCTCGACGGCGCCGACATCACCCACCTCTCCCGCCGCGAGCTCCGGCCACACCGGCGCCGGATGCACATCGTCTTCCAGGACCCGTACTCGTCGCTGAACCCACGGATGACCTGCGGCCAGATCGTCGGCGAGCCGCTTCGCCTCCACAAGCTCGCCCGCCGGTCCGGAATCGACGCGCGGGTCGTCGAGCTCTTCGACTCGGTCGGGCTTCGCCCAGAGCTTCGCTTCCGCTACCCGCACGAGCTCTCTGGCGGGCAGCGCCAGCGCGTCGGCCTCGCCAGGTCGCTCAGCGTCTCTCCCGATCTCCTGATCGCGGACGAGCCTGTCTCGGCGCTCGACGTCTCCGTTCAGGCCTCGGTGCTCAACCTGCTCCGCGACCTCCAGAAGGAGCTCGGGTTCTCGTGCCTCTTCATCAGTCACGACCTCGCCACGGTCGAGTTCCTCTGCGATCGCGTCGCAGTCATGTATCTCGGGAAGATCGTCGAGCTCGCGCCGCGCGACGAGCTGTTCGCGCGACCGCAGCATCCGTATACGCAGGCGCTGCTGTCCGCGGCCGTCGTGCCGGACCCCGAGATCCAGCGGACGAGGACGCGTGTGCTGCTCGAGGGGGACATCCCGAGCCCCATCGAGCCGCCGTCCGGTTGCCGGTTCCGGACCCGGTGTCCGCTCGAGCGGGAGTCTGCGCCGCGATCGACCGACGAGGAGCCGCCGCTCGTCGATGTCACCGGCGGCGGCCACTTCGTCGCCTGCCACCTCGTCCGCCGGGGCGCGGAGGCGCCACGGCTCACCGAGTCGCCGGTGGAGCTCGCCGGAGCGCCGGAGCGGTGAGCTTCACCACGCGTCCGGAGCTCCGCGGCACGTTCGGGATGGTCGCGTCGACCCACTGGCTTGCGTCCGCGGCCGGGATGGCTGTCCTCGAGCGGGGCGGCAACGCCTTCGACGCCGCTGCGGCTACGGGATTCACGCTCCAGGTCGTCGAGCCGCATCTGAACGGGCCGGGAGGTGATCTCCCCATCGTGTTGTGGAGCGCCGAGCGGGATGAGCCGGTCGTTGTCTGCGCACAAGGGACGGCGCCTGCGGCGGCGACGATCAAGCGCTTCCGCGAGCTCGGCCACGAGCTCGTCCCCGGTACCGGTGTGCTTGCCGCCTGCGTGCCGGGTGCCTTCGACGGCTGGATGCTGCTGCTCAGGGACTTCGGAACCCTCGGCCCGGAGGACGTGCTCGAGTTCGCGATCGGCTACGCCGAGCACGGCTTCCCGGTCGTGCCCGGGATGACGATGACGATCCAGCAGACCGAGCCGCTGCTCCGCGAATGGCCGTCGTCGGCCGAGCTCTATCTCCCGGCGCCCCGATCAGGAACCCTGTTCAAGAACCGTGAGCTCGCCGCGACCTACCGCCGCATCCTCGCCGAGGCGGGTCACGGGAGCCGTGAGACGCGGATCGACCGTGCTCGCGCTGCCTTTTACCGCGGGTTCGTCGCCGACACGATCGACTGGTTCAGCCGCCAGAGCGGCGGTCTGATCGCCGGCAGGGACCTCGCGGGCTGGGAGGCGACGCTGGAGTCTCCGGCCACCTACGACTACGACGGCTACACCGTCTGCAAGACCGGCCCCTGGGGACAGGGCCCTGTCTTTCTCCAGCAGCTCGCGCTCCTCGCCGGCTTCGACCTCGGCGCCGTGGAACGCGGCTCTGCCGATTACGTCCACACCGTCGTCGAATGCGCGAAGCTGGCGTTCGCCGATCGCGAGGCGTTCTACGGCGATCCGTTCTTCGCCGATGTGCCGCTCGACCGGCTCCTGTCGCCGGAATACAACGACGAGCGTCGCGCCCTCATTGGCGACGAGGCGTCAGCTGAGCTCCGGCCGGGCGGCGGCCGGCTACCCGCCCTCGTCGAGGCCACGACCACAGTAGGGGCGGGCGAGCCGACGCTCGGCGACACGGTGCACCTCGACGTCGCCGATCGATTCGGCAACTTCGTCTCTGCGACGCCGAGCGGCGGCTGGTTGCAGAGCTCGCCGGTGATTCCCGGCCTCGGTTGGCCGCTGGGGACGCGGGCGCAGATGTTCTGGCTCGAGGAGGGCCTGCCGTCCTCGCTCGAGCCGGGCAAGCGGCCCCGCACGACGCTCTCGCCGTCGCTCGCCCTGCGGTGGGGCGAGCCCTACCTGGCGTTCGGCACGCCCGGCGGCGACCAGCAGGATCAGTGGTCGCTGCACGTCTTCCTGAACCATGTCCACTTCGGGCTCGACCTCCAGGCGGCGATCGACGCGGCCGAGTTCCAGACCGCCCACTTCCCGAGCTCGTTCTTCCCGCGGCAGAGGGAGCCGGGGTCGCTGACGCTCGAGGGGCGGTTCCCGCGCGAGGTGATCACGGAGCTGCGCGAGCGCGGTCACGAGGTCAGCGTCGCCGAGGACTGGTCGCTCGGCCGCGTGAGCGCGGTCGCACGTGAGAACGGCCTGCTCAAAGCCGCTGCGAACCCCCGCGGCATGCAGGGCTATGCAGTCGGCCGGTAAGCAAGGTCGCCGCGGAGCGGGCTGTGCCCGCTCCGCCGCTTCGGCGTCATCGAGAAGGACGTCAGGCGACCCGCCCGGCTAAGGGCGGTCGCTGAAAGTCGGCAGACTTTCGGCGAAAATGACAACAAGATGTGCTGCCTGCGGGCAGGCGAATCCGCCTGAAGCGAGGTTCTGCCTGGCGTGCGGCACGCCCCTTGCGGCAGAGGCGGCTGCTCGACCGGCTGAAGAACGTCGCGTAGTAACCGCCGTCTTCACGGACGTCGTCGGCTCGACCGCGAGCGCGGAGCAGCTCGATCCCGAAGACGTCCACGCCCGGCTGACGCCGTACTTCGCCCGTGTCCGGAGCGAGCTCGAAAGCGTCGGCGGCACGGTCGAGAAGTTCATCGGCGACGCCGTCGTGGCGGTGTTCGGCGCGCCACAGGCGCACGAGGACGACCCCGAGCGGGCGGTGCGCGCGGCTCTTGCGATCCGGACCGCGATCCACGAGCTCAACCAGGCCGACCCGTGGCTGGACCTCCACGTTCGCGTCGGCGTCGCCACGGGAGAGTCGCTCGTCACGCTCGGGAAGGACGCCCGCAGCGAAGGGATCGCCTCGGGGGACGTGATGAACACGGCCGCGCGCATCCAGTCCGGGGCGCCGGAGAACGGCGTCCTCGTCGACGAGGAGACCTATCGAACGACGTCACAGGCGATCGAGTACCGACCGGCGGAGCCGCTCGCCGCAAAGGGGAAGTCCGAGCCGGTCCAGGTCTGGGAAGCGGTTGCGGTGCGCGCACACCCCGGGGACCGAGCAACCATGTTTGTCCCGTTTGTCGGCCGCGAACGGGAGCTGGGACTTCTGCGAGAGAGCTGGAGCAAGGCTTGCGCGAGTCGAGAACGCGCTCTGTGCACAGTCCTTGCCGCGCCAGGAGTCGGCAAAAGCCGACTGGTGACCGAGTTCGAGGCTAGCGCGCCGGCGGTGGCGCAGGTGTACCGCGGTCGCTGCCTGCCCTACGGCGAGGGGATCACGTACTGGCCGGTGAGCCAGATCGTGCGACGTGTAGCCGGGATCCTCGGGAGCGACGAGCATGAAGTCGTCTCCACAAAGCTCGGGTCGCTCCTCGAGAGCCTGCCGACCGACCGGCAGGACGAGCTGCGGACCGTCGCGGCTGCCCTCGCGAACCTCGTCGGCGCGCCGCGAACCCCAGCCGGCACGTACACCTCCGCCGAAATCAGCCAGGCCGAGCTTCACTGGGGCATCCGTCGGCTCCTCGAGCTTCTCGCCACGCGCCAACAGCTGGTGATCGTCTTCGAAGACCTCCACTGGGCCGAAGAGACACTGCTCGAGCTGCTCCGCTTCATCGTTGACGGCTCCGCGCCGGCGCCACTCCTCATCATCGGGACCGCGCGGCCCGAGCTCGCCGAGCGCGCTCCGGCGATTCTCGTGGAGGGCGAGCATCGGCAAGTCGTCGAGCTCGTCCCGCTCACGGGCAACGAGAGCGAGGCGCTCTTGGCCGAGCTGACAGCGGAGCAAGCGCTTCCGACCGAGACGCTCGAGGCGCTCATGCACAACGCCGAGGGCAATCCGCTCTTCCTTGAGGAGACCGTCCGGATGCTGGCGGAGTCGTCGGAAGTCGAGCTCGAGCCTTCGGGGCTTCCGGTCCCGACGACGCTCCAGGGCCTCCTCGGCGCTCGCCTCGATCAGCTTCCGGCGACGGAACGAGCGGTCGCCCAGCACGCGGCGGTCGTCGGAACCGTGTTCTGGTCCGGTGCCGTCGCGTCGCTGGACGGCTTCGACGAGGACACAGTCGGCGAAGCGCTGCGCGGGCTCGAGCGGCGCGACGTCATTCATGCGCAGACGCCGTCGACCATCGTCGGCGAGCGTGAGTACGCGTTCAAGCACGTTCTCATCCACGACGTCGCGTATGCGCGGCTCCCGAAGCGCCGCCGCGTCCTCCTTCACTCACGCTTCGCGAGCTGGGTGGAGCAGCTTCCCGGTGGGCACGACGAACTCGCCGAGATCGTCGCGTACCACCTCGAGCAGGCCTGCCGCGCCGCGGCGGAGATCGCGCACAGTCCGGAGCCGCCGCCCGTGCTGCGAGCCGCACTGGCCCTCGCACAAGCGGCCGAGAAGGCCGAGCGCCGCGAGGGCTTCCGCGAAGCTGACGCCTTCTACAGCCGTGCCCTGGACGTGCTCGGCAGCATGGATGGTGAGCCCCTCGTCGAGCTCCAGCTCAAGCGCTCGCGCACGCTCGCCGCGCTCGGTGAGCTCGGGAAGGCCCACGACGAGCTCGTCACTGTTGCGGAGAAGGCGGCGGAGCTCGGCCGACTCGACCTCCGTTCTGCGGCCCTGATCGCGATGGCCAACATCGACACCAAGCAGGGACGCGCCGCGGAGTCGCGGCAGAACCTCACGGAGGCCATCGCCATCGCCGGCGAGCTCGGGGACAGAGCGCTCCAGGTTCGGGCCGGCTATGAGTTTGCATGGTTCGCCGCGTGGTTCGAGGGCGCCGGCGAAGCCAGCGCTTTGCAGCTGCGGGAGGCACTCGCGATCGCAGAGGAGCTCGACGACCTCCCGCTGCGGATCGAAGGGCACCTGCGGATCGGCACGCTCTGCTTCAACGTCGGCGACCTCGCCGGCGCCCAAGAGGCGTGCGAGCGGTCCGCCGAGCTGGCCTCGGAGATAGGGAGCTTCCGCGACGAGACGAAATCGATCACGCTGCTCAGCCTGGTCCGTTATTACCGCGGCGAGCTCGACGAGGCCGAGCGGCTCGCGCTTCAAGCGCTCGAATGGCTCGAGCGAACCGCTGACACGCACCTCCAGCTCCAGAACCTCCGCGAGCTCGCGCGGTGCGCTCTGGCCAGGGGCGACCTCGGGCTCGCCGAGGAACGGCTACGGACGGCCGTACCGCTCGCGCTGGAGTCGGGCGGCTGGCTCGTTATCGAGATCTACCGCTACCTGACCGAGACGCTCGTGCGGCAGGGCCGCGTCGAGGAAGCCCGTGAGCTCGTCGAGTTCGCGGCGCGGAATCTGCCGCCGGAAGACGCGTACGCGCAGGCCGCCCTCTCGCTCGCCCGGGCGGCGGTGGCAACTGCCGACAGTGAGCGGGGTGATGCCGTGGCCCATTTCGACGAGGCCCTGCGGCTCCTACGCGAACAGCGTCTGCTTACCGACCTCGGCGAGGCCCGTATCGCGTTCGCCCGCGCCCTTCGAAGCTTCGGTGAGCACGACGACGCGCGGGCTGAGCTCCATCGCGCTCGCGACGAATTCGCGCGCATGGATGCGCGCGAGCTCGTGGCCCAGATCGACCGCGAGCTCGCGCAAGCAGTGACGGGGGCCGACGGCGTCGGCCCCGTCACTCACTAGTGTCGTTTTCGCGACTTGACTTTCGAGCCTTCGCTTCCGCCGCCACCACTGCTGCAGCCTTCGGGGCCGCAGGTTGTCACGACATCGAGCGAGCAGGTCCCGCCTTCGGGCGCCGTGCACCGCTGACGGACACGGATCGAGTCCTCGTCGTTCTGCGCGTGCTGACGGATTCCGCAGTCTCCGACCGTCGTGCAGGTTCCGGTGAGCGACTGCGACTGGCTCGCAGTGTCCTGTGACGCGGACTGCTTCGAGTTCTGCTTAATCCGGACCCTCGTGTGGTCCGGATCACCGCCCACCTGGGTCGAGCAGCAGGAGAACGGGCCGATCTGGATCTGCTGTCCCGGCCCCTTCAGCCGCTGGTGCTCGGACTGACGCGCCCGGCTCCTCGAGAAGCTCCCGGAGTTGGACTTCGGCTTCCCCTTGTGCTTGCCCTTGTTCTTCGAGGTTGTCGGGACACTCTCGGGCGTCGCTGTACCAATCGTCTGGTCGACGTTTCCGAGGCCCTCGCCGAACTGCCGCTGGACGAGGCTCGAGCTGCCCGACGCTTTGCCGCTCTGGTCGAGATCCTGGAGCAGATGCGAGACGTTGCTCCCGCTCGTGCTCGTCTGGGCGATGATGGCCGAGAACCGTCCCTCCTGGTTCTGGTTCGGTGAGGTCGTCATCGAGACCTGGGTCGACCGCTGGTCGATCGACTGCTTCACGTCCGAGTCGTTGTCCCCGGTGCCGGTTGTCTGCGTGACTTGCGCGTTCAGTGTCGCCTGTTGAACCGCCCCGTCACGCTGGACGACGTGCTCGTGAATTCGAGCGATGTTGTCCCCGTCCGCGTTGGTCTGCGTGATCTGGCACGTGAGCACGATGGGCGTCACCCCTCGGGCGTCGAGCGAGCAGCGAGCCTGGTTCTTGCCAGATGACGCGTTCTGGACGATTACGCAGCTACTCGAGCCCGTCGTGGTCGTGAGTGTCCCGCCGGGCCCGCAATCCGACCGGTTCTTGCCGTGCTTGCCGGACGTGACCTGGACGACCTTCGTCTTCTTCGTACAGTTCCACTTCTTGCCCGGACACTTGGGCCCGGCGTAGTTGAACTGACCACGCTGAATGACGAAGCCCTTTGCGTTCAGACCCTTCGCGTTCAGATAGGCCGCAACGCCCTGGTCGGTCGAGAAGTCCGCTCGTGTGGCGCCGACCGGACGCGCCGCCGCACCAACCGAGCTCGCGAGTAAAAGAATCGCGAGGCCCGGAAGGAGCAGGGCTGCCTTTCGCGACATTTCGCCTCCCTTGGTCGTATGTGACCAGTCGCGGCACCCTAACTCCGATGACGGAGCGACGGAACCGCATTTGCCGTGCAGGCTTGACCTTCCCAATTCCAGGCAACGGCACACGCCCCTCCCCGCCGAACCTGCCTTTAGCGGACGGTGGGAACAGCGTCTCGACCGAGGCCCAGGGCGGGCCTTCAACCGAGGGATGGGTTCACGCGTGCGTGAGACTTGCCCCAATTGGGCCAAAAGACGTAAAGGTTTCGTATGGATGGAAGGGAATCGCTCGATTTGGCGTTATCACTACTGAAGCGGGTGCGCGCAGCACACGCTGAACGCGCGCCTTGAACCTGACCAACCTTTCCGGAGAAGTGATGCTGACTGAACTTGCCCTGGGCAGAGATGCCCTTGATACCGACGCGGCGCTCGCCGCTTTCCTCCAGCACGCGCAGGAGCGCGGCTTCGTGCGTGTTGACGAGATCGAGGCGCTCCAGCAGGAGTTCGAGCTCGACGAGGAGGCGATCCACGCGCTGCACACGGCCTTGGAGGACGCAGACGTCGAGATCGAGGAAAGCGCCGGCGAGGAGTCGGCCCAGCCTGAGCTCGACCTGACGCCGTCCACGCCGACGACAACCGACAGCCTGCAGCTGTTCCTGAACGGGATCGGCCGCTACAAGCTGCTGACCGCCGACGAGGAGGTTGCGCTCGCGAAGCGCATCGAGCGCGGCGACCGGGCGGCGAAGGAGCACATGGTGAACGCGAACCTGCGGCTCGTGGTCTCGCTCGCCAAGCGCTACCAGGGTCACGGCGTCCCGCTGCTGGACCTGATCCAGGACGGCGTCATCGGCCTGAACCGGGCGGTCGAGAAGTTCGACTGGCGCAAGGGCTTCAAGTTCTCCACGTACGCCACGTGGTGGATTCGCCAGGCCTGCCAGCGTGCGATCGCCAACCAGTCCGCTACCATCCGCGTTCCGGTGCACGTCCAGGAGCGCCGCCAGAAGCTGCGCCGCGCGCGTCAGCGGCTGGAGGCGGCTGAAGGCCGGACGCCCACGACCGAGGAGCTCGCCGAGGCGGCGCAGCTGAAGCTGTCGCACGCCGAGGAGGCGCTCGAGGCTGTCGAGGCGTCGGTCTCGCTTAACCAGACGATCGGCGAGGGCGACGCCGAGTTTGGCGACCTGTTCGCAGACACCGACGCGGAAGACCCGCTCGAGCTGGCAGACACCTCGTTCGAGCACGACCGGCTGCGCGACGCGATGGACCAGCTGGACGAACGTGAGCGGCGAGTGCTCGAGCTTCGCTTCGGCATCGGCGCCGGCGGCGGTGAGCAGCGGAGCCTGGAGCAGATCGGCCGTGAGCTCGGTCTGACCCGCGAGCGCATCCGGCAGCTCGAGGCCAGCGCCTTGGCGCGCCTCGAGGTGCTGATGGGTGAGCGGGAACCGCTCCGCGGCTAACGCACACCAGTGACGCCCGGCCGCTCCGGCCGGGCGTCACCTATTTTTTAGAGCCTCAGTCAGAGGCTCAGATCTCCAGGCGTTGATCCTCGAGATCGAGGTCACGCTCGATGGCGTGCATCACGTCGTCGCTGATCCAGCCCTCGCGGCGCAGGCCGACGATCGCTGAGCGCTCCGCTTCGAGCAGCTCGCGACGGAGCCGCTGGAAGTCGGTCGACTGCCGCTCGATCTCGCCGTCGTCCTCAGCGGCCTTCCTGGCCTGGAACCGAGAGCGCCGGAAGTTGTAGAGGCCGCGCATCCGCTCCGCCGTCTCGGGGCGGACCCAATCCTCGTCGAGCAGCTCGTCGAGTCGCTCGAGCGCCGCCTCGGCGGCCAGGATGCGCGCCTTGGCGTCCTCCTTCGCCGGCAGGCGGTCTTCCTCGAGGTCGAGGCGGCGGATCAGGAGGGGCAGCGTCAGCCCCTGCACCACGAGCGTCCCCAGCAGGACGGCGAACGCGAGGAAGATGATCAAGTCGCGGCCTGGGAAGGCAGCCCCGGCGTCGGTCTGGAGTGGAATCGCGAGCGCCGCGGCCAGCGAGACGGCTCCGCGCATGCCCATCCATGCGATGACGGCCGAGTTTCGCCGCGGCCCGACCGTGAAGACCCAGACGATCCGGGCGAAGATCACCACCGCCGTCACGACGACGGCGTCGCCGAGCAGGCTTCCCGCCGAGCGATTGCCGAGCGAGTCGATTATCGGGCGCAGCTGCATCCCGACGAGCGTGAAGAGCAGCGCGTTGACCAGGAAGACGAGGGTCTCCCAAACGGGGAGGCCTTGCATTCGCATCGCCGGCGTCGAGAGCTCTGGGCTGCGCCAGCCGAGGTAGACGCCGACGGTGACGGCCGCGAGAACCCCGGAGACGTGTAGCGCCTGCGCCGGAATGTAGGCGAGGTACCCGGTCAAGAGGGAGATCGCGATCTCCGCCGGGATGTTGTCGAGCCGGATACGGACAAGCGCCACGATCCAGCCCACGACGAGCCCGATGGCGACGCCGCCGATCACGTTCGCGACGAACTCGAGACTCGCGTCCCAGAGCGAGAAGGTGCCCGCGACCACCGCTGTGACGGCGGTGCCCCAGAGGACGAGCGCCGTCGCGTCGTTCACGAGACTCTCGCCCTCGACGATGGAGACGATGCCCCGCGGGACGCCGAGGCGGCGTGCGATCGACGTCGCGGCGAGCGGATCTGTGGGGGAGACGACTGCGCCCAGCACGAACGACGAGGCCCAGCTCAGATCGGTCACGGCGTGGGCGACGACCGCCACAGCGAGCATCGTCATCACCACGAGGCCGACAGCGAGCAGGCTGATCTGGCGGATGTTGGCGCGCAGCTCTCGAAGCCCCGTGAAGAAGCCGGCCGAGTAGAGGAGCGGCGGGAGGACGCCGACAAGGACGAGCTCCGGCGGCAGAGTCAGCGTCGGAACGCCGGGGATGAATCCGAGCGCGAGTCCGCCGAGCACGAGGAGGATCGGATAGGGGACGCGCAGGATCGGCGCGAGCGCGACGAGCGCCGTCATCGCGGCCAGCAGGCCGAGAAGGATCAGCTCGTCTTGGGTGCTGAGCTCCATCGGTACTTCCGGATTTCGGCTCGCGTCCCGATCACGATCAGCGGTGCGGCGCCGGGGCGCAACCAACGCAGCGTCTGAACCAGCTGCGGCACCGGCAGGCTGACGCAGCCGAGCGTCGGCCGCCCCGTGCTCGCATGTAGGAAGATCCCCGATCCCTTACCGGGCACGACCGGATTCATGTTGTAGGCGATGACCGCGAAGTGGCGGTACGCCGTGGGCGAGCGCGAGAGGTCTTCGCTCGTGATGCGGAACGGCGGCTGGGCGCCGCACGGGACGTGGTGGAACTGGTTGTAGTACGGAGACCGAGGGTCCTCGACCCACCAGTCTCCGCAGACGACGCGGCGGTAGCGATAGCGCACGCCCGGGTTGGGCTGGACTCCGTACATCACGCGCCCGAAGCCGAACGCTCCCGCCGGGGTGGTGCGGTCACCCTCGCGCTTCGTTGGAGAGACGCCGCGGCCGCCGACCCACGCTGTCCACGAGTCGGCGATGGGCCGCCAACAGGCGCCGGCCTTCCGCCAGAGCCGCAGGCGGCCGCCGGTCGAGGAACGCTGCGCGGTCACGACCGTGACGAGCTGGCGCGCCGGCCCGGTCGCTGCCAGCTGGTTGGCGAGGTTCGGAGGACAGACCGGCGTGCCTTCGCGGTCGCCGGTCGCCGGCGCCGCGAGGAGCAAGGCGAGGATGGCGATCGTTCCGGCGGCCAGGCGTCCGCTCGGCTCCATGCCGAGAGGATACGAACGCCGAGCGGGGGCCGAGCGAATCCCGGCCCCCGTACGGCGAACCGTCAGCGGCCGTTCTCGACGCTGACGACCTCGAACTGCTGGTTGACGTAGACGGTCACGAGGCTGCCGTCGGAGCGCTGCATGTGCGCCTCGTAGGCGGCGTGCCCATCCGCGTCGTTCTCGACCCGCTGAATCGTCCCGCCCGGAACCTTGGCGAGCGCCGCCGCACGGACTTTCGCGGCGGTGTCACCGCTGAGCAGCTGCTCGCCCTGATGCTGTGGCTTCGAGCCCAGCCAGGGCGACCGGCCAGGACTTGGCGCCTGATTGGCGGCCGTCGTCGTGTTCGAGGACGTCCCGGAGGAGTTGTTCCCCGTGACGGCGCTCCCGACTGCGGCGGCGCCCAAAGCGACCGCCGCCAACACGACGACGCTCTGCGCGGTTCGTTTCATGCTGTCGGACATCGTCTTGCCTCCTTTCTCGTGGGTTGTGTGCCGACAGCAGCAAGAGACCAGCGCGGC
>DASSCT010000025.1:0-4791 GCA_035697545.1 Gaiellaceae bacterium | reverse complement strand
GATTCGATCGTGCGCCGGTATTCCTCGGTCACGCGCAGGTACGTGAGGGCGAAGATCGCGTCGTGGTCGCACGAAGATGCGAGTGGGTCAAACCGCTTGGTCATCTCGCGAACGGTCTTGTCGACGCACTGCACCCGCCCGGCGATGCAATCGTCCGGGCTGGTCGTGTCGTAGGGAAGAGAAAGCCCCGGTAGGAGCGAGCTCCAGCCCACGAACGGCGGATGCTCTGCGACGGCCGTCGCCGGCCACGCAAGGGCGAGAAGAACGAGCGCCAGAGGCGCGAGCCGCAGTCTCAATCGGCGAAGCATCTCCTACTCCGCCCTTTGCCCGATCGCAGCAAAACGCTAACCCGACGCAAGCGGTGGTTTGTGAACCGCTCCAGGTGGACAATTACCAATTGGCGGTCTCGTCCGTAGAGGGGAGTGTTGTCTGTGGCCACGCCCGACCTCGTCCGCACGCGAGAACGACTCGCAGGCGCTGGCGCTGCTGTGGGTCTTCGCGCGCCGTCGGAAGCTGTGGACGAGGCGGTCGAGGCGCTCGGCTCCGACCCCGGTCTCGTTCTGATCTTCTCGACCGGCCTGCTCGATCCTCAGGAGGCGGCGGCGCAAGCACAGGCGGCTGCGGGAAACGCGCGGGTCGCCGGGATGACCGGAACCGGCGTGATCGCGCATGGAGGTGCAATGGAGAGCGGCTCGTCGGCGGTCGCATTCGACTCGTCACTGCCGTTTGGCGTCGGCATTGGGACTTCGTCCGACCCGCGCGCGGCTGGACGGTCTGCCGCCGCGGAGGCTCTTTTCGGGCTCGATCGCGACAGAAGCCACGCCGCGCTTCTCCTGTTCGTCGACTCGGAGTCGGGCGACCAAGCCGAGATCGTTGCCGGCGCGTATGAAATCGCCGGCGGGCGCATTCCCCTCGCCGGAGGAGCAGCGGGAGGCGTGGTGAGAGCCCAGTTCGCAGACGGCGAAGCCCTGTCGGGAAGCGTGGTTGCCGTCGCTCTCGCCAGTCCGACTCCGATCGGTGTCGGCATCGGACATGGGTGTGTGCGGCGCGGTGCGCCGTCGATCGTCACCCGCTCGCGCGGCAGCGTCGTTCTGCAACTCGACGGCCGTCCGGCCGAAACCGTCTACCTCGAGAAGCTCGGGATGGGCGACGTTCCACTGAGCGACTCCGACTTCGAGGCGATCGCGATGGCGCATCCGATCGGTCAGCCCGAGCTGCGCGGCGACGTCCGTCCGCGATACGTGCGCGGTCGAGCGCCCGGAGGCGGCCTGGTCTGTGCGACGAGCATCGAGGCGAATGCAGCAGTCGACGTCTGCGAACAGAAGCCGGAGGCCACCGTCCGGAGCGCGGCCGGCGCGGTGGACGATGCCCTGGAGCCGCTTGCGGGCCCCGCCGAGGCCGTCCTGGTATTCGACTGCGCCGCCAGGAGTGCGTGGTTCGGCAATCCGCTCGCCTCGCGCGAGGTCGAAACGATCATCTCCTCCTTGGGTCATCCTGCGCCCGCACTCGCGGGCACGTACACACGCGGAGAGATCGGGCGGATCCGCGGTGCCAAGGGAGACCGGAACTACAGCCTTGTCGTCGTTGCAATCGGCCCGACGGCTTGACCGCCGCGACGAGCTGCTTCGGCGCTTCGCCGAGGCCGCCCGGCGCGCGCAAATCGTTACGATCGTCAATCTCGCGCGGACGGAAGCCGAGCTCGGCGAGCTGTTCACCGCAGAGCTCTGCGAGGCGTTCGAGGCCGAGATCGCGTTCGTCCTGGCGGAACATGACGGCGGCGGCCGCACCCTCGTCGGGGCCTACGGCCTGACGCCTGACCAGCGTGCCGCCCTCCTCGAAGACGAACGTTGTGCGCGCGCCATCACCGACGCGCAGCCGCTGCGGCATCAGGGCGATCTGCTCGCAATTGGAGTCCGGGAGCTCGTTCTCGCACCGTTCACGGGCGAGGTCGATCGAGGCGTCGTAGGGGTCGCACGTCTGTACGACGAGCGCTTCGACGAGGGAGAAGTTGCCCTGCTGGAGGCGGTTGCCGAAAGCCTCAACCACGCGCTCGAGCGCATTCGCCTGGGAGAAGAGCGCGACGTCCTGCTTGCGCGCGAGCAGGCGGCACGACGTGAAGCAGAGGAGCGAGGGCAAGCCGCCCGTGTGCTCGGCTACGTCGCCGACGGCGTCTTCCTCGTCGACTCCAAGGGAGCGGTTCAGCTCTGGAACCCCGCGGCCGAGGCGATCACGGGCCTTCCAGCCGATGCGGCGCTGGGCCGCCCGGTCGAGGAAGTGATTCCCGGCTGGCAGTCACTCGCGGAAGCGGTCCCGATCGCGAGCGCTCCTGGGGCGTGCACCGGTCCTGCGACGACCGTTCCGGTCGAGATCGGAGATCGCGAGCTCTGGCTCTCGGTCGCCGGAGTCACCTCAGCCGACGGGACTGTCTACGCGTTCCGCGACCGGTCCGAGGAGCGGCGACTCGAGCAGCTCAAGGAGGATTTCGTCGCCACGGTCTCCCACGAGCTCCGAACGCCCATCGCCGCCGTCTACGGCGCCGTGCAGACCCTCGAGCGCGAAGACGTCGCCTTCACCGAAGATTTGCGCCGCCGTCTCCTCTCCGTCATCTCGGACCAATCCGAGCGGCTCGCGCATGTCGTCAACGACATCCTGCTAACGAGCGAGGTCGAGTCGGGCCGGCTGGTCCTCGCGAACGAGCAGGTGAACGTCGTGAACGTCGCACGCAGGGTCATCGAGGCCGCGCGCACCCACGCTCCAGACGAACTCTCGCTCGAGCTCGTCGCCCCGCCAGCTCTCGCGCCGATCGCGACGGACAGCGACAAGCTCCGGCAGGTGCTCGGGAACCTCGTGGCCAACGCGATCAAGTATTCGTTCACGCCGGGACAGATCGAGGTCCGACTCGAGCCTCGTCGAACTCGCCTTCGCATCGCCGTTCGGGATGAGGGCGTCGGGATTCCGCGCGCCGAGCAGGAGCGGATCTTCGAGAAGTTCTACCGCCTGCGGAACACGACTCGCGCGGTCGGCGGAACCGGTCTCGGCCTCTACATCTGCCGAGAACTGGTCCGTCGCATGGAAGGCAGAATCTGGGTCGAATCGGTTGAGGACATCGGTTCGACCTTCTTCGTCGAGCTCCCCGGGTTGGACTCAAACCCGCCTGCTAATAAGGAGTTTTCACCGCCACGGCGTAGCGCCGGGTAGAAATCCCATTCGAGGCCTACGCTGGGACGCCGTTGAGCCAGCAAGCCGCTGGCCTGAGGCCGAAGGCGCTGCAAGCACCACTGCGTTTAGACGGGATTCAGTCCACCACCTTGACGGGCTCGAGGTAAAGCACGTCGTTGCATGTCGGGCGGAACGTCTCGCCGCATCGCTCGCAATTGGGCCGATGGAAACCGTCGCCGGCCGACTTTGCGGGCGTTGCCAGCGCACTCGGCCGCGGCGGGTCGGCCCAGCCGCTGCGCAAGCGTCAATCGGAGCAGGTCCAGTACGTGGCGTCCCGCAGAGTCGAAACCCGAATACAGTCGCGCTCTTTCGAGTTCTCCGGGGTGGCATTCCCGGGGCAGATGATGGCGGGGGGTACCCGACCCGCGGGAATCTCTGTACAGGTACTGCCTTTCGCGTCCGAGCCGTTGGGGCCCCCCACGATTAAGACGACGATCACCGTGCCGATCGCGGCGATGATGGCGATCAGCGGGCCGTATTTCCGGACCTCGTCATCTCCTGACCGAGGGCGCGGGAGAGACACAACTCCAAGATGGTACGCCGTACTGCCGCTCCGTACCCAGGCCCGCTTGGCGCGGGCCGACTCGAGCCGCGATCGCCGGGGCTTCCAGGCGAGCACCGTCGTCTTGAACGAGGGCGCGTCGGCAGGTGTGCCGTCTGGCGCTCGAGTCGTGGGTGACTGCCGTGCGCGAGGGCGACATCGAGATGATGTGCCGGTTGCGTGTTGCCTGCGCGGGCGAAATCTCGGGGGTAGCACCGGGGGCAGCACCAAAGTCGCGATTTTCGCCCGGATCGCACCAATCGCCACAAGCGATTTGGCTCAACCATGCGGATTCCGCATGGCTGCGAGGCCCTGAACTCCCCGGGTTGGACTCGAACCAACAACCCTCCGGTTAACAGCCGGATGCTCTGCCAATTGAGCTACCGGGGAACGCGGTAGCAGCGGCCGCATGATAGCGACGTTCCGGCTCAGGCCAGGGCGGCGACTGCCTCTCTGATTTCCAGGAGTTTCCGCTGGAGCTCGGCGGTTTCCTCCAGGTCGGCCCTCGCCAGCTGCCGCCGCAGGTGACGCTCTCGGAGGCGCAGGAGGAGCTCCTTCGCGGTCGTCTCGTCGATCGCTTCCAGCGCCGCCACCGCGTCCAGCTCGGCAAGCGCTCCTCCCCGCTCGCCGCTCAGCAGCGCGGCACGCAGCCCCCGGTACTCGTCGCTGTCGAAATGCTCCGACGAAAGCTTCTCGAGGCTGCCCAGCAACTCCGGAAACGCAAAACAGGCGGCGAGCACGTCACGCTCGAGCCTGTCGCCTGCCTCGAGTACGCGCCGGGATGAAGCGCCGGGGTTGATCGCCGACGCCCGGGCTTGCAGCTGAACCGTCATCCCGAGCCGGTCGTTGACGTAGCGCCAAGCCTGGAGCCGCTCCGGCGAGTCCGGAACGGAATTGAGGAATCCCTGGGCCCAGGCGTGATAGCTCTGCCTGTCCGGTGTGCGCTCGTCCTCAAGGCGAACGCGGTAACCGAGGTAGCTCTCTGCGCCGGCGAGGCGCTCCTCGAATCGCTCCGGGTCGTCGGCGGGGTC
>DASSCT010000024.1:0-2762 GCA_035697545.1 Gaiellaceae bacterium | reverse complement strand
ATGAGCTACGTGCGCGCGATTCGGGCGGTGCTGCCCGCGATGCAAGAGCGGGGTAGCGGCGCGATCGTCAACGTGTCGTCCTCCTCCGGCAAGCGGCCGTCGACGTCGATGCCGAACTACTCGGTGACAAAGGCCGCGGTGTTGTCGCTGTCGCGACTCATCGCAGATGTCTATGCGGGGGAGGGAATCCGCTGCAACGCGGTGGCGCCGGGGCCGACGGCAACGGAGGCCTGGCTGGGCGACGGCGGGCTCGCAGACCAGCAGGCCGAGCGGTCAGGACGGACACGCGAGGAGGTCCTGGCAGCCGTGGGGGCCGGGCGGCCGCTGGGTCGCCTCGCCGAGCCGGAGGAGATAGCGGCCGTGATCGCGTTTCTGTGCTCCGACCGTGCCTCATACGTGACGGGCGCGGCTTGGAGCGCTGACGGCGGGACTGTCGCGATCCTCGTCTGAGCGCAACGCCGGTCGCCACCCGAATCGAAATAGACACAGAGTTGGCACGGACGCGCGCGAATCTGGGGACTAGGTTCTGGTGGCCCCGGGAGGGTGGGGGTTAGGGACGGGTCCCGGGCCACCTCCACGGCCGGCCTCGGCGGCAGGCCCGGGCGGCCGCTTGAACTACTAGCCTTGCCTCACATGCCGGAGCTCGCGGGAAGGGTCGCCGATTCGTTCGAGCTCCGCGTGCGCGAGCACGAGGAGCGCTGGCTCTCGCCCCTTGCCGTCCGGTCGTACGAAACACGCGGGCGTGTCCGCGAAGAAGACCCGTGCCGCCTCCGCACGCCGTTTCAGCGCGACCGCGATCGAATTGTCCACTCGAAGGCATTCCGCCGGCTCCGGAACAAGACACAGGTCTGGATCGACCCGCTCCACGACCACTTCCGCACGCGCCTGACTCACACGCTCGAGACAACCGGCATCTCGCGCGGCGTCGCGCGGGCGCTGCGCCTGAACGAGGATCTCGTGGAGGCCATCGGCCTCGGCCACGACCTCGGCCACACGCCGTTCGGCCATACCGGCGAAGCGGTGCTCGACGAGCAGCTCCGCGGGCACTTCGGCCGCACTTTCCGTCACAACGAGCACTCACTCCGCGTCGTGGACGTCCTCGAGCGCGAGGGCCGCGGCCTCAACCTGACTGAAGAAGTGCGCGACGGGATCCTCCGTCACACGGGCGAGGAGCTTCCCGAGACGCTCGAGGGCAAGATCGTTCGGATCGTCGACCGCGTCGCGTACATCAACCACGACATCGACGACGCCGTGCGTGCCGGCGTCCTCAGCCCGGACGAGCTCCCGCAGAGGGAAATCGAGCTCCTCGGGAAGACCGGCGCCCGCCGCATCGACCGCCTTGTCCACGACCTCGTTGAGGAGTCCCACGACGCCGGAGATATCCGCCAGAGCGACGAGGTCGGCGCTGCCATGCTCGCTCTGCGGGACTTCATGTTCGAGCGCGTCTACCTCGGCCCCCACACGCGGACGCAGCACAAACAGGCGCGCGAAGTGATCCGCCGGATCTTCCAGCACCTCGTGGAAGATGGCGAATCGGCCGACCACATCACCGACTACATCGCCGGGATGACCGACCGGTTCGCCCTGACATACGCAGAGAGCCTCTGATGGCGCGGATCAAGGACGCGTCCGTCCGCGAGGCGATCGACGCCGCCGACATGGTGGAGGTCGTGTCAGGGCGCACGCAGCTGCGGAAGACCGGCGCGCGCTACGTCGGTCGCTGCCCCTTCCACGAGGAGCGCACGCCCAGCTTCTCCGTCAACGCCCCGGACAAGCTCTTCTACTGCTTCGGCTGCGGCAAGGGCGGCGATGTAATCACGTTCGTTCGGGAGACCGAGCAACTCGACTTCGCCGAGGCCGTCGAGTGGCTCGCCGAGCGCTTCCGGGTCACACTCGAGTACGAAGAGGCGACGCCGCAGTTCGAAGAGTCGCGCCGGCGGAGGGAGCGCCTGCACGCCCTGCTCGACCAGGCGGCGTCGTTCTACGAGCGCCACCTCTGGGAGACCGACGCAGGCGCACCCGTTCGCGCCTACCTCGACGGCCGGGGACTGCGTGAGGCCGCGTGCCGCGAGTTCCGCCTCGGGCTGTCGCCGGGGAAGGGGCTCGCCGTGAAGGCGCAGGAAAAGGGCTTCGCACGCGAGGAGCTTCGTCGCGCGGGCCTCACGAACGCGCGCGGGAATGACTACTTCCCGCAGCGGCTGATGTTCCCGCTCGCCGATGCGCGTGGGCGCATCATTGGCTTCCAGGCGCGGAAGTTACGTGAGGACGATCCCCTGCGCGGGAAGTACGTGAACTCACCCGAGGGCGAGCTCTTCCACAAGTCGGCGATCCTCTACGGGCTCAACCTCGCCCGGCCGGCGATCACGAAGCAAGAACGGGCCGTGGTCGTGGAGGGGAACACCGACGTGATCGCGCTCCGCCAGGCCGGCCTGGAGCCGGTGGTGGCCTCGATGGGGACGGCGCTAACCGGGCAGCAGTTGAAAGAGCTCCAACGACTGACGCAAAGGCTCTACCTCTGTTTCGACGCGGACGCCGCCGGCGAGGACGCGACGCTGCGCGGCATGGAGCTCGCGGATAAACGAGGTTTCGACGTTCGAGTGGTGACCATGCCGGCTGGGACCGACCCCGCCGACGACCCGGAGCGATTCGAGGAGCGCCTCGCCGGCGCAGAGAGCTACCTCGGTTACCGCGTTCGCCTTGAGGACGAGCGCACACCGGACAGGCAGAGCTATCACGCCTGGGCCCAGGGATTCCTCAATTCC
>DASSCT010000023.1:0-4441 GCA_035697545.1 Gaiellaceae bacterium | reverse complement strand
GGCGACTGCGCTAGCGCTGCCCAGGGCCGGCCCCGTTCTCGTAGTGGTGGAGGAAGATCTCCTCGAGCGAAGGCGCACGGCTCTCCAGCGAGACAACGGGGTACTCGGCCAGAGCCTTGATCAACGGCCCGACGCTGCCGGTCACCTGGAAGCGCAAGGCGCTGGCGCCCGCGTCGGCGACCTCGACGCCGGGAAGCGGCGGGAGCTGAGGGACATGGCCGTCGAACGTGACTTCCACCGTCTGTGCGCTCAGGTGGCGAAGGTCGGAGAGCTTCCCCTGGTCGACGAGCCGCCCCTGCCGGAGGATGCCGACGCGGTCGCAGAGCGCCTCGACCTCACTCAGGATGTGCGAGGAGAGGAACACCGCCTGACCGTTCTCTTTCGCTTCGCGGACCGTCTCCCGGAACGTCATCTCCATCAGCGGGTCGAGGCCGCCCGTCGGCTCGTCGAGGATCAGGAGGTCGGCCCGGGTGGCGAAGGCCGCGATCAGCTGCACCTTCTGGCGGTTGCCGTGCGAGAGCGCTCGCACCTTCTTCGAGGTCTCGAGCTGGAACCGATGCACCAGCTCATCTCGATAGGCGGTGTCCGCGCCGCCCCGGACTCGGGCGAGGAACTCGAGCGTTTCCTGGGCTGTCAGTCCAGGCCAGAGGGCCGGCTCTGCCGAGACATAGGCCATCCGCCGGTGCGCGGTGACCGGGTCCTGCCACGCGTCGACGCCGAAGAGCTCCGCCCGGCCCGCCGTCGGGCGGAGCAGCCCCAGTAGAAGCCGGATCGTCGTCGTCTTGCCTGCGCCGTTCGGTCCTAGATAGCCGTAGACCTCGCCCGGCTCGACCACCAGGTTGAGCCCGTCCAGTGCGAGCGTGTCGCCGTAGCGCTTCGAGAGGCCCTCTGTCCGGACGGCGTCGGCCACGATTCAGAAATCTATTGCCGAAGGCGAGTTCGAGCGATCGACGATCGACTGGCTCCTCGAGCCAATGTCTCCGTGCCTGGCACCGAGCGCCGTCTGGAGCGGACAGAGGGAGACACGGCTCGATCGGACCGGCGGCCCGGCGCACACGCCCCCTGGTTGAGCGGTGCTCTGGTCCTTTCGGCCGTGGCTTCGTGCCTGGCACCGAGCGCTGGCCCCTCCGGACGGCTCCGGAGGCTCGTGGCCGACAGAAGGTCGGGCCCGGCTCGTACAGTGCTTGCGTGATCGTCGGACACACATACTCCGACCCCATCCGACAGGACCGATGACCGATCTCCTCTACCTCACCGACGCGTATCTGCGGGAGTTCGACGCCGAGGTCGTCTCGGTCAGGGAGGAGACGAACGAGGTGGCGCTCGACCGCACGGCGTTCTTCCCGACCGGCGGCGGCCAGCCTCACGACAAGGGCGAGCTCGCATTCGCCGACGCGACGGCCGCAGTCGTCGACGTCGCCAAGGACAAGGAGGGGGTGGTCTGGCACAAGCTCTCGCCGGAAAGCCGGCTTCCGCGGCTTGCGACGGAAGCGCACGGGGTCGTCGATTGGCCGCGGCGCTACCTGACCATGCGCGTCCACACGGCCCAACACATCATGAACGGAATCATCTGGCGCGACCACGGCGCCCACGTGACCGGCGCGCAGATCACGCCGCCCGAAGGCAGGCTCGACTTCGAGCTTGCGGCCATGTCCCAGGAGTTCGCCCGCTCGCTCGAGGCGGCGATCAACGAGGTCGTGCGCCAGGATCTGCCGGTGCGCGTGCTCTGGCTCCCACGCGCCGAGGCCGACCGCGACCCCTCGCTCATCCGCCTCAAGGCGAACCTCATTCCCCGCGCGATCGACCCGCTACGGATCATCGACATCGTCGGTCTTGACCGCCAAGCGGACGGCGGGACCCACGTGGCCTCGACGAGCGAGGTCGGCGCCGTGCGGGTGGTCAAGACCGAGTCCAAAGGCAAGGCCAACAAGCGAGTGCGGATCGCCGTCGAGTAGTTGACGCCTGTCACCTGGGGCGCCTCTCGTTCGTCTTCATAAGGAGAGGAATCGAGAGAGGAGACCACTCATGGACGCAGGCAGAAAAATCGCGGTAGCGGGGGCGACCGGAAGGGTCGGCCTTCATCTCGTCGACGTGCTTCAAGCCCGTGGATTCGACGTGGTCCCAATGTCGCGTTCCAGCGGCGTCGACGTCGTCAGCGGAGACGGCCTGGCCGAAGCGCTGACAGGCGTGGAGTGCGTCGTTGACGCGGCCAGCGGCTCGTTGTCGGAGCAGGAGGCGGCCACGGAGTTCTTCACCACGGCTGCTCGCAACCTGCAGCAGGCAGGCGAGCAGGCCGGCGTGGAGCGGATGGTCGTCGTGTCGATCATCGGGTGCGACCGGTTCACAACCGGCTACAACGCGGCCAAGGTCGCCCACGAGCAGGCCATGCTGTCCGGACCGATCCCCGTTCGCATCTTGCGGGCCGCGCAGTTCCACGAGTTCGTGCCGGCGATCGTGGACTGGGGCCGACAGGGCGACGTGAGTTACGTGCGCGAGCTGCGCACGCAGCTGGTCGCCGCGAGGACCGTCGCGGAGGCGCTTGCCGATATGGCCACCAACCCGGGAGTCCCCGAGGTGCCGATCCCGGAAATCGCCGGCCCGCGGGAGGAAAATTCGGTCGAGATGGCCAGGCTGCTCGTGACCCGGCGCGGTGACTCGGTGCGGATCGAGGGCGTGAGCGACCCGGATGACCCGGCCACGAAGCTCTATGAGTCCGGCGCGCTGCTGCCCGGGCCGCACGCCATCCTCGCCGGCCCGACGTTCGAGCAGTGGCTCGACTCCACCACCTGACGCGCCGCCGCGGCAGACTGAGCGCCATGGCGACGATGGCCGACCTCGACGAGCTCGCGCTGTCGCTTCCTCACACGAGCAAAGAGCTGTCGGACGACGGCCGGCCCTCGTACCTCGTGCACGGGAAGCTGTTCTGCTTCCATCGCGGCCTGCGGCGAGACGCGGTTGATCCCGAGACCGGCGAGCGCCTCGACGACGTCCTGATGTTTCGCGTCGCCGACCTCGACGTGAAGGAGCTCCTGCTCGCCGACAGTCGCGGAGTGTTCTTCACGACGCCGCACTTCAACGGCTACTCCGCTGTGCTCATGCGCATTCCGGATTTGGCCCGAATCGATCGGGAAGAGCTCTACGACCTCGTGGTCGAGGCGTGGCTCACGAAGGCCCAGAAGCGGGTCGCGAAAGCGTGGCTCCAGGAGCACGGCGTCCAGGACGAGTGAGCTGCTCGCTGAGCTGCCACAGCCGGCGGCGGGCCTCGGCGCCGGTCACCAGAATCGTTTGCCGGTCGACCGGCCTCACGCTCAGAAGTGGTTCATTCCGCCGCAGCCTGCTCGACCGCGGCGAGCAACGTCTCGAGCTCGTACGAGTCGTCGTGCCTGACACCGTTGAGGTAGAAGGTCGGCGTCCCGTTCACGCCGCTCCGCACGCCGCTCAGAAAGTCCTCGTGGACCCGCGCTTCGTGGACGTGCTCGCCAAGCTCTCCGGCAAATCGCTCGATATCGAGCCCAAGCTCTTCGGCGTAGGCGCGCAGATCCTCGTCCCGCAGGCGCTTCTGGTTCTCGTAAAGAGCGTCATGCATTTCCCAGAAGCGGTCCTGGGCCGCCGCGGCCTCAGCCGCTTCCGCGGCCTGCTCTGCATGCGGGTGCGA
Organism: Gaiellaceae bacterium; assembly: GCA_035697545.1. GTDB lineage: Bacteria > Actinomycetota > Thermoleophilia > Gaiellales > Gaiellaceae > JACDAN01. The sequence goes on along the minus strand of DASSCT010000023.1, from coordinate 786 downwards.
GGTCGTAATCGGAAAGTTCCGAAAGACGAACCGAAGCCTGTCACCCATCCGGGCCTGCACCTCTTTGACGATGGGGTAGGCGGCGCCGCAGTAGGGACATTCGTAGTCGCCGTACTCGACGAGGGTCACCGGCGCGTCCGCTGGGCCCTGGATGTGGTCACGGCCGTCGCTGACCGGCACGGTCAAAGCCGGGTGCCACTCGGTTCTCACTCGAGGCTCTCGAGGGCCCTGAGGATCCCGTCTGCACCGGGGTTCACACCCACGGGAGAAACGTAGCTCCAGTGCACGGCCCCGTCGCTGTCGATGACGTACAAAGCACGCTCGCTCGTCCCGTCTTTGGCGCGATAGGCGTCATACGCGCGTGCCACCTCACCCTTGGGCTCGAAATCGGCGAGGAGCGGGAAGTGCAGGTTCCGATCTCTGGCGAAGGCGAGATGGCACCAGACCCCGTCCACCGAGATGCCCAGAAGCTCGGCGTTGAACCGTCGGAACTCCGGCAGTACCTCCTGGTAGAGCGCCATCTGGTCGGAGCAGACCGGGCTCCAGTCTTCCGGATAGAAGGCGAGGATGACCGGCTGACCGCGGAAATCGGCGAGCGACACCGTTTGGTCCGGCGTGGAGGGAAGCTCGAAGTCAGGTGCCGGGGTGCCGGGTGGGAGCGGCATCGCAGCTACTCCTCGATCCGGGACCGCGCTGCCGCCGCCTGTGGCTCGGCGCTCGGCGTGGCGGCTCGCGGGACTCCGGCCGCGGCGTACACGTCTTCCTCGTCGAGCGTCTCGTGCTCCA
>DASSCT010000022.1:0-34532 GCA_035697545.1 Gaiellaceae bacterium | reverse complement strand
ACGCTCGATGTGGTCTACCCCGGCGAGCTGTCGCGCGGGCTCGTGCTTGTGAAGTGGTGGCTGCTCGCTATCCCGCACTACCTCGTCGTGGGCGTGTTCCTCGGGGGAGGATGGTTCGCCTGGGGAGGGGGTTGGGACCGTAGCGGGGACGACTGGAGGTGGCGCGGCGGCCCAGGGCTCATTGCTCTGCTGGTGCTCTTCGCGGCGGTGGCGCTGCTCTTTACGACGCGGTACCCGCAGGGGATCTTCGATTTCGTGCTCGGCCTCGATCGGTGGGTGGCCAGGGTGGTCGCCTACGCCGGGTTGATGACCGACGCGTACCCGCCGTTCCGTCTCGACCAAGGCGGCGAGGAGAAGGAGCCGGGGACTCGAGGGGCCGAGGAGCCGCCTGCCCCCTCGCCCGCGAGCGAGGTCGTCGAGGCCGCGCCGCCCTCCGGGAGAGGCGCGGGGGGCGTTGCGTTCCTCGTCGTGGGCAGCATCGCGGCGCTGCTGGCGTTTGCCCTGCTTGTCGGTGGATGCGCCGCCGTGGTCGTCGACCGTACCCAACGCGACGACGACGGCTTCGTCATGTCGCCGACCGAGGACTTCTCGACGGCGACGTACGCGATCGCCTCCGAAAGCGCCGACGTCGACCTTGACGGGCCCGACTGGGCGACGACGGACCTCGTAGGGACGGTTCGCATCCGCAGCGAGAGCGACCGCCCGGTGTTCGTCGGCATCGCCCGCGAGGCGGACGTCGCCGAGTACCTAGACGGAGTCGAGCACGCCGTCGTCACGGAGATCGGCCGGGAGCCCCACTACTCGGAGCGTCAAGGCGGCGCACCCGTGGGACGGCCCGCAGACCAGGCGTTCTGGGCCGCCTCCGCGACGGGAGCCGGAGAACAGACGCTCGAGTGGGAGCCCGAGGACGGCAGCTGGAACGTCGTAGTCATGAACCCCGACGGCTCGCGGGGTGTGGCCGACGAGCTCAGCATCGGCGCCGAGCTCGATCCGCTGATCTGGATCGGAATCGGACTACTGGTCGGCGGCGGGCTGCTTGCGGCCGCCGCGGCGCTAGGCATCACCGCCGGTATCCGCCGCGGTCGCTGAGCGCCTCGAACCAAAAATCGTCTACCGCGAAAACAGCTTCGGATTTACCGCCATACTCGGAGCCGTGGTCAATGGCGAGCCTCGTGACCGACCCAAAGGGTTAGCGAGCCGCCCGGGTTCGGGGAAGCCGAGGCAGGTTTGAGTTACCCCCGACGTGTCCCGGCCGAGATTCGGAACATCTCCTTCCCGGTTTCGGCTCGCGGCTACGATCGCCGATCCGTCGACGCCTACGTCATCCGGATCAATCGCTTGATCGCGGAGCTTGAAGCGACCCGCTCCCCGGAGGCCGTGGTCAGGCATGCGCTCGAACAGGCCAAAGAGCAGACGGAAGGCATCATCCAACAGGCTCGAGAGATGGCGGCGAAGATCACGAGCGGCGCGTGGGAGGAAGCGGAAGAAATCACTGCTCGCTCAAAAGCCGAGGCGGCGGAAATTGTCGTCAACGCGGATGCCGAGGCGGACCGCGCGCGGGCTGCGGCGGATGTGTACGTCGCAAAGGCGACAGACGAGGCGAAGGGCGTCCTCGCCGGTTCGGAGAAGGAAGCTGCAGAGCGGCTCCAGCGGACAGAGAAACAGATCGCTGAGCTCTGGGAAGAGGCGGAGACCTGGCTGCGCAAGCTCCGCGCTGACAGCGAAGCCCTATGGGGAGAGCGCCGTGCTCTTCTCGACGACGTCCGCGCGATCGCAACGCGACTCGAGGAGGCTGTCAGTACTGCAGCTGCCCGCTTCCCGTCCGAGGAGTCGGCCGAATCGGCAGAGGAAGCAGTGCTGGCATCTCCGCCGGCAGACGCGACCGGGCAAAGCGGTGCGGCCGCCGATGGTGAGCCCGATGGGCGTATTGCCCACGGGGGTCACGGGCCGCCCGGCGAGAAGCGGGAACCGGCGGATGCCGGTCCGACGGAGCAGCTTCCTAAGCAGTAGGGCAGCGACTCCGACACGCGTTGGGCGGTATCGCACGAGGACGTTTTCCCAGTTCGCCCGCTCTGCGCCGCCGCGCGGAACGCTGCAACCGGCCCCTCGGCACGTGCGCCGATTTCCGGTCATACTCGGCCGTGGCCAGGAGTGAATCTGTCGAGCGGTACCCAGACGGATAGGGAGCTGTCGCCCGGCTCAGCCGAGGAGGGCGAAGGCTCAACAGAGCTTCGGCGTGTGCCGGCGGAGATCCGGGACGTCTCCTTCGCGGTTTCGCTTCGCGGCTACGATCGTGATGCGGTCGATGCGTACGTCGCGCACGTCAATCGTCTGATCGCAGAGCTCGACGTCTCCGGTTCGCCCGAGGCCGCGGTCAGGCACGCGCTCGAACAGGTCGGGGAACAGACGAGGGGCCTCCTGCAGCAGGCGGGTCAAACGGCGGAGGAAATCACCCTCGGAGCGCGGCGGGAAGCGGAAGAGAGCACCGCCCGGGCACAAGCGGAGGCGGAGGGGATCGTTGCCAAGGCGAAGGCCGAGGCGGACGAGATCCTCGGCCGCTCGAAGGCCGAGGCCGAGACGATCGCCACTCAAGCGCGCGAGGAGGCGGCCGAGCGCCTCCAGCGCTCGCAGGACGAGGTCGCGGCCCTGCAGGAAGAAGCGGAGGCGCGAATGAGCGAGCTCGACGCTGACACCGAGAACATCCGGCAGCAGCGCCGTACGCTGCTCGACGATCTCCGCGGGATCGCGACGGAGGTCGCGGAGACGGCCAGCAACGCGGATGCTCGATTCCCACCCCGGGGGCCGGCTGTGTCGCCGGAGGAGGAAACCCTCGACCTCGAATCGGACACTGAGAGTGAGGGGAGCGGCGTCGAGGCCGCCGATGAGCCTCACGAGAGCAACGGCGGCCGCCTGGCCCAGCCGGGCCGCTAAACGTCTCGCCTCGCCTGCTGGTCAAGCGGGCTAGGCGAGTGACGCCTCACACTCAGCTCACGATCTCGAGCGCGCCCGTTGTCGTCGATGCCGGAGAAGATCTGAACTCGCGTACTCGATGTTGAGATCCTCCGCCCACAGCGACCCCTTACACGCCTCAGGTCCGACGGCGCGACCTCCTCGGCGGCCTGCTCCACGAATACGGAGCCGCCGTGTGAAGATCGAGTTTGTGCACCGGACGCGCGCCCCGCAGAGCCGGACGGTCTGACCTGCCCGGCAGGAAGGCCGGGGCGAGCGCAGAACCGGCCATGTTATGGGGTCGCCAGCTCGGCGAGCAGGCATCGGCCAGGAGCAGCTGCTGCCTCGCGCGAGCTGCGACTTGGGTCGCGGCATCGACAGAGCGCGCCGGTGCTTGCTTGTGGCTCCACTCGTCGCCCTTCTTGCGCTGCCTGGCGTGGCGGCTGCAGGCGATCTGCGCTACGGCGACCGTGGCCGACCGGTCGCGTCGCTCCAGCGGCGGCTCATCATGCTCGGCTACCTGGAGCGTGGGGAGGTCGACGGCGTCTTCGGCGACAAGACGTGGTATGCCGTGGTCGCCCTTCAAGGCTGGGAGCAAATAGCCCGCGACGGCGTCGTCGGGCCGCGTACGCGCCGCGCGCTCAGGCACGCACGAGGGCCGCAGCCCTGGCGTCGGCTCCGACGCGCGCTCGAGATCGATCTGAGACGCCAGGTGTTGCTTGTTGTCGAACACGGCGCGGTTCGGCGCGCCGTGCACGCGTCGACGGGAGCGAGCAAGTTCGCGACGCCGGACGGACGCTTCACGGTGATCCGTCGCGAAAGGATGAGCTGGTCGCGCCGCTATCACGTCTGGCTGCCGTACGCGCTCTACTTCTATCGCGGGTGGGCGATCCACGCCGCCCGGATCGTTCCCGGCCAGCCGGTGAGTCGCGGCTGCGTTCGGATCCCAATCGAAGACGCCCCCTTCGTTTTCCGTGCATCGCCGCTCGGTACACCGGTCCTGATCCGGAGTGCAGGCCCCCTAACCGGCTCCTAAGTTCGCAAGCTCGGAGGGGAGATCGCGCCGCGGCCGTAGGCTGCGCAAGAATGCGATCCCGCCAGGCGAGCGCAGCGCCAGGCGGCCGCGGGCACCCGGCCGAACCGTGCGACGTGAGAGAACCCCTCCGGACTGACGCCGCGGAGATCGAGCCTTGTCTCCGGACGGGCAGCCCGCGACTCTTCAGCTCCCCGGAATTCGCGACCCGCCCCGCTTATGAGTTGCAACCGGGACGCCGGGATGCAATAACTGTCCGCCCTGCGGCTCGAACGAAGGGAGCTGATCGATGTCAGATCGTCCAGAGCAAGACCCGAGGACAGCTGTGACGGAGCCGCGTGACTCGCCAACCCACCCGGACATCGGCGGCAGGGTGAACGCGATCATCGAGGCGGCCGAGGCGGCCGCAGAGGAGATCGGGCAGAACGCTCACCGCGAGGCGCGCGAGATCGTGGAGCAGGCGGAGCAACAGGCCGCCGCGCAAATCGAAGAGCTGACCCGCGAGGCGGCATGGACCCGTTCCGAGGCCGATCAGTACGCGCGCGACATGCGCGAGGCCGCCGACTCGTACGGCACGCAGCATCGGCGCAGCGCCGAAAGGGAGGCCCGCGAGCTCCTCGCCGATGCAGAGGAGGAGGCGAAGAAGCTGCGGGAGGCCGCGCAGCAGAAGGCGGAACAGATCGAGCGTGACGTCGTGCAGCGGCACGAAACGCTCAAGAGGGAGGCGAGGATGCTCGAGGAGCGGAGGCAGCGTGTGCTCGAGAGTCTCCGCGACCTGGCTGCCCAGCTCCAGGATGCGCTCGTTGAGCCGGTCGAAAAGTCGCGTCAGGAAGAAGGGCTCATGGACGCGCTCGAGATCGAACGCCGCTAACCCTGTTCTACGAGCGCCTTGGGGCGCAGCCCGAAACCCACCCCTACCTCCGCCTCCTGGAGTGTCCAGCCGTACATCAGGTAGTCACGGGCAGCTCGACGACGAACCTCGCACCACCGCCCGCCTCCGACTCGACACGGAGTCGGCCGTCCATCCGCTCGGTGAGCTCGCGCGAGATGTAGAGGCCGAGGCCCGTTCCGCCCGCGGCGCGCGTAGTCGGCGGGCCCGACCGGTAGAACTTCTCGAAGACCCGTTCCCGGTCCGCAGCCGGGATCCCCGGCCCGGCGTCGGCAACCTCGATCCGGACGGCGCCGTTGACACCGGCCGCGGAAACGTAGACCGGGCTCGCCCCGTACTTCGCGGCGTTGTCAATCAGGTTCACGAGAACCTGCTGGATTCGGTCGGAGTCGCCCGAAGCGGCGCCGACGTCGTCGTCGATCATGAGCTCGAGGTGCACCTCCTGCGGAAGGTGCGAGCGCATCGTCTCGACCGTCGAGCGGACGACCTTGGCGATGTCAACCACCTCGCGCTCGACCGTCAGCTCGTCGCGGTCGAGCCGGGTCGTCAGCAACACATCCTCCGTGATCTCGCTTAGCCGTGCCGCCTGAGTTCCGATCATCTCCAGCAAGGCGCGCCGCTGGACGTCAGGCAGGTCGAGGTCGTGGCGGAGGAGCGTCTGGGCGGCGCCATAAACGGCCGTCATCGGCGTCCGCAGCTCATGCGAAATCGTCGCGACGAAGTCGCTCTTCTCCTCCTGGAGCCGCCACTCGACGGTGACGTCACGGAAGGCGTAGACGAGACCTGCGGAGGTGCGGACGGCGACGAACGACAACCACACGTCCCTGCCGCCAAGCTCGAACGGAAGCGTCACCGACGGCGCCATCGCTCCTTCGTCCGCGACCGGAATCCGCCCGGCGAGCCCATCCCATGCCGGAACGAAGTCCACGAGCCGCCGCCCAACGACCTCGCCTGCGGGGAGGGCGGTAACTAGCGCCGCCGCGCTGTTCCAGATCAGGACGACGCCGGAGTGGTCGAGGAGGAAGATCCCGTCGCCGACGGCGTCGAGCACGTGCGCGGCCTGCTCCCGTTCGGCGGCCACCGCGCGCGCAGCGGCCTCGGCGGCCTCGAGCCGGCGCCGTTCCTGCTGGAGCCGCGCGGCGCGGACGGCGGCGCCCATCTGCGCGACCAGGCCGTCGAAGAGCTCGAGCTGCTCCTCGGTGTACACGCCACGATCCGTCATCAATTGCACGACGCCAACGACGCGGCCTTCGTCCTTGACGGGAACCATCATTGCCGCCGTCGTCTTCGACGGGCCGGCGTCTGGGATCCTCTCGAGCCTCCCTTCGGCGCCGACGTTGTAAAAGACGCCGTCGACGCTAGTGACTCGCTGCGGGACGTCGAACAGCTCCGGCTCGCCCGTTACGATCACGCGGCTCTGCATCCCGCCGCCCTCGCGGTTTAGCGCCAGTGGCGGCAGTGCCCCCGGATCGAGCACCGCGCCATCGGTCCAGGCGTACTCGCAGCGGATCAGGTCGTCGCGTTCGTCGTACGACGAAACGATCAGCCCGTCGTGCTGAAGAACATCGCCGATCAGCTCGTGGAACCGCTCGTAGACGCGCTCGGGCTCAATGCCTTCGCCGAGCCGTCGAGCCGCATGAAGGAGGAGCTCGGCGACCTCCGCCTTCCGCCGCAGTTCGCTTTCGTCCATCTCCCTGAGCCTAGTTCAGCGCGACAGCCGGGTGATAGTTCTGATCAGCGCTCTACCGTTGGCCCGATCCGCAGGAGGATCCCGGCGGTGCGCGGGTGGAACGGCTCTCGGCAACGAGCGGGATCGCAACCGTGCTCTCGCCAGCCGGCGCGCCCAATGATCGTCCCGGACCCGCCTTCTGCCGACGAGGGAGCGAGTTCGAAGCTCGCTTTCCGGTTGGCCCGACAGAACGTGACTCTACTCGACCTTCGAAGCTAACTATCGAACGAGCGGACGAAGGTCGAGGACAACGGGCTCGCGGGGGCCACCGATCCCTGCTGAACATTAAGAGCACGCCCAGCGTATGGTTGCGCCAAATCCGCCGGGCCATCATCCTGGCAGCAGGTTGAGCCGGATGTCGTGCGCGACCGAGGCGGCGATCGACGCGTTGAGCGATCGTCTAGTGGAGCGCCTCGATCAGTGCGTCGATGATCTCGTCGGCCTTTAGAGCGCTGCGACGCGCCGAGCGGTAGAGGACGGCAAGGGGCTCATTCCACTCGGCCGGCTGGTCGTTTTCGAGCAGCTGTGACGTCAGCTCCTCCACCTTCACGCCGTTTGTGTTGAAGACAACGAGCTGATAGGGAGGCTCGCCGTCGTTGTCGCGGCTCTGAACCGAGACCGAGCCCTGCTGGCCTTCCCACAAGAACCTGTCTTCGCTCTCGCCGTGCCATTTCGCCGTGCCTGCACGCGTCGCGTCGGCCAGTCGTTCGCAGAGGACGACGACCCTTCCGCTGTCTGCCTGTACCGTCATCCGCTTCCTCTCGTCGGGAGATCATCCGGGTTCGCTGCCTGCGCCCTCGGGGCGCCGCGGAGCCTGAGGTTCGGGCTCCACCACGAACGGCGGCGAGCGTTCGGGGGTCCACGCCGGAACATGGACTTCCTACGACGCAACGCCGATGCCGAACCAAACAGCGATGTTGAGGAGGAGCAGTGCGATGATCATGATCACGACCACGATCGGCGCCAGGTTCGAGCCATGCTCGTGTAACGCTTCCACGATCGTGGGTCGGCGCGTGGCGGCCGAGACCCGGCGCGGTGCTTCCGGCGTCGCATCGGCCGCCCGGTCGCCCGGGGGCTCGCGCAGAGTTGTGTCGGCTGGGTCGACATCGACGGACCCTCGAGCCTGATCCTTAGCGGATGCGTCACTGACATCGAGCTTCGGGTCAGGGTCGTGGTCGACGAGCCCCGTCTCGAGCGCAGGACGAACTGTCGTCTCGCGTTTGGCCGCGGCGGCGTCGCCACGGAGCTTCTCCTTCAGCGCGACCTCGTCCGCAGTCTCGCGCTCGGCGTTGGCAAACGCAGCTTGCTTGGCGAGTTTGGCCTTGAGCGTCTCGAGCTCGTCATGAGGCGTGCTCCCGCTCTTCGCAGGGGCAGGCTGCATTTCGAGCTTCTCCTTGAGGGTCTGGACCTCGTCGGGGGAGCGCTCTCGCTGTGAGCGGGCTGCACGTCAAGTTTCTCTTTGAGCGTGTCGAGCTCGTCCTGCGCGATGCTCTGGCTCTTCGCGGGAGCAGGGCGCATCTCGAGCTTCGCCCTCAGGCTCTCGACCTCGTCGCTCGCCGTAGTCTCGTTCTTTGCAGATGCGAAGTGCATGTCGAGCCTTGCTCTGAGACGTTGGATCCTGTCGTGCGCCGGGCTCTCCTGCTTCTTCGGGGCGGCGTCCACGTCAAGCTTCGCCTTGAGTGCGTCGACCTCCGAGATAATGCTCGCGAGCGGCTTCGCGGCCGTGGGGCGCTTCACACCTCGACGGGCCCGGCTCGGAATCCGGAACGTGCGCCTGGCGCTCGGCTCCCTGCGCTCCGGTCGTTCGGTCTCCGCGTTCGGCGGTGCCCCGACGAATTCGTGGAAAGACGGCGTCAGGCGACGCCTGCGACGGTAGGCACCGAACTCGAACGAGCCGCGAACGGAGTACGCGAGCGTGGCAGTGGTCAGCATGAGAACGAGCGCCATCGCCAACACGGTCGCGGCGATCTGGACCGTCACGAGCGAACCGTCACGCCCTTCCTCCGCCGTGCCGCCGGTGGCCGACGCGACGACCGGCGGCGCCGACTCGCGCTCGGCGGGTGCCTGCCGAGTCCAACGCTGCGTGTCGAGCGGAAACTGCCGCCACAGTTCTTGGGGATCCGGACGCGGCGGCGTCCGGGCGATGGCTTCCGGCGTCGGGCCGGCGAGAAGCGCGAACGCGACGAGCACCAGCGCTGCGGGCCCTCGCACGAGAACCGGACGTTGACGAGTCATCGGTGACGAGGCGCGCAGTCTGTTTCCTGGGCCGGCAGGATTCCCCTCTTCCTCGGAGGTCACCACGAGCGAAAGGCGTACGGACTAGTACACGATCCGGCCCCGCTGTCAAGTCGGCAAATCCGGCGCATTGCCTGGATCGGCACGGTGCGACACGGCAGGACGAACCGACTCGTGTATGCCTTCGCCTACGTTGCCTGCGTCTCCCAGCGAAGGTATGAGGGTGCAAGCGACTCCGAGTCACTACGGCGTTCGGTCTATGACGGCGCCCCTCGAGCGGGCGCTGCTGTGCGAGCCGAGCGGAGGTGACTACGCCGCGGCCGGCTGGCAGGGCGCTCCGGACCTCGAGCGGCTCCGGCGCGAGCACAGCGCGTTCGCGGAACTGCTCGTCTCCCTCGGGGTCGAGGTCACTGTCGTTCCAGCCTCCGAAGGCCTCGTCGACGCGTGTTTCGCCTACGACCCCGTGCTGGTGACGGGGCGCGGCGCCGTCGAGCTCTCTCTGGTCAAGCCCGTCCGGCGCGACGAACCCGCCCGCCTCATCGCCGCGCTGACCGAGCTCGGAGTTCCGTGCCTCGGACGCATCGCCGACGGGGCTTTCGGCGACGGCGGCGACATGTTCTGGCTCGACGAGCGCACCCTCGCTGTCGCCCGCGGCTACCGCACCAACCGCGCCGCACACGAGCAGCTCGCGACGCTCCTGGCCGCAGAGGATGCCGTGATCGAGCGCTTCGACCTGCCGCACCACCGCGGCCCCGAGTCCGTCCTGCACCTGATGAGCGTGATCTCGCCGATCGCGGACGACCTCGCGCTCGTGTTCGAGCCCTTGGCACCCGTGCCGCTGCTCGAGACGCTCGACGAACGGGCGATCCGGCGCGTCCGCTGCCACCCGGACGAGCTCGAACGGCAGGGCTGCAACGCGCTGGCCGTCCGCCCCGGCGTGCTCGTCATGGCCGACACCTGCCCTGAAACGCGGCGTGTGCTTGAGCAGGCCGGCTGCGACGTCCACGTCTACGCCGCAGGCGAGCTCAACAGGGGGCACGGCGGTCCGACCTGCCTCACCCGACCTGTCCTCCGCAGCTAGTCACCGATTCGCACGATGCCCTTTCGGGAGCCGAGCCCAACGGTGCGCCGAAACCGCTGACTGGCAGGGGGACAACTCTGGTACCTAGTTCCTGGCGGCCGGCGACGCTCGGCCGCGCCGCGTCGTCGCCGCTGGGGGCGGTTCGTCGCTACGCGCGACGCTCGATGAGCTCCACTCTGTAGCCGTCCGGATCCTGGACGAAGCACAGACGGGATCCGCCTTCGCGCACGGAGTACGGCGGACGTTCAGGCTCGATCCCCTGCTCGTGTAAGCGGTCGAGCGTGCCATCGAGGTCGTCGACGCCGAGCGCGATGTGCCCGTAGCCCGAGCCGAGGTCATAGGTGCGACCGTCGTGGTTGAGGGTGAGCTCGAGCTCCTCCTCTTGCTCCGGCACGCCAAAGAAGTAGTTCGTAGCCTCGAGCTCGCCGTCGCGGACGATCGGAAGCTCGCGTCGGTACTCGAAGCCGAGCGCTTCGTAGAAGGCGCGGCTTCGCTCAGGATCGGTGATCCGGTACATCGTATGGAGATAGCGCGTCATGCCGGGATCGTATGCGGCCCGTCGCTACGCTCGGCGTTGGACCCATGACCCACACCGGAGATGTAGGCACCGAGATCGCACCAGAAGTCGCCGACGATCCCGCCCTGGCCGCTCGCCTCGACGATCTCTTGCACCGCACCTGCAGTCTGGCGCGGGCTCTGACCGGCGCCGAGCAAGCCGCGCTCAAAGTCGACCTCGACGGGGACGGGCACGCGGTCCGAAAGTTCTTCAACCTGAGCGAGCGCTACGCCGCTTGGCGCGACTACCGGGTCGATCCTCATGGTCTTGGGCTCCACGGCCTTCGGCTCGAGCCGGGTCAGGTGCTACGCCTCACTCAGGCCGAAGTGGAGGCCCACCCGGACTGGACCGGATTCGGTAAGGAGTCCTCCAGACACCCGCCGCTACGGGGCTGGCTGGCTACACCGGTCTGCGGTGATAACGGCCGCGATTACGGGCTTCTGCAGCTTTCTGACAAGGCGGGCGAGGGCGACTTCACGGCCGAGGACGAGGACCGGATCCGCGAGCTCGCGGCCTTTGCCGGTGCGGCCCTCGATGCCCTGCGGGCCGCGACCGAGGCAGGCTTGCGCCGCTAGCGAGATGATCCGCCCACGCGGTTCTGGGCGAAGCAGATCGGGCGGCCGCCGGCGGAAGCCGGCGGCGTGGCTGTGCGCACACAGGCGGAGCGAGAGCTGCCGCTGTTTCTGCGCCGGCTCGCGATTCTTGGCGCGCTGATCTGCCTACTCCTCGTCGCCGGAATGGTCGGCTTCGCGGTTACCGAGGACGCCTCGCTGTGGACTGGCTTCGTCTGGGCGCTCGACACGATTGCGACCGTCGGCTCGATCCCTTCCCCTGAGACGACGGGCGGGCAGGTCCTCAAGGTTCTCTTGATCGTGCTCGGTGTCGGTACGCTCTTCTATGCGCTCGTCGCGGTGACCGAGTTCTTCGTTGCCGGACATGTAACCGGCCTGCTCGACGAGCGCAGAAGGCAGCGAATCGTGGACGCCCTCACCGACCATTACCTTGTCTGTGGCTTTGGCCGAGTGGGACGCCAAGTCGTGCGAGGCCTGCGGGCGGCAGGTGCGAAGTACGTGGTCATCGACAGCAACCCGGAGAGCATCGAAGTGGCCGCAGCGGAGGGCATTCCGTACCTCGAAGGCGACGCCTCGGGCGAGCAGCTGCTCCGGCAAGCCGGGATCGAACGGGCAAGAGCGCTGATCGCCTGCGTGGATTCGGACGCAGAGAACGTCTTCATCACGCTCACCGCGCGCGAGCTCCGGCCCGACCTTACGGTCGTGGCGCGTGCGAGCGGGGAAGAATCGGAGCAGAAGCTCAAGCGCGCCGGCGCGCAGCGAGTCATCTCGCCCTACAAGTCGAGTGGTTCGGAGATGGCTCGGCTGGCGCTGCACCCGCAGGTTGCTGGCGTTGTCGACGTCGCACCGGAGTACCGGATGGAGGAGATCGAGGTGACACCCGGATGCTCCGGCGCGGGCCAGCCGCTTGCCGACGTCGCGGGATCGGCGATCGTCGCAGCGCTGCGCAAGGCCGACGGCGACTTCGTGCCACAACCCGCCGGAGACATCGTTCTCCAGCCTGGCGACGTCCTCATCGCAATGGGTACCTCGAGCACAATGGACCGGCTCGAGGCGCTCTTCGCCCCGAACTAGCTGTAGTGGCATCCCGAAGCCTCGGCTTCTCGGCCGGCCGGTGTAGCATCAAACGCCGTGTCGTTCGGACGTAGGTTCGCTTTCGCCACGATCGCGAGCGCGGCGCTGCTCCTGGGCTTCTGCGGGGTAGCGCAGGCGCAGGATTGCGTTCCGGGCGCTCCCGGGCTGGGAGACGCGTACTACCCGACGTACGGGAACGGTGGCTACAACGTCAGCCATTACGACCTCGACGTCGCCTATGACCCGGCCACCGATCGGCTCGACGGGGATGCGTCGGTACGCGCAACCGCCACCGAGAGTCTCTGCAGCTTCGACCTGGACCTGGTTGGGCTCGACGTGCGCCGGGTCGAGGTCGACGGCAAGCGGGCACGCTGGAGTCGGAGCGGTCAGGAGCTCATCATCACCCCGAAGCGCCCGCTGCAGAAGGGCCGCCGGTTCGAGGTGGAAGTCCGCTATGGCGGCGTCCCTGTCGAGTTCGTCTTGCCGGGTTTCGGAATCAGGACCGGCTTCATGGCGACTCCGGATGGAGCCACCGTCGCCGGCCAGCCCGAGGTCGCGGCCTCCTGGTTCCCCGTGAACGACCATCCGCTGGACAAGGCGTCGTACTCGTTCGCGGTAACCGTGCCGGACGGATACGAGGTAGTCGCCAACGGCTTCTTGCGTGGTCGTGACCATCGCGGGCACCGGACGACCTGGGAATGGGAGGCCAGCGAACCGATGGCGTCGTACCTGGCCACAATCGACATCGGCTCCTGGGATGTCCACCAATGGCAGACGGCGAGCGGGCTACCGGTCTACGACACGGTCGATTCGGCGATCACGGGTGGTCTGCGTGCGGTGATCGACTCATCGCTGGCGCGGCAAGGTGAGATCCTGACGCTGCTGAGCGACGCATTTGGCCCGTACCCGTTCAGCACGACGGGCGGAATCGTCGACAACCAGGACGATCTCTTCTTTGCGCTCGAGACTCAGACTCGCCCGGTTTACTCCAAGTACTTCTGGCTCGACCAAAACGGCAACCCGGTCAACGGCGATTCCGTCGTCGTCCACGAGCTCGCGCATCAGTGGTTTGGTGACGACGTCGCTCTGGCCCGGTGGCAGGACATCTGGCTCAACGAAGGATTTGCGACCTACGCGGAGTGGCTCTGGGCGGAGCATGAGTTTGGGGTCACGCCGGCGGAGATCTTCCAGGAGATCTACGACGCGATCCCCGCGGACAGCCCGCTCTGGACCGTGGTCATCGGCGACCCAGGAGTCGACCTGCTCTTTGACGGCGCGGTCTACGTGCGCGGCGCGATGACGCTGCAGGCGCTACGCAACGAGGTCGGCGACGACGCGTTCTGGGCAATCATTCGCGGCTGGGCCTCCAGCAAGAGTCGCGGCAACGGAACGACTCCCGAATTCATCGCCTTGGCAGAGCGAGTATCAGGGCAGCAGCTCGACGACCTGTTCACGGCCTGGCTCTTCACGCCGGCGAAGCCGGCTCTCTCCCCGGCGCTGAGCATGAGCCGCGTGACCGGCGAGCGGCATGCCGCTACCTGGCTGCAGGACGTCCAGCGGCGCCTGTCTCAGGGACGCTACTAGGCCGGCGTTCCTAGGGAACGAGCGGCCAGCTGAGCACCGTGGCCGGATCCCATTGACCCTGCTGCGGCGGGCTCGACGGGGCGAGACCGACCGGGACGGCTGTCCCCGCCGGTATTGGTCCCAGCGCGATCGGCGTGAAGAAGTACTCCGACTCGCCCCAGCGTCCGGGGAACGCCGACCAGGCCTTGCCCTCGATCTTGTGGATCGTCGCGGGCTGGAGACCGCTTCCCGGTGGCCCGGCGACGGCGCCGACGGCGGAGCCGTCGAGCACCTGGTCGACGACCTGAAGGAAGGGCAGGACCTGCTGTACCGCCGGCGGGATGCAAAGCGGGTTGATTGGAATCGCGCCGAGGGGCCCGGATCCGGGCGCGAAGTAGTTCGAATGCGAACCGAGCGCCACGTACGCAACGGGATGTGTACTCCCGCCGGGTGATTTCTGCACAGTCGCCCAAGGCTTCCGCTGACCCGAGCAGTGCTGGCTGTAGCCGGCCTCGAGTGGCTCACCGGAGGAGTCGAGGATGACGTTCACGACCTCCCAATCCCCTTCGTGGGACTGCCAGAAGGTGCCGACGGGCGTCGGCGGCAAGAGGAGCGGATTGTCGTAGTAGAAGAGCCAGTACTGGAGAACGATCCGTGTCGCGGTGCGCGCAACCCGGCCGTAGACGGTGTTGCCGCCTCGTCCGGCCCACGCCTCCGCGTAGCAGGCGGCGCCGGCGAGTGGGGCGTCCGCCTCGCAGGTCGCCTGGTCTAGCCGGTAGAACGCTCCGGGCTCGAGATGGGCGAGCTCGCCCGGCCCGGGATCGGGGTCGATCACCGTCCAGAACGGATCGAGCGGCAACTGCTGAGCCGGATTGCTGCCGACGAAACGCTCGAGCTCCGAGTCGGCGATGAACGTTTGGACCTTGGTGGGTCGGAACAGCTCCGCCGGGTGGAAGACGAGCACCGGCTGGTATGTCTTCAGTAGCTGGCGGTCCGGATTGCCGTGGGCGGCTGCCGGGCTCGTTGCTCCTGCAAGCGCCCCGAGGGCAACGAGCACCCAGATCCCAACGAATGCCGCCTTCCTGCTGATCGCGGCGGACTCCTTTCGAACGGCTTTCCACGAATCGTCCCACTCGCCGCGAAAATGCACAAGATGACGAAGGAGATCGAGGTCCGGCGGCACACCGATGCCGACGGCGACGTGCTCACCGTCGAAGGGGTGCATGCAGCGCTGGCGATCGGTGGGAACCTGCGCGGCGCTTACGACCTAGGCGTCTCGACCGGCGCGCAGCGCGCGACGCAGACGCTCGCCTGTTTCCTCGCAGCACTTGCCGCACGGCTGCCGGGCGGCGTCGTCGTCGAGCCCGGCCTGCGGTCCGAGGCCGAGGACCGCTGGCGCGCGGCCTACCAGACGGCGGGAAGCGGAGCGCTTCAGGCTCTACGCGACGCCGACCCTGAGCTCGTCGCCGAGGATTCCGAGCGGCTCGGCGCCGCGCTGCGTCGCGTGCTCGACGCCTTGCCGGACGGCGGTCGCGCCCTTGTCGTCGGCCACAGCCCTACGAACGAGGCCGCGATCCTCGGACTTACAGGGGAGATCGTTGCGCCGCTCGGGAAAGGCGACGGCGTCCTCGTCGTGGCCCGCGACGACGGCTACTCGGTCAAGCGGCTCGAGTAGTCACCGTCGTTCCAGGGATTGGATCGCGGAAGTGGTTCGTTAGGGACCTAGCTATGGGTTCGGTTGGTCCGATCCATCAGCGGGCTCGCGCCGCGGCGGTCGTCGCCGCGGGGTTGCTTGCCGTCGCGCTGCCGCTGATCGGGCTCGTCTCGCTGCTCCTTCGCTCGCAGATCGACCCCCACCTGGAGAACTACCGGCTTCACTTCGTGGTCTTCGGGATTGCGGGTACCGTCGCCTTCGTTCTTGGCTACGCGGCCGGCGAGGCTGCCAATCGGCGAGGGGATGCCCGCGTCCTGCTCCTATCGCTGGCCTTCATGGCGACCGGCGGCTTCTTCGCGCTTCACGCCGTCGGGACACCCGGCATCTTGTTCTCGGGGGACTACGCAGGCTTCCAGGTCGCCATTCCGGTGGGACTGCTGGTAAGCGCCGTCTTCGCGGCGGGATCGGCGTTCGTGGACCTCCGCCCGGAGATCGCACCGCTGCTGATTCGCCGCCGGAGGCTCTTGCGGACAGCGGTGCTGGTGGCCATGGGAGCGTGGTTCATATGGACGGTGGCGAAGCTGCCACCGCTGCACGGGCCGAACGGCGAAGCCGCCACGGGCACGCTGCTCGCCGTGATGGCAATCGTCGGAACGATCGTCTACGCCGTCAGCGCGGCGAAGTACTGGCGCATCTTCCGCAACGGGTGGAGCTTGCTGCCAGCGGCCGTCATCGCCTGCTTCCTACTGCTGGCCGAGGCGATGATCGGCGTTGCGGTCACCGGAGAACGCAAGTGGCACGCGAGCTGGTGGGAGTGGCACGGCCTGATCCTCACGGCGTACTTGATCATCGGCTTTGCTGCCCAGCGCCAGTGGCGCGACGAGCGCTTCCGGCAGCTCTACCTGCCGACGACGCGTCAGCGCCGTCAAGACATCAGCGTGCTCTTCGGCGATCTCGTTGGCTTCACCCGCTTCTCGGAGCGCTCGTCGCCGGCTGAGGTTGCTGCGGTGCTCGACGCGTACTGGGGAGTCGCCGCGCCGCTGATCACCCGCCGGTTCGGCGGCGAGGTGGAGAAGTTCATCGGCGACGGCATCATGGCCGTCTTCAACAGCCGAGGTGACCAGCCCAACCACGCGTGGCGGGCGGCATGCGCAGCGCTCGCGCTGCAGCGCGAGCTCTCCGCGATCGCCGAACAGCACCCCGATTGGCCTCGCATGCGCGTGGGCGTCAACAGTGGAGAAGCGGTCGTTCGTGAGGTCGGCGGCGAAGGCCATGTGGCGTACCCCTTGATGGGCGACACGATCAACACGGGTGCTCGTTTGGAGGGTGTCGCACCGGTCGGCGGGGTACTAATCGGTGCGGAGACGTTCGAGCAGCTGCCGGACGGAGCCGTCGTCGAAGAGCGGGCCGGGTTGCGAGTCAAGGGCAAAGACGATGCAATCCATGCGTACGTCCTGCTCGCGCTCCCCTAGCTCCTCACGCGAGGCGTGACCCTTCGAGCGGGGTCAGACCCCGTGACGAGCGAGGAACATTTCTGTGTCAGAAGGCGCACGTCGGCGGGCTCGTTTCGCTGAGTCGAGCGCTCGAGCGTCGCCGGCAATGTCCGAATGTGGAGAAATCGTCACACGTTCGTGACGGGGTCTGACCCCGACTCGAAGTGCGCGACCGCTCGCTTCACGGCCTTCGCGTTCGCGTCGCCCTAGCCCCTCGCCGCTCTCGGCGCGTGATGGTCGATCTTCCGCTCGAGGAGCTCCTTCACGCGCGGCCAGTCGTCGTCGACGATCGCGTACCACGCCGAGTCCCGGATCGAGTCGGGCAGGATCATGTGCTTCCGGAAGATCCCCTCGAACCTCGCTCCGATGCCGAGCAGCGCGCCGCGGACACGGAGGTTGCGGGCGTCCGTCTTGAACTCGACGCGCATCAGGCCGCAGCGGTCGAAGGCGTTGCACAGCAGCAGGTACTTCGTCTCGATGTTCGCTCCCGTCCCCCACTGGGGCCGCTCGAGCCAGGTCCAGCCGATCTCCGTCCGGCGGTGGAAGGGCTCGATGTTGAGGTACCGCGTCGAGCCGACGGGTCGCCCCGAGACGGTCACGACGAACGGGATCTCGTCCTCGGCGGCTAGAGCCTGATCGAACCAGCCCTGGAAACCCAGGGTGTAGAGATTGGTGAAGCGGTGGATCTGCGGGTCGCGTTCGGCCGCCTCGCGCAACCCGTCACGATGGTCTTCGGCAATCGGCTCGACGCGCACGATGCGCCCCTCGAGCGGGCCGGGAGGTCGCAACTCGCTCACATCATCCAGTATCGCGACGCGGCTCATCGCGCCGGCAACGGGGTAGCTTCCTAGTGCAACCTCGTTCCCGGGAGGCACGCCGTCCGTCTCCTCTTGCCCGCCGCCGTCGCGGTCATTGCCGTCACCCTCGCCGGCGCCTCGAGCGCCGCCCCACGTGAGTCTGCTGCGTGCGGCTCCGGCACCTATGGATCGGCGGGCCACGGCTACGCCGGCCTCCAGTCCGAGCGTCATGGCCACGGCATTCGCGCCACGCTCGCCGCGCTCGGAGACAACGTCGTCAGGCAGGGCCAGATCGCCGCGTGGGTCGGAGTCGGCGGCCGTCACCAGGGCCCGCAAGGAGCGGACGAATGGCTGCAGATCGGTCTGGCCAGCTTTCCGGGCTTGCCGCGCAACCTCTACTACGAGGTGAAGCGGCCCGGCGCAGAGGTTGCGTTCAACCTTCTCGAGGAGAAGATTGCGGGCGGCGAGAGCCGCCGCGTCGCCGTGCTCGAGCTCGGCAGCCGCGCCAACTGGTGGCGCGTGTGGGTAGACGGCCGTCCCGCCTCTCGGCCCATCCATCTGCCCGGGTCGGCGGGCCGCTGGCGGCCGATCGCGACGGCCGAGGCCTGGGACGGCGGTTCCGGCGTCTGCAACCGGTTCGCCTTCCGCTTCGAGCGCGTCGAGGTGGCAGCAGCCGCGGGTGGCTCGTGGGCCGGCTTCCGCAGCGGCGCCCGGTTCCAGGACAAGGGCTACCGGCTCTTGCGGCGCGGGGCGACCTCGTTCGTCGCCGCGAGCGTTACGGGACGATCTTGATCGGGGTCCCGACCGACACGAGGCGGCGCAGGCGCAGCATGGCCCGGTTGTGCACGCGCACGCAGCCGTGCGAGACGGCCTGACCGAGAAGCCAGGGCCAGGGCGTGCCGTGGATGCCGACGATGCCTCCGCCAGGCCACTCAGAGAGCTTCGAGTAAGCGCTCGTCTCGAAGGCGTACGCGCCGAGGATCGGGGCGCGCGGCACGAACTTCCAGGTCACGTAGAAGAGGCCGAGCGGCGTCTCCATGCCGCGCGCGCCGACCGCGACGGTCGTGGTCACCAAGGGTCGGCCGCCCTGCCAGAGCACGAGTCGCCGCGAGCTGCGGTCGATCGTGATCAGCCGCTTGACTGGTCTGATATTCGCCGCCGCAGCAGGAATCCAGCCGCGGCGACCGTTCGGACGCCCCGGAACGACGATGCGGTACCAGCCCGGCTTGCCCGTGCGCTTGTCGCGGACGGACGCCACGGCAAGCACGACCTGCGGCCGGTAGTCGGACCGGAACTCCCGGAGGCCGGCGATGCGCCGCGCATGACGGCGAGGCGCCGAACGGACGACGACCGTCCGGTTCAGACTCCCGGCGCCGACGGTCTGCACCCTCGCCGCGACCGACCGCAGCGACGCGTCGGCCGCTTGCGCTCCCGGCCCGATGGCCAGGAGCGCAAGCAGTCCGGCGAGCAGGATCCGGCTAGCCCGTAACCGGGGGTTCGAAGACACCGACTACTCCGATGCGCTTCGAGCCGCACACCAGCTTCTGGGGCACCGAGACGACCACGATGCCGGGCCGCACGGGCCTCACCCGGATGTGAGCCTTGCCTCTCGCGTTCGTCCGGCCGCTCTTCTTGATGCCGGCACCGCGGACGAGCACCTTGGCGCCCTTTACGGCCTTGCCACGATTCTTCACCGTCGCCGTGATCGTCGAGCGCTTGCCCACCCGCAGTGACTTCGGACCGGCCGTCACCGAGGAGCAGACCGGCTTGGGCTTGGGCTTCGGCTTGGGCGGGACGAGCGGCATTGTCACCAGCGTCGTCGCCGTCGCTCGGTTGTTGGCGGTGTTCGACTCAGGCTCCTTGCCGACGACCGTGACCTCGTTCGTGAGCACACCGGGCCGCAGGGCCTTCACGACCAGCGTGATCGTCACCGTGCCGCCCTTCGGGATGCTTCCGAGGCTGCACTGCACGAGGCCCATCCCGAAGGCGCACGTGCCCTGCGTCGTGCTCACCGAAACGAAGCTCGTCCCGGCCGGCAGCGGATCGGCAACGGTGACTCCCGTCGCCGTGTCCGGGCCACTGTTCGTGATGACCATCGTGTAGGTGACCTGCCCGTTCAGCTTCACCGGATCGGGCTTGTCGACCTTCGTCACTGCCAGGTCGATGAGCTGCGGTGCCGGCGGAGGCGGAGGCGCCGCCGTGAACGTCACGGTCGCCGAGGCCTGCGCATCTGCTTGGTTACCTCCCTCGTCGCGACCGGTCGCGGTGACCGTGTTCGTGTGCGGCGAGCTCGGGTTCCCCGAGACCGAACGCGTGATCGTGCACGTCGCGCTCGCAAGCGGCGCGAGGTTCCACTTGGCGCCCGGAATGCCGCACTCCGCGGTCAGATCCCCGAACTTGTCGTCGACGAGGCTCGTGATCGTGATCGGATCGACCGCCGAGCTGTTCGTGACCACGATCGAGTAGGTCACGTTGCCGCCCGGCTCCTGGAGCACCGACGGGCTCGGCGTCTTGGAGACCGAGATCAGCGGCAGGACGTGCCTGTTCGTGATCGTGCAGGTGATGTCCTCGCCGTTGCCGAGGTCGACCGCGGCCGAGGTGCCCGGAGTGGACGGGACGACAACGTCGCCGCCCTCACCGTTCTCGACGCACTCGACCGAGGAGTTGTAGAGCTCGAGGTTCACGTCACCCTCGCCGCTCAACTCCTCGGCCGTGTACGTGCCCGGAGCGAGCTCCTTCGAGATCGAGCCGCCGTCGCCCTTCTGGGCGGACTCGGCGATTGCGTCACCGTGGCGGATCCGCAGCGTGACGGTCGCGTCCTCGGGCGCGTTCACGAAGTCCTTCACCACCGTGAGCGTGCCCTTGAGGGCGTTGAGCGGCTCGCAGGGGCCGGTCGACGGGTTGTACGTCTCGTCGCCCAAGTAGTGCGCCTGGTACGAGAGCCCACCGGAGGGAACCGTGGCGGTAGCCGAGGGATCCGCGACCCCGCCGTTGAGGGTGACCGAGCCGGCAGCGGCTCCCGCGCCCTCACACTGCGTGTTGCCCATGTAGACGGTGAAGTCGACTGTGCCGGTCGGGCTCGTCAGGGGACCGGAGACGATCGCCTTGTCGTGCACGGTCGAGCCGAGCGGAGCCGAGGTGATCACCTGATGAACGGTGTTGTGCACGTCGGTCTTGGTGGTCGAGTCGAGCTTGCCGGCCTCGAGCGGCTCACACGGGCCGGTCGAGGGCTTGTACGTGGCATCGCCGCTGTACTGCGCCTGATACGAGAGGCCGCCGACCTGCACCAGCGCATCGCTGGACGGGTGCGCAATGCCACCGCTCAGCGTGACCGATCCGGCGGCGGTGTCCGGGCCTTCACATTGCGTGCCCGAGTAGAAGGTGAAGTGGACGGTGCCGCTCGGGACACCGAGAGCGCCGGAGACCAACGCCTTGTCATGCACCGTCGAGCCGATGGGTGCCGACGTGATCGGCGTTGCGTCTGCCTCGTCGGCGTTCCCGGCACCCAGGTGGATGTCGGTGAGCGTCCTCGACTCGAGCTTGTCACCGGCCAGCGGCTCGCACGGGCCGAGCGACTCCTTGTACGTAGCGTCGCCCTTGTAGTGCGCCCGGTACGAGAGCCCGCCCACAGGCACCGTCGCCTCGTTGGACGGATGCGCGACGCCGTCGCTCAGCGCGACCGAGCCGGCAGCAAGGCCGTCGCCCTGGCACTGGGTGTTGCCCTTGTAGACGGTGAAGTCGACCATGCCGGTGGGGGTCGTCAACGCGCCTGAGACCAGTGCCTTGTCGTGCACGCTCGAACCGATCGGCGCGTGCGTGACCACCTCTTCGGCGGCGTTGTGCACGTCCGTGCGCGTCATCGAGTCGAGCTTGTCGCCGACAAGCGGCTCGCACGGGCCAAGCGACTCGCTGTACATGTCGTCGCCCTTGTATTGCGCCTGGTAGGAGAGGCCACCGACGGGAACCACGGCCGGGGCCGAGGGATGCGCGACGCCGTCGCTCAGCGTGGCAGAGCCGGCAGGAGCGCCGGGGCCGTCGCACTGCGTGTTGCCCATGTAAACGGTGAAGTCGACCGTGCCGGTCGGGACGCCGAGCGCACCCGAGACCATCGCCTGGTCGTGCACGGTCGAGCCGATCGGGGCGTGCGTGATGACGTCGTGACTGGCGTTGTGCACGTCGGTCTTGGTGGTCGAGTCGAGCTTGTCGCCGACGAGCGGCTCGCACGGCCCGTACGACTCCTTGTAGGTGTCGTCGCCCTTGTAGTGCGCCTGGTAGGAAAGGCCACCGACGGGAACCACGGCCGGGGCTGAGGGATGCGCGACGCCGTCGCTCAGCACGACCGAGCCCGCATCAGCAGCACCGCCCTTGCACTGCGTGCTGCCCATGAACACGGTGAAGTCGACCTCGCCCGTCGGCGTCCCGAAAGCACCGGACACAGTCGCCTTGTCGTGCACAGCCGAGCCGATAAGGGCGTGCGTGACCACGTCATGACTCGCGTTGTGCACGTCGGTCCGCGTCGTCGAGTCGAGCTTCGTGGCCGTGAGCGTCTCGCACGGACCGTCGGCAGCGTTGTAGATCGAGTCGCCGCTGTAGTGGGCCCGATAGGAAAGGCCCCCGACGGGCACGGTCGCGTCACTCGAAGGATGAGCTACGCCCCCGCTCAGCGCGGCGGAGCCGGCAGCGACGCCGTCTTCCTCGCACATCGTGTTGCCGAGATAGACGGTGAAGTTCACGTTGCCGGTCGGCGTCGCGAAGCCCGGGACGCCGGACACGGTCGCCTGGTCGTGCACCGTCGCGCCGATCGGGGCAGACATGATCGTCTGGTGACCGGCGTCGTGGATGTCGGTGGCGACCGACGGGTTTCGCTTCACGAACGTGTTCGTGAAGGTGCAGTCGACGTTGCCGGCCAGGCCGAGCGTGATCGACGCCGTGCGTCCGGTATCGCTACCGCCCTTGCTGACGGAGCTGTTCGGGCCCTCGGCCGTGCACGTCAGGTCGTTGTTCGTCCATCCGAGCGCCAGATTGACCTCGGAGACCGAGTACGAGCCGGGCTTCAAGCCGGTGAAGACCTTCGTCTCCGACGCATCAGAGCCGGCCGTGGGATCGGCGAGCGCGAAGCCGGAGAGACCCGTCCCCGTCGTGTTGTAGGAGAAGCTCTGCGCCGACTTCGGCGTGGCGTTCTTGTGGATCGTGATCGTGCCGCAGGTGTCGATCGTGCCCGCGACGAAGTCCTTCAGGTCGGCGGTTTCCGAGGGAGACGTCCGAGTGTTCGCGAGGAAGCTCGAGAAGCACGGGAGCGTCTGGCCCGGAAACAGCTTGCTCAGGTTGATCCCGCCCTCGAAGAAGATGTTCTGGGGGACTTCGTCGGCCGGGTAGGACCAGGGAACCTCGATGGGGCCCGACTCGTTGGCGATCGCACAGGCAAGCGAGTCCTCAGGCGCGGAGCCGCACTCGGCGTCGGCGAGGCTCGCCACGGAGTGAAGGGCACCGTCCTGCCACCGGAAGATGTTGACGACCGACACGGAGCCGCCGTTTGTCATGTCCGAGGTAATCAGGACGTCGCCGTCGACGTGCTGGCCGGTAAAACCGCCCGATCCGTCCGGGCCGACCTGGTCCTGGAAGAACCAGAAGCCCATCGACGTCGAGCCGTTCGGCTTCGGCGCCCGGTCCTGCCCGAAGTACAGAAGCTGGTCGCCTCCCGAGACATAGGTGGCCGCGTAGGCGTGGAGGATGTCGTCCTTCTCCGGTGAGATGGCGCCGTTCACGGCGCTCCAGTTCGGGACGTCTACGGTGTCCTTGGTCTGACCCGACCCGTAGCCGTCGTCGGGCTCGGGCCCCGACTCACCTTTGTCGGTCACAAACGAGTGGCCGAGGTCGGTGGAGGAGTTGTCAACCGGAAAGAGCGTGCCCCAGTCGTCCGGAGGCGCGCTGCTTGGATCAGCGAGGGCATCGCCGTCGAGCTCGAACGGCCCGTTGTGCACGGCACCTGCCGTCATCGGCATGACCGTAAGGCCGAGCGTAATTGCCGCGGCGAACAGTGCGAGCAGGCCGATGCGGCGCCCGCGGCTCTTCGGTGTAGCCACCGTCTGCATTGAGTTGTCTCCTTGCGTTGCTTTGCCGAGCTTCCTGACCGCTTCAGCGAGTTGCCGCAGGCTTCAGCGGTTTCGGCAAATTTGGCTCAAGGTAGCCCCAAACACGGGGCTGGCGCATGACCAGAACGGGGGATTCTTTGTGAGGAAATTCGGACGAGCCGAGTTGCGAGAAGAGCGCTAGGACAGGCGCCGGAAGGCCAGCGTCCAGCGCACGGTCGTCCGCTGCGCAACCCTGAGAGTGGGCGTGCTGACGACGGTCGCCTCTCGCTTCGCAGACCCATAAGCGACCACGCGGAGCGCGGTGCCGTTCAATAGGGCGTTGGCGTCAACGCGGCCAGGCGCGAGCTGGAGCCACCCACCCTGGTACGTCTGGTCGAGCCCACAGAGCTGGACGTCGCCGGGGACGGCCGGCTTCTGGAACGCGAGCATGCCACGACCCGAGTGGAAGCCCACGCGCAGGCGGCGCGGCTCGAGCGTCCTGGCCTTGCAGTCGCCGGAGCCCTTCAGGATCGGTTCGGCCCGGCAGCGCTTGACTTCACCGAACGAGCCGATCGGCGCGACGCCGGTGACGCGGGCCAAAACGCGGCCCGGCCGGTAAACCAAGCCGGTGGGCCCTCGCGTGACCTGAATCTCGGTCGCTCGAGGACTGCGCAGCCGAAGCTCGCGGCCGCCGAAGCCGGTGCGGCGGATCGAACAATCCTCACTTACCCGCACGAGGCTGTAGGTGAAATGGTCGACGACGGTCGCGTTCAGCGTGAGCGCGAATCTGGCCGGAGATTGCGCGGCCTGCGCGGCCAGCGGCGCCGCCACGAGAGCAACGAAGAAGCTCACAAGGGCGAGCTTCATGGTTCGAGATCTTCCCTGATCAGCGCGAACATAATCGCGTCGACCCATTCACCGTGCCGCTGGTAGGCCTTGCGCTTCACCCCCTCTCGGACGAAGCCTGACCGTTCCGAATGCCGGATCGCGCGCTCGTTGAAGGCGTAGCACTCGAGCTGGAGCCGGTGGAAGCCGAGATCGAAGATCAGATGGCGCTGGAAGATCTGCGCCGCTTCGTCCGCGAGCTTGCGGCCGCGGTAGTCCGGATGGATCGCGAGACCGCCCAGGCTCGCGATCCGATTGCGCTGATTCGCCACGGAGAACGCCATCGTCCCGGCGCGGGCCCAACCGCCGTCCTCTTCGACTTCGATCACGAACACGCCGGACTCATCCGGCGCCGCGTCCGACTCCTGCACCGATTCGAGAACACCCTTAGGGTCCCGCGCGCGCGAAGCGGCCATGAACGGCTCGACGCTGTCCTCGTTCAGCAGGCTGACCAGGAAGTCGACGTCCCCCTCGCCCGCCCGCCGTATGCGCAGGTTCACGGTGTCGGCGCGGGAACCGGTTGCCGGCGACGGATCGGCTTCACGACGCCCGAACCGAGCGCGACGCCGGCGAGGATGAGCGCGAGGCCGGCGATCGCCGTCACGCGAATGGACTCATCCAGGAAGACGGCGCCGTAAACGAGCGCGGTCACGGGCAGCAGGTACACGACGAGGCTCGCGCGGGAGGAGCCGTAGTGCTCGACGATGTAGAGGTAGAGCAGCAAACCGACGGCCGTCCCCAGGACTCCGAGGGCCGCGACCGAGGCAAGCGCCTTCCAGCTCGGGACGTCGCTCGGCGCCTGGGCGACGCCGAGCGGCGCGAGCACAACCATGCCCCAGAAGGCCGAGGCGAAGGAGACGAGCAGGCCGGACGAGTCGCCGAGCTTGCGCTGGCTGTACAGGGTGCTGACGGCGTAGGAGACGGACGCAAAGACGACCGCTAGCGTCCCGACCGCGCCGGCCCAGCCGCCTTGCGGGTGGATGCCGACGAGCACGCCCACGCCGACGATGCCCAGGGCGATGCCGAACGCGCGCGAGCCGGTCACCCGCTCCCCCGGCATGAACCTGATCGCGAGCAGGGCGACGAAGATCGGCATCGAGGCGTTGGCGATTGCGGCGATCCCGGAATCGATCCTCGTCTCGCCCCACGCGATCAGCCAGAACGGCAGCGCCGTGCTGACGATGCCGAGAACGAGTCCTGCACGACCGAAGTCGCGCAGGCAGCGGAAGGCCTGGGCGGGGCCGCGTCGCGCGATCAGGATCCCGCCGAGCGCGATCGACGCCACGAGACACCGGCCGAGCATCGTCGTAGCCGGCGAGAGCTCGTCCACGGCGACCTTGATGAACAGGAAGGACGAGCCCCAGATCGCCGCCAGGACCAGCAGCGTTGTCACGTAGCCCCGCTGCACCTACACAACCTAACGACAGAGACCGTGGCAACCTTTCCGGCGTGAGCCTGCGCGCCGTCGCCCTCCTCGCATTCGTGCTCTTCGCCGGCGCCTGCGGCGGTTCTGACTCGAGCCAGGGCTCGTTCCGCGTTGCGACGGTCGATCTCAAGAACGACCTGTCCATCGCCGAGACCGTGCGGCTCAGCAAGGAGCACGAGCTCGGGATCCGCGAGATCGTCGCCGTTCAGCGCCGCGGAGGTGACGAGCTCACCGGGACCTACGTCCCCGATCCCGATGACTCGCCCGAGGAAGCGGAGCAGCAGTTCCTCGACGAGGATCTCAGCGACCGTTCCGGTGAGCTCAATCTGCAGAAGCGCCGTGCGCTCGAGGAGGCGGCTGCGACGCCGCCCGCGGTCCGAGATCTGACGGTGTGCGGCTCGACCGACGCCATTCAGGGACTGGACTCCGACGCTCGCGTCGACGAGGTGTTCGTCAACCCCGACCGCACGCTCGAAAACTGTCCGTAGCTGCGTCTATGCTCCGGCCTCTGAGGGTCGTCGAGCAGCCGCTGCATCGCGCACTCGGCCTTACGGACGAGGAGCTCGACCGTATCTGCGAATTGCTCGAGCGCGACCCGAACCACTTCGAGCTCGCCGTCTTCTCGCTCCTCTGGTCGGAGCACTGCGGCTACAAGCACTCGGCGCCGCTGCTGAAGCGCCTTCCGTCGGGCGGCGAGCGGGTGCTCCAGGGCCCGGGGGAGAACGCAGGCGTGCTGGATCTGGGCGACGGCGAGGCGGTCGCCTTCAAGGTCGAGAGCCACAATCACCCGTCCGCGGTCGAGCCGTTCCAGGGGGCGGCCACGGGAGTCGGAGGGATCCTGCGCGACGTGATCGCGATGGGTGCGAGGCCGATCGCCCTCCTCGACGGCCTGCGCTTCGCGGAGCCCGACTGGATGTTCGAGCGGGCCGTCTCCGGCATCGGCCATTACGGAAACTGCGTGGGCGTGCCCACGGTGGGCGGCGAGGCGGTCTTCGACGAGGCCTATGCCGGCAACTGTCTCGTCAACGCGATGTGCGTCGGCCTGCTGCCGCGCGAGCGCGTGCTGCGTTCACGGGCGAGCGCCGTTGGGAGCTCCGTGTTCCTCTACGGCGCGACGACCGGGCGCGACGGCATCGGCGGGGCGAGCGTCCTGGCCAGCCAGGAGCTCGGGGAGGAGGACGCGGACAAACGGCCGAGCGTCCAGATCGGCGATCCGTTCACCGGCAAGAAGCTCATCGAGGCGAGCCAGGAGCTCGTCGAGCTGGGCTTCGTCGAGTCGCTCCAGGACTGCGGGGCCGCCGGCCTCGCCTCGGCGCTGGCCGAGATGGCGCGGGACGGCGCGGGTATCGACGTGGAGCTGGATCGCGTGCCGCTGCGCGAGGAGGAGCTCGAGCCGTGGGAGATCATGATCTCCGAGAGCCAGGAGCGGATGGTGTGCATCACATCGCGGCCGGAGGAGGTCGCGGCCGTCTGCCGGAAGTGGGAGCTGAACCACGCCGTGATCGGCGAGGTCACCGCGACAGGCGATCTGCGCGCCTTCCACGAAGGCGAACTCGTCGGGGACATCCCGGCACGGCTGCTGACGGACGAATGTCCGCGCTACGTGGTTCCGACGGCGCCGCGAAGTGTTGCGCCCGCGTCGCCTGCGCACGAGCCCAATCTGCGCAGCCGGCGGTGGATCTACGAGCGCTACGACCAGCTCGTCGGCTCGCGCACGGTGCGGCGGCCAGGGCTCGACGCGGCGGTGCTGCGGCTGACCCCGTCCTTCCGGGGCTTGGCCGTGTCGCTCGACGGGCCGCCGCTCGGGGAGCGCGACCCGTTCCGCGCCGGCGCCCTCGCCGTCCTCGACGCGGCTCGAAACGTCGCCTGCTGCGGCGGCGAGCCCATCGGCCTGACCGACTGTCTCAACTTCGGAAGCCCCGAGAAGCCGGAGATCGCCTGGGAGCTCGAGCAGGCCATCGAGGGAATCGCCCAGGCCGCCGAGGCGCTCGGGATCCCGGTCGTGTCCGGAAACGTCTCGCTCTACAACGACACCGACGGACGGTCGATCCCACCAACGCCGGTCGTCGGCTGCGTGGGCCTCGTCCCGGACGTCCGGCGGGTCCCGAATGGCTGGCGCCGCGGGGACAAAGTGAGCGTCGTTCGAGGCCCAAGTTACAAGTTGTTACTTGGGAAAACGGAGCTCGGCTTCGAGGCGGAGTTGATCGAACGGGTTTGGCGCGCGGCTGCGGGGCTTTCCCTCGTTCACGACGTCTCCGACGGCGGGGTCGAGACGGCCCTCGCGGAGATGGCCGAATGGAGCGGGGAAGCAAGTAACAAGTTGTTACTTGCAGACCTAGACGTGCCGAATCCGGACACGGTTCGCTTCGTCCTCGCGGGCGACCACGTGCCCGACTTCGCCGAGGAGGTGGGGCAGGTCTAGATGTGCGGCGTGTTCGGAATCCGCGCACCGGAGCGGGACGTCGCGCGCGTCACCTACTTCGGGCTCTTCGCGCTCCAGCATCGCGGCCAGGAATCAGCCGGGATCGCCGTCTCGGATGCGGGGCGACTCACCGTCCTTCGGGACATGGGCCTCGTCGCGCAGGTCTTCTCGGAACAGACCCTGCACGGGCTCCAGGGCGACATCGCGATCGGCCACACGCGCTACTCGACGACCGGCTCCACGCAATGGGCGAATGCCCAGCCGCTCGTCCACCACGGTGCGGCCAGGACAGTCGCGCTCGGCCACAACGGGAACCTGACGAACGCCGAAGCGCTGAAGGAGGAGCTGGCCGAGGAGGGCGTTCGCCTCGCCTCGACCTCCGACTCCGAGCTGATCGCTGCCCTGATCGCCAACGATCCCGCCCCGCTCGCCGAAGCCGTCGGCAACACCCTGACGCGGCTCGAAGGCGCCACGACGGCCGTTGCGCTCGCCGAGGGAAGGCTGCTCGGCTTCCGGGATCCGAACGGCTTTCGGCCGCTCGTGCTCGGCCGCCTCGGCGAGGACTGGGTGCTCGCCTCGGAGAGCTGCGCGCTTGACCTCGTCGGCGCAGAGTTCGAACGGGAAATCGAGCCCGGCGAGCTGGTCGTGATCGACGGCGACGTCGCGTCGCATCAGGTCGCGCCCACGAACCGCTCACTGTGTCTCTTCGAGTTCATCTACCTCGCGCGACCCGACTCCCGGCTCGCCGGTGAGGAGATCCACACGGCCCGTGTCCGGATGGGCGAGGCGCTGGCACAGGAAGCACCGGTCGAGGCCGACCTGGTCATGCCCGTTCCGGACTCAGGGACGCCGGCCGCGATCGGCTTCGCGCGCGCTTCCGGCATCCCGTTCACCGAGGGCCTGATCAAGAACCGTTACGTCGGCCGCACGTTCATCCAGCCCGACCAGGGGCTCCGCGAGCAAGGGATCAAGCTTAAGTTCAATCCCTTGGCAGAGGTAGCCGGCAAGCGGGTCGTGGTCGTCGACGACTCGATTGTCCGCGGGACGACGATGCGGCAGCTCGTCGCCGTCCTCCGCGAAGCCGGCGCGACCGAAGTCCACGTTCGCGTGTCGTCGCCGCCGATCGTCTCGCCGTGTTTCTACGGAATCGACTTCGGCGACGACCGCCAGTTGGTCGCCGCCGGCCAGACCGTCGAGGAAACCCGCCGCCAGATCGAGGCGAGCTCCCTCGCCCACCTCTCGCTCGAAGGTGTCCAGCGCGCGACGAGCCGCCCCGGGTCGGAGTTCTGCCGCGCCTGCTTCACCAAGGAGTATCCGACCCGCGTCCCTGCGGGCCGGACACTCGCGAAGCTCAGGTTCGAGCCGGCCGCGGTTTAGCGGCCTGTCCGCGAAGCGGACGAGTGGAGGGGGTCTGGGGGAACCGGGAGGTTCCCCCAGCTCGAAGCGTGCCTACTGCTCGAGCACGCGGCTCGCTTTGGCGATCCCGCGCGAGAGGATGTAGATGGCAGTCGTGACCGTGAAGAACGTGAACCAGTGGTTCGCGGTGAGCGAGTCCGTGGTCCAAACGACGATCCAGGCGACGATCAGCGCCACCAGGTAGAGGGCGAACTCGGCGTTGCCGGGGATCGGCAGCCGAGCGACGTCCACGGTCACACCGCCGCCGCCGTAGGAGCGACCACCTGTCGTCTGCGTCTGCGTCGGCTCGTCAGGAGGAAGTGTCGACACGCGATCTCCTTTCTTCAGGCTGCTTGTCCGGGAATGTGCAGGATCTCGAGCTTCAAGCCGTCGGGGTCGTAGAAGAACACCGCGTAATACCCCGGTTGGTACGCATATTCCTGCGGCCCGCTCTCGATCTCGATCTCCTGCTGGCCGAGCCACTCCGCCCGCTCGTCGACCAGCCCGCGCGAGTAGGCCTCGAAGGCGAGGTGGTGTAGGCCGATCCGGTAGCGATCGAAGCCCCCGGGCGTCTCCGATTGCGCGGCGCGGAGACCGACAGAGCTTCCGGGCCCCCAGAGGTACCAGATCGTCTCACTGCGTTCGCCTTCCACCTCGGAGATGCCGTGCCAGCCCAGTGGGCCGAGGAGGTCGCGGTAGAACCGCAGGCTGCGCTCGATCGACGAGACGACGAGGTCGACATGGTGGACTCCACTCGAGCGCATGTGGCGTGACGCACGAGTTCAGCCTGTGCCCTCCAGCTCCTTCCCGCGGCCGTAGCGGACTGCTCTGCGGACCATGCGCGGATCCAGGCCCTCTTCCAGCAGCCGCTGCCGGAGCTCGCCCTCCGCGGCGAGCTTGAGGAAGAGCCAGGCGAGGGCGCCGATCGTGATCAGGGAGCCCTCGACCATCATGATCGTCCCGGCGATGCCCTGGTCTTCGAGCGCACTAACGCCGTGGTGCGTGACGCCGGTGTCGTAGGTGCTGTAGACGACCGTTCCGGACCAGATGAAGACGTTCCCAAGTACCGTCCCGATGAGCCGGACGGCGAGCACATAGCCGAACTTCGCCGCGGTTCCGAACCATTCGGGGCCCGGCAGCACCTCGACGACCGCGGCCCACATCAAGACACCGGCGGTGAAGAAGCAGATGTGCTCGAGCGCGTGCACGGCTCCGTGGCGCAGGGCGCCCTCGTAGAGCAGCGGCAGGTGCCAGAGGTAGAGGTTCACGGTCCAGAGCGGGAGCGCAACCAGCGGGTGTACGAGGATGCGCAAGCGCGAGAACAGGTCGATCGCGAGCAAGGGCCTGAGAAGCGGGCCCGTCAGGCCGATCACGAAAGCCAGCGCGGCAAGGTCGCCGATGATGATGTGCTGCGTCATGTGGACGAAGAAGAGCTCGTCCTCGAGCGGCATGAGCGAGCCGCCGGCGAGCAGAATCAGCGAGAGTGCGAAAGACGCCTGACGCCACCACGGCACAGGCGTCCCGCGGCTGCGGAGCGTGCGCGCGCGTTGCCAGTACATGGCTCCGATCAGGGCGATCGGCAGAAGCTGCAGCAGATTTGTCATTCGTCCGGTTTAGAGTCCATCTCCTCTCGTGGAGGGTAGGACGTATGAGGCCGCGGGCGTCTCGTTGGCCGCGGCGGAAGCAGTCGTGGGGCGGCTTCGCTCGGCCGTCGAGTCGACGGGCGCGCGCGGTTTCGGAGGGTTCGCGGGGCTACATCCGCTCGACGACCACCGCCTGCTCGCCGCGTCGACGGACAGCGTCGGAACGAAGCTGATCCTCGCTCGACAGCGGGGGCGGCTTCGGGTTTGCGGCGCCGACCTCGCCGCCCACTGCATCAACGACGTGCTGACGACCGGCGCGCAGCCGCTCGTCCTCTTGGACTACGTCGCGGCGAACCGTATTGACGTCGAGCAAGTCGCCGAGCTGGTCGACGGTGCAGCGGAGGTGTGTCGGGCCGCCGGAGTGGCACTTGTTGGCGGCGAGACGGCCGAGCTCCCGGGCATCTACCAGGAGGACGAGCTGGACTTCGCGGGGACGTGCGTCGGCGTCGTCGAGCGCGATGCTCTTGTCGACGGGTCGGCGATCCGGGAAGGGGACTTCGTCATCGGCTTCCCGTCGGCGGGGGTGCATGCCAACGGCTTCACGCTCATTCGCCGCATCCTCGACGAGGACGACTACAGCGGCGACGACCTGCTCGCCCCGACTCGGCTCTATCTGGACGAGGTCCGCGCGCTGGGGGAGGTCCACGGGCTCGCGCACATCACCGGCGGTGGGATCGCCGGCAACCTGGAGCGGATCGTGCCCGAGGGCCTGCGGGCGGGCCTGCGGGCGGAGATCGACTGGGGCTCGTGGCCGCGGCCGCCCGTCTTCGAGTGGCTGGCGCGCCATGTCGAGGAGGAGGAGCTGCGACGCGTCTTCAATCTCGGGATCGGTTACTGCGCCGTGGTTCCGGACTCGGGGGACGCGCTCGTGATCGGGCGCATCGTGCGCGCGTGATCGGCGTTCTCGTCAGCGGGGAGGGGACGAACCTGCAGGCGCTGATCGAGGCCGGGCTTCCGATCGTGTGCGTCGGGTCGAACAAGCCGGGTGTCCGAGCCCTGGAGCGGGCCGAGGCAGCCGGGATCGAGACCGGGGTCTTCCTCGCGGAGGACTACGAGAGCCGCGAGGCGAGGGACGAGGCGCTCGCTCAGTGGTTGGAGGATCGAGAGGTGACGCTCGTCGTCTGTGCCGGGTACATGCACCTCTTCCGCAAGCCGTTCTTCGACCACTACGCCGGCCGGGTCGTCAACACGCACTCCGCGCCGCTGCCCGAGTTCCCGGGCGCGCATCCGATCGAGGATGTCCTCGCGGCCGGCGTCAGCGAGACGGCGGCCACCATCCACTACGTCGACGAGGGGATCGACACCGGCCCGGTGATCGTCGCGGAGCGTGTGCCCGTGCTCGACGGTGACACGGTCGAAACGCTGCGCGCACGCGTGCAGGCAGTCGAGCACCGGCTGCTTCCGAAGACCGTCCTGGAGCTGATCAGCTGATCCGCCGGGCGCTGCTGTCTGTCTGGGACAAGGCGGGTCTCGCCGAGTTCGCCCGGGGCCTAGAGGAGCTCGACGTCGTGCTGGTCGCGAGCGGCGGCACGGCCGAGTACTTGGCCGAGAACGGCATCGAGGCGACGCCGGTCGAGGAGCTGACAGAGATCCCCGAGATGCTCGGCGGGCGGGTGAAGACGCTCCACCCGCGCATCCACGCGGCGATTCTCGCCCGTCGCGATCACCCCGAGGACGTCGCCGCGCTCCGGCGCTACGGCATCGTCCCGTTCGACCTCGTCTGCGTCGGCCTGTACCCCTTCGCCCAGGTCGTGGGGCGATACGGCGTCAAGGAGGAGGAGGCCGTCGAGATGATCGACATCGGCGGGCCTTCGATGCTGCGCAGCGCGGCCAAGAACTTCGAGCATGTCGTCCCCGTGTGCCGGCTCGAGCGCTATTCGCAGGTGCTGGAGGAGCTTCGCGCGGGCGGCGTCTCCGCCAACACGCGCCGGGAGCTCGCCGCCGAGGCATTTGCGACGACGGCGGCGTACGAGGCGGCGATCTCTTCCTGGTTTCTCGGCCGCGAGGCATTTCCGGAGCGGTTCATCCCGAGCTTTCAGAAGGCGTCCGAATTGGCCTACGGCGAGAACCCGCACCAGCGGGCCGCGTACTACGTCGAGGAGGGCGCGCGGCGACATCTTCTCTCCCGCGTCGAGCAGGTCCACGGCCGGCAGCTCTCGTTCAACAACCTCAACGATCTGTCGGCGGCGCGGCTGCTCCTCGGTGAGTTCCAGCTGCCGGCGTGCGTGATCGTCAAACATGCGAACCCGTCTGGGGTCGGAGTCGCGGCGTCGATCGAGGAGGCGTTCGCGAAGGCGCACGACGCCGATCCGGTGTCTGCGTACGGGATGGTGCTCGCGCTGAACCGTCCGGTCGGGACCGAGCTCGGGGAGAAGCTCGCGGGGAAGTTCATCGACGTCGTGATCGCGCCCGAGTACGAGGACAGCGCGTTGGAGGCCATGCGGCGCAAGCCGGCGACACGGATCCTCGTCGACCGGGAGCGGCGCAGGGGCGATCTCGCAGAGCGGGAGTACAAGCGCGTGATCGGCGGTCTCCTGGTGCAGGACGGCGACCGTGAGGTCGACGACCGCAGCGGAATGGAGCTCGTGTGCGGCGAAGCGAGCGAGGCGGTCTGGGGTGATCTCCTCTTCGCCTGGCGCGTGTGCAAGCACGTGAGCTCCAATGCGATCGTGATCGCGAAGGATCTGCTGACGATCGGGATCGGCGGCGGCCAGACGAGCCGTGTCGATTCGGTTCGGATCGCGATCGAGAAGGCGCGCGAGCACGGTCACGACCTGCGCGGCTCGGTGCTCGCGTCGGACGCGCTGATCCCCTTCGCGGACGGGCCCGAGCTGGCGCTCGAGGCCGGCGTCGCCGCGTTAATCCAGCCGGGCGGGGCGAAGCGCGACGAGGAGGTGGTCGAGGCGGTCAAAGCTGCCGGCGCCGCGATGGTCTTCACCCACCGTCGCCACTTCCGCCACTGACCCCAGAGCCTAAGCTTCGCCCCTGATGGCGCGGGAATATCCGACAGCGCTCGACCTCGTCGGCTCGACGCCCATCGTGCGTCTGCAGAAGATCGGGCAGGA
>DASSCT010000021.1:0-4190 GCA_035697545.1 Gaiellaceae bacterium | reverse complement strand
GCGGTGCTCCGTCGTCGCCCGACCTTCTGCACGAGGATCGATGCGGGGAACTGGTCCTTGACCTGCTCTGCGTGCGTGACCACGAACAGCTGGTGGAACCGCGACGAGAGACGACCGAGCGCCTGCACCATCAGGTCCTTGCGTTCCTCGTCCAACGACGCGAGCACCTCGTCCAGGACCATCATCCCCACGTCGGCACCGGACAGCCGCGACAGCTGGGTCGAGATCGCCACGCGGAGCGCGAGGTTCGCGAGGTCGGTCTCCGAACCGGAGAAGCGGTCGATCGCGAAGTACGAGTCCCCGTCGGCGATCTGGATCGTGAGCTTCTCCTCGTCGACCTTGAGGTCGTCGTACTCGTGGTTCGTCAGCTCGCGGAACAACGCCTCGGCCTCGCGCGAGAGCTCGGGCCCGACGCGCGCGACGAGGTGATCGCGGAACCCTTCGAGCAGCATCGCCACCCGCTCCACGTAGCGCGCCTCCGAACGGAGCTCGTCGACCTTCGCCTGGGTCTCCTTGGCCTGCCGCAGCGCCGCGACGAGCTCCGCCTCCGCCTTCTCGGCGTCTTTCAGGGCGTCGCTCGCTCCGCGCTCCGCCGAGCGTGCCTCCTCCAGCGCCCCTGCCGCGTGCTCTCGCTCGTCGCGGAGCCGCGCGTGCTGCGCTTCGTCGAAGGCCAGTCCCTCGGCCTCCCCCGCCAGCCTCGCGAGCTCGGCGTCCAGCTTGTCGATGCGCGTCCTTGCCGCGGCCAGATCGCGCTCCGCCTGGTCGAGGTGCTGTCGCTGTGCACCGAGCTCGGCGGCCCGGGCGGCGAGCGTCCGCGCCCGCTCGGCGCTCGCGCGCAGCTCATCGAGCTCGGGGACGGCGCCGTCGAACGGCTCGGCGAGCTCCGCGATCTCGGCCGTGAGGCCATCGACCCGCTCGGCGAGCTGGGTTCGCCGAGCGGCCTGCTCGCGTGCTCGCTCGCCCGCGTCCGCAGCACCGACCTGTTCCTTCTCGGCGCGCACACGATCGGCCAGGTCTCTCTTGGCCGTCGCGGCGGCGGCGGCGGCGGCCTTCTTCGCGTCGGCGGCCTCGGCCTTGCAGTGCTTCACGTACGAAGTGAAGTCGTTCCCGAGCGGGCGGCCGCAGGTCGGGCACGGCTGCGAAGGGTCTGCATCGGCCGCGCGGTCCAACCGCTCGAGCGCTTGCTCCAAGAGCGCCGCTCGGTGGGCGCGCTCGGCCTCGGCCCCTGCCGCGGCGGCCCGGGCTCGCTCCAGCGCGGCCGCGGCCGCCTCGAGCGCCGCCAAGACGGACCTCTCGTCGATCTCCGGCACGGCTTCGAGCTGCGCTCGGGTCTTCGCGAGCTCGGCCGAACGCTCCGCCAGGCCGGAGCCGAGCCTCAGGCGCTCCTCGATGCCGGCGAGCTCCCCGAGCTGCTCTTCGATGGCGGGGAGCTCGGCCAGGGCCTCGGTCATCCGCTGCACGCGCTCGGCGAGCGCGTCCTGCTGCTCGGAAGCGTGGGCCCGCTGCTCGGTCTTGGCGCGTAGCTCGACCGTGAGGGTCTCGATGCGTTGCCGCACGGCGTCGGACTCGGCGAACGCACGCGTGGCGGCCTTCTCGACGGCGATCGTGCCCTTGAGCTCGGCCGCGGCCGCCTTCGCGAGATGCTTGGCCTCCGCCGTGGACTCCTTCGCGTCCTTCAGCTCGGCCTCGAGCGCGGCGAGGTCCGCCACGGCCCCGGCGAGCTGAACCGCGCTCTCCTTGGTCGCTCTCGCCTCCCGTCGGGACGCGTTGCGCGCCTCCTCCACCGGCCTGATCCCCAGCAGGCGGAGCGCCATCTCCTTGCGCCTGCCGGGTGTGACGTCGGAGAACGCGTCGAGCTGCTTCTGCTCTGCGTAGACGGACGCCCGGAACACGTGCAGATCCATGTGGAGCAGGCGCCGGATCTCCGCGTCGACCTCCGTCGTTCCCGACGCGAGCAGCATGTCGCCGCCGAAGAGCTCGGCCTCGGGGGTGTGGCCCTTGCCCTTGATGGTCCGGCGAACCTCGTACTGCTGACCCGCGTGCTCGAACACCAGGCGCACCAGGCAGTCGGTGAGGATCCCGTGGGTGCGGATCTCGTGCTTCTTCGTTCGCGCCGCGTCCACGCCGTAGCAGGCGAACGCGATGCTCTCCATCAGCGAGGACTTGCCGGCGCCGTTCTCGCCGAAGATGCCGATCACGCGCGCGGGGAGCTCGAGGTCGACCTCTTCGAAGATGCGGTAGTTGCGCAGCGAGAGCTCGAGCACCCTCATGCCGTGTCCCCGCGGGCGTCCTCGAGGAAGCGCGCTCCGAGCGAGACGACGCGCTCCCGTTCGAGGCCGGCCAGGTCCTGCAGCTCGACGTACGCCAGCCACTCCTGCTCGAGCGAGCCCACCGTCGGACCACCCTGGACGGCCATCGCGTCGGCCCCCATGTCGGGCTCGACCTGCACCCAGAGCGCCCGGGGGACGGCTTCCTGGAACTGCTCCATCGCGACCTGTCGGAACGACGCCGGGTCCACCTGGTTGAGGTACACGCGCACGACGGCACCGTGGGGCGTGCCCTTGGCCGAGCGTTCCACCGCGTCGACGAGCTCGCCAGCCGACATCCCGCCCGCCTGCACCGAGACCGTCGCGAGCGGCCGCTCGTGCGGGTTCTCGACGTGCTCGAGCGCTCCCGATCCCGTGTCGACGACCACGAGACCCTTCGTCGTCTCGGGCGAATCGGCGAACGAGAAGGTGTCGGTCGAGCCCGCGTACCACGTGCGCTTGGAGATCTTCTGCACGGCGTGGTAGTGGCCGAGGACGACGAGGTCGAACGCGCGATCGAACGCCGACTCCTCGACCTCGAGCTCGTTGATGTCGCGATAGGCCCGCGAGGGCAACGAGGTGAGCGCCACGTGCGCTATCAGCAGGTTGACGCCGTCCGCGCGCACCGCGCCCGACGCCACCTTCAGCTGCTCGCGGAGCTCGTCGACGGCGAGCGTCTGCGGGACGGCGTGCACCGAGACCCCCGCGATCTCGGCTCGGGCCGCCTCCATGCGCCACGCGAACGTGACGCTCGGGAACACGCGCTCGAGCGCGTCGTACGGCGATCCCGTCCCTCGCACCCGCGGCGTGTCGTGGTTGCCGCTGATCGCCACCCCGGGCAGGCCGGCGTCGGCGAGCTGCTGGAGCCCGGCGAGGACGTGGGCGAAGGTTCGGTACGTCGGACGGGCGTGGTCGAAGATGTCTCCCAGCCAGAGGAACCCGTCCGGCTCGTGGCGGATCGTCTCCTCGATCGCCCACGAGAACGAGCGAAGGAAGTCTTCCTCCCGCACGTTGCGACCCTGCTCGTCGCGCAGGTGCGCGAGGTGCGAACGCCCGAGGTGCGCGTCGCCGAACGCGACGAGCCGCGCCATCTACTCGGCGAACCCCTTCGCCGCGTCCGCGGGCCGGGGGGGAAGCGGCGAGGGCCCGGTCACCGACTTCAGATAGTCCTCGTACAGGTAGATCTGCGCCGGCAGGGCGAACGGCGCTTCGAGGCTGGTCACGATCGCCTCACCCGGCATCAGCGTCTGGATCTCGGGACCCAGGTCGGAGATGTCCTGCTTGGAGCTGCCCCGCAGGATGTTGCGGTCCTTCTCGTCGGCCAGGCCGAGGATGAAGAACGTGTTGAACTGCGACAGGAGCTCGTCGTCGATCAACTTGGGCTGCTGCGAGACCGCGCAGAGCCCCACCTTGAACTTCCGGCCCTCCCGGGCAAGACGCGGGAAGACGTTCTCGTCGGAGCGGGCGACCCGCGACAGCACGCGCTGGGCCTCCTCGAGCGCCACCAGCGTGGGCGGCAACGCCGCGAACCGGTCGCGGTCGTCCAGGTACAGGTTCGCGTACGCGTCGAGCACCGTGCGCGTGATAACGGACGCGACGAGGATCTCCTCCATCGAGGAGAGCCCGCTGGTGTCGACCAGGACGCTGAACCCGTCCATCAGCTCGTCGACGATCCGAGCGGACAGCGACGGCTGCGACGGGTCGCGCGAGATGCACGGCATGTCGAGGATCCGTTGCGCTCGCCGCTGGATCACCTGCATCGTGCTCGTGGCGACGCCCAGGTCCTCGGCGAGCGACGCGACGTCCGGTTCCTCGCCGACCCGCACGATCCACTCCTCGTGGAAGTACCGGATCAACCGGTAGATCGCGTCCTCCTGGGCGTGG
>DASSCT010000020.1:0-7865 GCA_035697545.1 Gaiellaceae bacterium | reverse complement strand
GCGCCGCTGCTCGCCATCGTGGTCGTCACGGTGCTCTTCGCGCTCGGCAGCCTCGCGATGCACTACGTGCTCGGCGACCCGGTCTCGGCGCGCGCCGGGCTCGTCGGCGCTCTGCCGACGGCGATCGTCCTGAACCTGCTCCTGACGATCCCGGTCTACGCGCTCTGCCGCCGCATCTTCACACCGCCCGGCGCCCGCCCCGCGATGGAAGTTGAGCTGGGCACGAACTGATGGCGTCGATCTCGCGCATCCGGCCGCCGAGGACGCGCTTCATGCCGCGTGACCCACGCGTCGAGTCGCCGTATCGGATGACGCCGCAGATCGCGCTGCGGCTGGGCGTGCTCGGGGCGCTGGTCCTCTTCGCCTTCGCCGTCCTCTTCTTCCGGCTCTGGGCCCTCCAGGTGCTCTCCGGCGAGCGGTATCTCGCTGCCGCGCAGAACAATCAGCTGCGCACGATCCGCGTCGAGGCGCCGCGCGGGCCGATCTACGACGATCGCGGCCGCACGATCGTCGGCAACAAGCTCGCGAACGTCGTCCGGGTCTGGCCGGCCAGCCTCTCGCGACGAACCCGGCCGCGCGTCTTCGCCAAGCTGAGCGGCGTTCTGCAGATCCCCGTGGCCGAGCTC
The DNA here is from genome assembly GCA_035697545.1 of Gaiellaceae bacterium. Lineage (GTDB taxonomy): Bacteria > Actinomycetota > Thermoleophilia > Gaiellales > Gaiellaceae > JACDAN01. The sequence goes on along the minus strand of DASSCT010000020.1, from coordinate 7,239 downwards.
CAGCGAACCTTCCGGGAACAGCATCGAGCCGACCCGCTGAAGCCCGTCACGCTGGCCGAGGGCGTCTCGAACGACGTCGTCTCGTACCTGAAGGAACGAATCCGGGAGTTCCCGGGGCTGACGATCGAGCGGACGTACCTGCGCTCGTATCCGTCGGGGCCGATCGCCGCCCAGCTTCTCGGGCACGTCGGCTCCGTGACGCCGGAACAGGTCAAGAGCCGCCGGTACCGGAACGGCGACCACGTCGGCCAGAGCGGGATCGAGGCTGCGTACGACCGCTATCTACGGGGACGCGCGGGGCTCGCAAGCCTTCGGGTCGACTCGCTCGGCCGTCCGCGTGGACGCCCTCGCTACAGCGACTACTTCCAGCAAGGCCTCGCACTGCGACTCACGCTCGACGCCAAGCTGCAGCGTGCTGCCGAGCGGGCGCTCGAGTACGGGATCCAGGTCGCGCACAACGGCGATCCCCCTCAGTGGGCGGCGAACGGCGGCGCCGTTGTCGCCCTCGACCCGCGTGACGGCTCAGTCCGCGCGCTCGCTTCGAATCCGACCTTCGACCCGCGCGTCTACCTCGGCAGGCCGAAGCAGAACGACCTGAAGCCGCTGCTCGACCCCGAGGCGGCCAAGGCCGCGAACTACCCCGGGCTCAACCGCGCCATCGCGGGTCTCTATCCGCCCGGCTCGACCTTCAAGCCCGTGACGGCGCTCGCAGCGATGCGCGAGCGGCTCGCCTCGGCCTACGCGACGCTCCCCTGCGTCGGGTCGATGGAGATCGACGGGACGAAGTTCAACAACTGGAACCCCTACGCGAATGAGGCGATGACGCTGCCACATGCGATCGCGGCGTCGTGCGACACGTACTTCTACCAACTGGGCCTCGCCTTCTACCGCCTGCCGGCGCAGTTCGGGAGCCCGCTCCAGAAGTGGGCCTCCGCGTTCGGCTTCGGCAAGATGAGCGGGCTCGACGTGGGCGGCGAGGAGTCGGGCCTGCTCCCGACGCCGCAATGGCGTCGCAAGAACTTCCCGAACGAGATTGACAAGCTCTGGAAGTCGGGCGACTCGGTGCAGCTCGCGATCGGCCAGAAGGATCTTCTCGTCACGCCGCTGCAGATGGCGCGCTTCTACGCGCTGGTCGCAAACGGCGGCAAGCTCGTCACGCCGCACCTGGTCTCGAGCGTCGAGCAGCCCGGGAGTCGGGGCGCCGCCAAGCCGGTCTTCGCGTCGCCGCCCCGGCCCGTCAACGTGCAACCGGACGAGCTGCGTGCGGTCCGCGAGGGCCTGTACGAAGCCACACATGCAAGCTACGGCACTTCGTCAGGTGTCTTCGGCAGCTTCCCGATCAAGATCGCCGGTAAGACCGGCACGGCCGAAAAGTACGTCGAGGTCGGCAGTTTCGCGGGGATGATGGACCAGTCGTGGTGGTGCGGCTACGGCCCGACTGACTCGGCCAAGCTCGTCGTCTGTGTCGTGATCGAGAACGGTGGACACGGCGGCACGGCCGCGGCACCCGCCGCCCTGAAGGTGTTCGAAAGCTACTTCGGCAAGAAGGCGTACACGCAGCAGTACGTCCCATCCGACTGATGGCCGATTACGCAGCCCCACTCACACCACGCGTTCGCCGACGGCGGGCCGAGGCGACCGGCGCCGTTGCCTTCCTCCGCCGCCTTGACTGGATCATGCTCGCCGCGGTTGCCGGGCTCGTCTCCTTCGGCCTCTGGGTGGTCGACGGGATCACCCGTCTCGACGTTCCCGGGGATCCTGAGTACTACGTCACAAGGCAGTCGGTGTTCGCCCTGGTCGGGACGGTCGGGATGATCGGCGTGCTCTTCGTCGATCCCGACTACTACCGCCGGTACCGCAAGGTCGTCTACGGCCTGATGATCGCGCTGCTCCTCGTCGTGATGGCGCTGGGGACGGACGCGCGTGGCTCGACGAGGTGGATCGAGCTCGGCTTCTTCCGGTTCCAGCCCTCGGAGTTCGGAAAGCTCCTGCTCGCGTTGTTCCTCGCCGGCCTGCTCGCCGGGCGGGCGCGGCGGATCAACGAGCTGAGGACGACGCTCGTCGCCGTCGGAGCGGCGGCGCTGCCGACCGTGCTCGTCTTCATGCAGCCGGACATCGGAACGGCGCTCTCGTACGGGGCGATCCTGGGCGCCTGCCTGTTCTTCGCCGGAACGCCGTGGCGGCACCTTGCCATCCTCGCGGCGCTCGCGGCGCTGGTCGGCGCGACGGTGCTCTGGTTCGCCCCCTCGCTCGGCGTCGACATCCTCGCGCCCTATCAGCGCGATCGGCTCGCCGCCTTCATGAACCCCTCGGAGAACCCGCAGGGCGCCGCGTACAACATCAACCAATCGATGACGGCGGTCGGTGCCGGCGGCACGGCGGGCCGTGGGGTGGCGGGCGCGACCCAGACGAACCTGGACTACCTCCCGGAGCACCACACGGACTTCGTCTTTGCCTCGCTCGCGGAGCAGCGCGGCTTTGTCGGTGCGGCGATCCTGCTCTCGCTCTATCTCCTGCTGATCTGGAGGGGGATACGGGTGATCGCGACCGCTCGCGACCCCTTCTGCGCGACCGTGGCGGGAGCGATCGTGTTCGCGCTCCTGTTCCAGGTGTTCGTGAACGTCGGGATGACGATCGGGATCGCCCCAATCACGGGCATTCCGCTTCCCTTCGTCAGCGTCGGCGGCTCCTCGATGGTCACGAACCTGCTCGCCGTCGGCATGCTCCAGGCGATCGCCGTTCGCCGCAGGTAGCCGGACGTAGGTCCGTCCGATGGCGGTCCTAGCATCGCGGCCATGGCATCGAGGCGGGATCCCCATGAGCTGTTGCTGATCGAGGAAGCGGACGCCTGGTTCGAGTACCTCGCCGCCACCAAGGGCCAGAACGCTGCCCGCTACCTCGAGGTCGAGCCCTGGGCCTGGGCCCGCCTCTCGCAGCGGCTGAGGGCGATCCGCACGAGGCGGACGAAGCTTCGTCCGGCGGCTGCCTGATCCCTCGTCAGAGCGCCCTGGTGCGGCCGAGAAGGCTGCTAGCCTGCAGGAAAGCTTTATGCAGTTTGCACAGACCATTTCCTCGCAGCGCGCAACTCAGAGTGCGCGCGCAGGAATTACGCGAAAGGACTTCATTTGCTCCAGTGGTTTCGGCGCCGAAAGCGCCCATCCCAGCCTGAGCCCGCCCAGGAGCGGGCTCCATCGGAACAACCGGTAACGACCGAGCCCGCGGAGTCGGGCGAACAAACTCAGACTAGAAAACGCCGCCGCCGAGGCAGTCGCGGCGGCCGCAACCGGCACAAGCCCGCGGACCGTGGCGAGCGCGCCGAGGCGAAGCCCGCACGCACCGAGGAAAAGCCCCGGCGCGCCGAGCAGAAGCCGCGACGCGAAGGCGGCAGGCAAGCCCGCACCACGCGTCGCCGGACGGCGACGCCGCGAGTCATCCGGCCGGCGGCGAAGCGTGAGCTCGTCATCTCCGTCGACGTCGCCGAACAGCGCGTCGCCGTCCTCGAGGACGAGAAGGTCGCTGAGGTCTACCTCGAGCGCGAAGAGAGCCGCTCGATCGCCGGAAACATCTACAAGGGCACCGTCGACAACGTTCTCCCCGGCATGGAGGCCGCGTTCGTCGAGATCGGCCTCGAGAAGAACGGCTTTCTGTACGTGGACGAGATCGTCGCGCCCGAGCTCGAGGGCCGAAGGCACGGCCGCCGGATCCAAGATTTGCTGAGGCGCGGCGAGGAGCTCCTCGTCCAGGCCGTGAAAGATCCGATGAAGTCGAAGGGCGCTCGGCTAACGACCGAAATCTCGCTGCCAGGCCGCTTCGTCGTCTACGTCCCGAGTGGCGAGGGCTTCGGCGTCTCGCGCCGGCTGCCCGAGGAAGAGCGCGCGCGCCTGCGGGAGATCCTCAAGCAGGTCGGGCCGAAGCAGGGCAGCCTCATCGTCCGCACCGCCGCGGAAGGCGCGTCCGCCGAGGACATCGAGCGCGATATCGACTTCCTCGAACGGCTCTGGAAGACGATCCGGGATCAAGCCGAGGCCGTTTCGGCGCCGGCGCTCGTCTACCAGGAGGCAGAGCTGCCACTCCGTGTCATCCGTGACCTCTTCACGAACGACTTCGAGCGGGCCGTCGTCGATCACGACCTCACGTACAAGCGCATCGTCGGCTATCTCAAGAAGACGTCCCCGCACATGGCCGAGAAGGTCCAGAAGCACACCGGCAAGACCCCGCTCTTCCAGGAGTTCGGCGTCGACGATGAGATCGCATCGACGCTCTCGCGCCGGGTCGACCTTCCCTCCGGCGGCTACCTCGTCTTCGACTACGCCGAGGCGTTCACGGTGATCGACGTCAACACGGGCCGCTTCGTCGGCTCGCGGTCCAAAGCGTCCGACCAGCGGCTGGAGGACACGATCACGAAGAACAACCTCGAGGCGGTCAAAGAGGTCGTCCGCCAGCTCCGCCTGCGCGACATCGGCGGGATCATCGTCATCGACTTCATCGACATGGCGAACCCGAGGAACCGGGAGGCCGTCGAGGAAGCGCTGAAGACGGAGCTCGAGCGCGACCGGACGAAGACGTACGTCGTCGAGATCTCGCCGCTCGGACTGGTCGAGATGACGCGCCAGAATGTGGCCCACGGACCGCGCGAGATCCTCACCAAGCGCTGTCCGACCTGCCATGGCGACGGCATCGTCCTCTCCGAGACCACGACGGCGGTCGAGGCCGAGCGGAAGCTCCGGGCGCTCGCCGCCGAGTCTCGCAGCCGGGCGTTCCGCGTCGAGCTGAACGCGCATGTGGCCGAGATCCTTATCGGGCCGGGCGCCGCACGGCTCCGCGCGATCGAAGAGCGAACGCGGCGCCGGTTCTTCATCGTCGGCAAGGAAGGCGTTCCCTCCGACCACTTCGAGGAGCTCCAGCGCGGGCCCGTGGCGAAGCTCCAGCCAGAGCGGCCGCTCGAGGAAGGCCAGGAGCGCCAGGTCAAGCTCGTCGAGGTCGGCCTGCACGATCCGACTGTGGGCGTCGCGAAGGAGGGGGACTATCCGATCTCAGTGGCCGGCGCCGCCGGCATGGTCGGGAAGCGCGTGAAGGTTCGCATCGAGCGCGTGCTGGACGATGCGGCCTACGCCGAGCTCGTCAGCGCTCCCTCCGAGCAGGCACTGCCTCCGATCACCGCCGAAGCGCAGGCCGAGAAGCCGACCCGGGCACGACGCTCGCGGGCGGCGAAGCCGAAGGCCGAGGAGGCCGTGGTCGAGGAGCCTTCTGTGGAGGAGCCCGAGGAGCCAGTCGCCGAGGAGGCTCCGGCCGAAGAGACGGTTCCCGCCGAAGAGGAGGCGCCGAAGAAGAAAAAGACCCGCCGTGGTTCGCGGGGAGGGCGGAGGCGGAAGAAGAAGCCCGCAGTTGCGGTGGAAGCCGGCGAGGATGGCCAGCCCGAGCCGACGGCGGTCTTGATCCACGTGCCCGATCCGGCGCTGGGCGCGACGGAGCAGGAGACCGCGAACGGGGAACAGCCGAAGCGCAAGAAGACGCGGCGTGGCAGCCGCGGCGGCCGTCGTCGCAAGAAGCCGGCGGCGAAGGTGGAGACGGCGGAAACCGCCGAAACCACCACATAAAACCGCTGGTAGACTGACCGACCCGCGGGGTGACCCCCCGCGTTTTCCATGGCCGGTTACGCAATCATCAAGCTCGGAGGCAAGCAGTACGTCGTCCGCGAGGGCGAGAAGCTGCTCGTGGACCGGCTCGATGTGGCCGAGAACAAGACGTTCCATCCGGACGTCCTGTTCGAGGGCGGAGACGGCAAGGCGGAGCTCAAGCCGAAGGGCCAGCACGTCACTGCGAAGGTGCTCGGCCATGTCCAGGGCGAGAAGATCCGGATCGGCAAGTACCGGCGTCGGACGGGCTACCGTCGACACACCGGCCACCGCAGCAAGCTGACGCAGATCGAGATCCAGTCGATCGGGCCCAAGCGCAGCACGGCCAAGAGGACGGAGGAGGCCGCGGCGGAGAAGCCGAAGCGCACGCGGTCCGCTACAACGTCCTCGAGAACGAAGACAACCAAGACGAAGGCGAAGGCGAACACCTAATGGCGCACAAGAAAGGACTCGGCTCCTCCCGCAACGGGCGCGACTCGCAGGCAAAGCGCCTCGGGGTGAAGATCTACGACGGGCAGGCCGTCCGCGCTGGGATGATCCTGGTCCGGCAGCGCGGCACGCGATTTACACCGGGCCCAGGGGTCGGCATCGGCCGGGACGACACCATCTTTGCGACGCGCGACGGGCGAGTTGAGTTCCGTCGCAGCGGCGAGCGCCGCACGATCGCCGTCGGCGAGCCTCAGAGCGACTAGAGCATCGCCGATGTTCCACGACCGGGCCCGCATCCGCGTGGAGGCGGGGCGCGGCGGCCACGGCGCGCTCAGCTTCCGGCGCGAGAAGTACGTGCCCAAGGGCGGCCCGGACGGGGGTGACGGAGGACGTGGCGGCGACGTGGTGCTCGTGGCCGACCCCGACCTGCGCGATCTGGGGCGCTACCAGGCTCCGCGGCGCTATCGCGGGGGCAGGGGCGGTCACGGACAGGGCGCGGGCAAGCACGGAGCAGCGGGCGAGGACGTCGTCCTGCGGGTCCCTGCGGGCACGCAGGTGCTCGACGAGGAGGAGCGGCTGATCGCGGACCTCGCCGCGCGCGGCTCGCGCGTCGTCGTCGCGCGTGGAGGCGCCGGCGGACGCGGCAACCGGCGTTTCGCAACGCCCACACGGCGTGCTCCGCGCTTTGCGGAGGTCGGGCAGCCCGGCGAGGAGGCGGAGCTCCAGCTGCGGCTCAAGCTCCTCGCCGATGCCGCGCTGGTCGGCCTGCCGAATGCCGGGAAGTCGTCACTCCTGCGGCGGATCTCGAACGCCAAGCCCAAGGTCGCCGAGTATCCGTTCACGACGCTGTCACCAGTGTTGGGAACGGTGGACGCGCCGGATGGGCGGCAGCTCATCGTCGCCGACGTTCCCGGGCTGATCGAGGGAGCGAGCGAGGGGATCGGGCTCGGCCATGAGTTCCTGGCGCATCTCGAGCGCGCGCGTCTCCTTGTACACGTCATCGACGCGTCCGAGGGGGACGCGGCCGAGCGCTTCGCGATGATCGATCGAGAACTGGGCGCGTATGGTGCGGGCCTCGACGCGCTCCCCCAGATCGTCGTCCTGAACAAGATCGACATCGCGTCTGAGGCCGAGCTCACGACGGACGACCCGCGGGTGGTGCGCGTGGTTCGGA
>DASSCT010000019.1:0-11851 GCA_035697545.1 Gaiellaceae bacterium | reverse complement strand
GGACGGAAACGACAACATGCACGCGCTCGCCCGCGACCGCAAGGTCGACCAGATCGACTGCGGCCCCGGCGACAAGGACGTCGTCTGGCTGAACTCGAAGGAGTCCGACGTCTACGTCAACTGCGAGATCGTGAAGACCGTCGTCACGTCGCGCCCGGACGACGGCGAGTCACACCAAGCTTCACCTCTCACACCACAACTCCCTCTCTCCGACCCACGAAGCCCGCTGCGGCGGGCTTCGTGGTTCCTAAGGCGATCGCTTGCGACGCCACCAGCAGACGCCATGCCGCAGAGGCATCGCTTGCGATGCCGATTGGAGGACATGACGGCTTCGCTGGCGTGTCCGTCCCCCGTGCCGGTGTGGCCGGCTCAATCCCGCTGCGGCGGGCTTCGTGGTGTTAAGTCCCTAGGAGATGCGCCAGGTGTCGCCGGCGTGAAGGAGCTTGTCCAGCTCGCCATCGCCCTGCTCCTGACGGCTCGTTTCGATCTGCTCGGCCATCAGCGTGTCGTACACCGGACGCTCGACGTCTCGGAAGATGCCCAGCGGCGTCGGGCCGTGCGGGGTATGCGCGAGCCGTGACAGGGCGAACGCGAGCGACGCGTCCGCGTCGTGCTCGTCGTGGACGAGCAGCGCCTCCTCGCCAACGTCGGCCACCTCCACGAGCTCCATGGAGCCGTTCGGACGCTGGACGACCCCGCGCTCGCCTTCCTCACCGAACCGGACCGGCTTCTCGTGCTCGAGCAGGATCCGGTTTTGCTTTTCTTCCCGCACAGCGTCGAAGGCGCCGTCGTTGTAGACGTTGCAGTTCTGGTAGATCTCGACGAAGGCCGAGCCCGGATGCGCGGCCGCCCGCCGCAGCACCTCGGTCAGATGCTTCTTGTCCGTGTCGATCGACCGGGCGACGAACGTCGCCTCGGCCCCGAGCGCCAGCGACACGGGGTTGAACGGGTAATCCAGCGATCCCATCGGCGTCGTTTTGTTACGCGTCCCCAGCGGGCTCGTCGGCGAGTACTGGCCCTTCGTCAGCCCGTAGATCTGGTTGTTGAAGAGCAGGATCTTGAAGTTGACGTTGCGCCGGAGCGCGTGGATCAGGTGGTTCCCACCGATCGAGAGCGCGTCGCCGTCTCCGGTCACGACCCAGACGGACAGGTCCGGCCGTGACGACGACAGACCCGTCGCGATCGCCGGCGCCCGCCCGTGGATCGAGTGCATCCCGTAGGTCTGCATGTAGTACGGAAAGCGGGCGGCGCAGCCGATCCCGGAGACGAACACGATCCGCTCGCGCGGGATTCCGAGCTCGGGCATGAACCCCTGAAGCGCCGCCAGGATCGCGTAGTCGCCGCAGCCCGGGCACCAGCGGACCTCCTGATCGGACTTGAAGTCCTTCGCTGTCAGCTGCACGAGGGGCTTCCCACCATTGCCGCCCATTTCTGTCACAGCATCCCCTCGATCGCTTCGGCGAGCTCGGACGAGCGGAACGGCAGGCCGCGGACGCGGTTGTAGCCGACGGCGTCGGCCAGGAACTCCGCCCGCACGAGCTTGAGCAGCTGGCCCAGGTTCATCTCCGGCACGAGGATCTTGTCGTAGCTACGGAGCACGTCGCCCGTGTTCCGCGGAAACGGGTTCAGGTAGTTCAGGTGCGCATGGGCGACCTTCCCGCCCTCGAGCCGCACACGCCGGACTGCAGCCGCGATCGGGCCGTAGGTTCCGCCCCAGCCGAGGACGAGCAGGTCGGCGCCGTCTTCGTGGTCGACCTCGAGCTCCGGGATGTCCGCTGCGATCCCGGCCACCTTCTGGGCGCGCACGCGAACCATGTAGTCGTGGTTGTCCGGGTCGTAGGAGACGTTCCCCGTCCCGTCGGCCTTCTCGAGCCCGCCGATGCGGTGCTCCAACCCCGGCGTGCCCGGAATCGCCCAGGGCCGGGCCAGTGTCTCCGCGTCGCGCAGGTACGGGAGGAACGCGCCTTCGTGGTTTGGCCCGTCGGCGAACTCCACAGGGATGTCAGGCAGCGAGTCGACGTCCGGGATCAGCCACGGCTCGGAACCGTTCGCCAGATAGGCGTCCGAGAGCAGGAAGACGGGCGTCCGGTACTTGAGCGCGATCCGCGCAGCCTCGAGCGCAGAGTCGAAGCAACCACCCGGTGTCGAAGCGGCAATGACGGGCACGGGCGACTCGGCGTTCCGTCCCCACATCGCGAGCAGCAGGTCGGCCTGCTCCGGCTTGGTCGGCATGCCCGTCGACGGGCCGGCGCGCTGGATGTCGAGGATCAGGAGCGGCAGCTCGAGGGCGACCGCGAGGCCGATCGTCTCCATCTTCAGGACGACGCCGGGACCGCTCGACGTGCACACGCCCAAGGCGCCGCCGAAGCTGGCGCCGAGCGCGGCGCCGACGGCGGCGATCTCGTCCTCGGCCTGGAACGTGCGGACGCCGAACTCCTTGCGACGCGAGAGGTCTTCGAGGATCTCCGAGGCCGGGGTGATCGGGTAGGCGCCGAGGAAGAGCGGAAGCCCGCTCTTGACGCTGGCGGCGATGAGCCCGAGTGCAAGTGCCTGGTTCCCGCGGATGTTCCGGTAGGTGCCGGGCGGGAGCTGGGCCGGCGCGACCTCGTAGGTTACGGCGAAGTCCTCGCTCGTCTCGCCGTACGCCCAGCCCGCCTTGAACGCTTTGATGTTGGCCTCCGCGATCTCGGGCCGAGAGGCGAACTTCTTCTCCAGGAAGGCGATCGTCCCCTCGGTCGGGCGGTGGTAGAGCCAGGACATGAGCCCGAGCGCGAACATGTTCTTCGAGCGCTCAGCCTCGCGCTTTGTCAGGTCCACCTCCTTCAGCGCCTCCAGTGTCAGGGAGGTGAGAGGCACCTCGTGGACGCGGAACTCGTTCAACGTCCCGTCCTCGAGCGGGTTCGACGTATAGCCCGCCTTGTCGAGATTCCGCTCGGTGAAGGCGTCGCGGTTGACGATCAGCGTCCCGCCGTTCGGCAGGTCACGAACGTTCATCCTCAACGCGGCGGGATTCATCGCGACGAGCACGTTCGGCTGGTCGCCCGGCGTGAGGATGTCGTGATCCGAAAAGTGGATCTGGAAGCCGGACACACCGGGCAGCGAGCCGGCCGGCGCGCGGATCTCGGCGGGGAAGTCCGGCAGCGTCGACAGGTCGTTCCCGAGCAGCGCGGTCTCGCTCGTGAACCGTCCTCCGGTCAGCTGCATCCCGTCGCCGGAGTCGCCGGCGAACCGGATCACGACTCGGTCGAGCTGTTCGACAGGCTTCGCCATCTACCCCGCAGGAAGAGGTATAGCACCGCGCCCAGAGCTGCTAGCGAACGAGCTCGGCGAAGCGGGGATCTCCCCGAAGCGAATCGAGGTCCGAGTCGGTCCGAGCGAGCTCCCTGGCTCGATCGTCGGCCTGCACGGCGGCCTCGAGCCGCTCGATCGCGGCATCTGTTCGCCCACGCAAAGCCTCGGCGCAGGCGATGTTGAAGAGGACGGCGGCGTTCCCCGGCAAGTGCTCGGCGAGCAGCTTCTCGTAAAGCGCGATCGATCTCTCGTAGTCGCCGCGGTTGAAGGCCTGGAAGGCAGTCGTCGCCTCGGGCGGCAGCGGCAAGAAGGCATCACCCGGCCTGCCTCCGATGGCGAGTACCGTCGTGCCCGATTCCTCGGCCACGGCGCTTCGCGTAGCCGCTGGATCACGGACGAAGACGACCGTTCCGGAAGGCGCGTCCACCTGCTCACCGTCGACCGTGAACGTCGCGCGACCAGAGACGACGACGTAAAGCTCCTCCTGGCCCGACTGGCCGATCCGAAAACCGGCTTCGTCGTGCTCGCGGATCACCACGCCGCCGTTGGGCGAACGGATGGCGCTCGTCCCGAACGCCCTGATCCCGAAGTGGTGGCGGACGTCCAAGCGAACACGCCCGTCGATCTCGTTCCCCTCCATCTCGTCGAGCGAGACGATGTCGAAGGCTCTGTCGATCCTCGCGGCCATCTCAACTCGCTTCCGCGAGCAGCCCTCGGAGGTCGAGCGGCGCCGACATCATCGCCACGCCGTCGCCGTCCCGGGCTCGCGGCCACTCCTCGCGTGGCCGGTCGCGGTAGATCTCGATCCCGTTCCCGTCCGGATCCTGGAAGTAGATCGCCTCGCTGACGCCGTGGTCGGAGGCGCCGATCGGAATCCCGGCGTCGAGGACGCGCTTCAGTGCGTTGGCGAGCGCCAGCCGGTCGGGATAGCGAATCGCGAAGTGGTAGAGACCCGTCGTCCCCGGCGGAGGCGATGAGCCGCCCTTCGACTCCCACGTGTTCAGTCCGATGTGGTGGTGATATCCACCGGCAGAGAGGAACGCTGCCTCGTCGCCCATCCGCTGCTGGAGCTCGAAGCCGAGCACATCGCGATAGAAGGCGATTGCCCGGTCGAGATCCGAGACCTTCAGATGCACGTGCCCGATGTCGGTGCGTGGATCGATCGGCTCAGCCATGCCGAAAAGAGGCTACAGACCGGAGCACGTTGCTAGGCTGATGCGCCGTGGCTGACAAGGAAGAAAAGATCGAGCTCGAGGGCGAGGTCATCGAAGCACTCAGGAACGGGCAGTTCCGGATCGCGCTCGACAACGGCCACGAGACGCTCGGCTACCTGGCCGGCAAGATGCGGCGCTTTCGCATCAGGATCCTCCCCGGCGACAGGATCAAGATCGAGCTCTCGCCCTATGACCTCGACCGTGGGCGCATCGTTTACCGCTACCGGTAGGCATCCCGACCGAGCACAGTCGTAGGGTTCTCGCATGGTCGAGGACCTCGTTCGCCCGCAGGGACCGTTTTCGCTGCGCACATCTGCCCGGCTCGCGGGTGACGCCACCCGCCGCTTCGATGGACGGATCCTCGTTTGCCTCTTCGAGCTCGACGGGCGGCTGGAGCGGGCCGCGGCGTGGCAGCAGACGGACGGCGCCCTCGAGCTGCGGGCGCTCAGCGAGGGAGGGCTGCAGCGGCTGAAGGCGGTTCTGCCGCTCGAGGGCGACCACACGGAGTTCCTGCAGCGCTTCGCCGACGATCGACTGCTTCGTCGTCCCGTCCGCGAGCTGCGCGGCCTGAGGCCGCTCCGCCTCGGCACCGTGACCCAGGCGGTTCTGCGCGCGATCTGCGGGCAGCTGATCGAAGCCAAACGGGCTCGGAATCTCGAGCTGCGCCTGATCCGCGCGACGAGCCCGACGGACGGCGTCCTTTACGCGCCGCCCGAGCCGCAGGCGTTCTGCGCCTTCGCGCCCGCCGAGCTCCAGCGCCTCGGACTGTCCGCGCGGAAGGCGGCGACGCTCGTCCGCCTCTGCCGCACACTCGACCTCGAACGCCTCCGCTTCGTCCCGCCGGCCGGCGCGGCGAAGCGGCTGCAGCGAGAGCGCGGTCTCGGCCCATGGTCGGTCGGCGTAATCGGCCTACACGGTCTCGGCAGCTACCACTTCGGGCTGGTCGGTGACCTGGGGCTGATCAAGCTCTGCTCCGCGCTGCTCGACCGCCGCGCCGAGCCCGAGGACACGGCCGAGCTGCTTGCTCCCTACGGCGAGTGGCAGGGACTGGCGAGCGTGTATCTCCTCGCCGGGCTCGCCAGAAGCCTCCTGCCGGTGCCGGCCGAACGCGGTCTTCTCACAGCGGCCTGAGACGCCGCTTGCGGCGTCTCCTTCAGGCCGCGCGGGCTTTGCCCGGGCGGCCGTCTGAAATGACCGGTCGACACGCTGGGACGCAGGGACAGCGGCTGTGAGTGCTCGTAGACTGCCGCCATGGCTGTCGACCGGCGACGGATTGCGATCTTGGGCGCCGGAAAGATCGGCGAGGCGCTCCTCGCCGGCTTGCTCAGCACCGGCTGGCGCAAGCCGGACGAGATCGCGGTGACCGTTCGTCGCGAGGAGCGCGCCCAGGAGCTGGCCGAGCACTACGGCGTGCAGGCCACGACCTCAAACCCCGATGCTGTCCGCGGCGCCGGGCTGATCGTCATCGCCGTCAAGCCGCAGGATTTCGAGGTGTTGCTCGGCGAGATCGGGGGCGTGCTCCTGCCGGAGCAAACAGTGCTCTCGATCGCAGCCGCGGTCCCGACGGCGTCGATCGAGGAGCGCATCACATCCGGCGTCCCGGTGCTGCGCGCGATGCCCAACACGCCGGCGACGGTCCACGAGGGCGTGGCGGGACTCTGCGCGGGCGCCCACGCCGACGACGAGCATCTGGCGCTGGCCGAGGACGTGCTCGAGCACGTGGGACGCGTCGTCCGGGTGCCGGAGCGCTACATGGATGCGGTCACGGCCGTGTCCGGGTCCGGCCCGGCCTACTTCGCCCTGCTTGCCGAGGCCATGATCGAGGCGGGCATCCTGCTGGGCCTCTCACGAGAGGACACGACGGAGCTCGTCGTCCAGACCATGTTCGGAACCGCGAAGCTCCTGCGCGACGAGAAGATGCATCCGGTCGAGCTGCGCGAGATGGTCACCTCACCTGGAGGGACGACGATCAGGGCGATCCGCGAGCTCGAGCAGGCCGGAGTGCGCGCCGCCTTCCTCAACGCGATTCAGGCCGCGATGGACCGGGGCCGGGAGCTCGCGGCCGGCGAGCCCTGACCCGCGCGGACGTCAAGCTGAGGATCTCGGCGAGCGCCGATGCGGCCCGTCGAGGCGCCGCCGAGCTGCTTGCCGAAGCAGCGATGCGGGGCGGACACTTGGCCCTCTCCGGCGGCTCGACGCCCGGGCCGGCCTACGAGCTCGCTGCGGCGCTGCAGCCCGACTGGAGCCGCTCGCAGCTCTGGTTCGCCGACGAGCGCTGCGTCGCGCTCGACGACGAGCGCTCGAACTACCGCCTCGTCCGGGAACGCTTGCTCGACCGGCTCGAGGGCCGTCCGGCCGCGGAGCACCGAGTCCGCGGAGAGCTGCCGCCGGAGGAAGCGGCCGAGCTATACGACTCCGAGCTCCGCGGGGTCACTCTGGACTTCGCGCTGCTCGGGATCGGGCCCGACGGGCACACGGCCTCGCTCTTTCCCACGGATCCCGCGCTCGAGCAGCGGGAACGGCGGGCCGTCGCCGTGCATCGCCCCGACGCGGATCGCGTCACCATGACGATCCCCGTTCTCCGAGACGCTGCGATGGTCGTCTTCCTGGTCGTCGGCCGCGACAAAGCCCCTGCCGTCGCCCGGGCGTTGGGTGATATCACTGATCCCGCGACGCCGGCCAGTCTGGTCCGATCCGAGCGCGGGACGACCTATGGGTTCCTCGATCGAGCGGCGGCCGCGGAGCTCGTGACCTAGACAAGCATGTTGCCGCCCGCGTATATATAGCCCTTCAGATGAGCACACCTAGTCCGCACACCGATCCCATACCCGAGGTCTTGACGATCGACAAGCCCGAGCAGCTCAAGGCGCTCGGGCACCCGCTCCGCTTGCGCGTGCTCGAAACGCTGGGCGAAACCGAAACGCCGATGTCGAACCGGGAGCTGGCCCAGCGGCTCGGCGTCGATCCGGGTCACCTGCACTTCCACGTGCGCATGCTCCTTCGCGCCGGCCTGATCAACCAGGTGCCCTCGGCCAAGGGCCGCGAGAAGCCCTACCGCTCCGCAGCCCAGACGCTCAAGGTTGCGCCCGAGCTCGTCTCAGCCGGCGCCTCGGAGCTACAGGCCACGATTGTGGAGGACGTCCAGCGCGGGTGGAACGCCTACGCGGACGAGGGGCAGTTCCGCTTCGTGCGGATCAACGCGCGGGTCTCGCCTGAGAAGGCGCTCGAGGTGCTCTCCGAGCTCGTGCCGACCTTCGACAAGCTCGAGGACGAGAGCGAGGACATGCTGACGATCACGGCGATCATGCACCCGCAGCGGCCGGAGGAGAAGGGCTAGGCAGCAGGCGGGAGACGGGCAGCTCGGGAGTCATGTCGCGCTGCCGGGCGAGCGCCTGCAGCACGAGCACGGTGTCGGCGACCGGGATGTCCTCCAGGTACTCGTCCCGGTGCTCGAACGACTCGAGGACGTCCTCGATCGCGATCGTGTAGCCGGCCGCGTCCTCGGCTGCCAGCGTGGCGACGGCGTCGGCGACGGCAGGCGGGAAGTCGTCGCGGTCGCGGAGGCCGCTCGCGGGTGGTCGGGCGTCTTCGTCGCGCCCGAGGGTCAGGAGGGCGAGAGCTGCGGCGTAAGCGCCGATCGGGCTCGTGCCGTCGAGCGCTCCCTCGTCGAGCGTCTTGCGGGCGTACTCCTGGGCGGACGTCCAATCCTCGGCGAGGATCGAAGCCTTCATCATCGCGATCAGCCGTCCCCAGCTCCCGGGCGGCGCATCGGCGTAGCTGGCGAGGTAGGTCCGGGCGGCGTCATGGAAGCGCTTGGCGGCGCCCTCGCCGTCGCCAAGCATCAGCTGCGCGAGCCCGGCGCCGTAGGCCGCGTTCCCCATGCGCGTGAGCTGGCGCTGGCGGGTGTCGGCGTCGTCGGGGAGCCGCTCGGAGCCGTCGCGATAGCGACCATCCTCCCGCTGGACGTGGGCGTTCCAGTCCTCAGCCACGCGAGTATTGTCACCGCTGATGGCGCGAGAGCTGAGGGAAGTCGTCTACGTCGACGGACTGCGTACCGCCTTCGGGCGCGCGGGTCCGAAGGGGTTCTTCTGGCGGACGCGCGCCGACGACATGGCCGTGAAGGTCGTCCGTGAGCTGCTGCGCCGGAATCCCACCCTGCCGCCCGAGCGAATCGGCGACGTGATCATGGCGGCGACGGCGCAGGTCGGCGACCAGGGCCTGACGCTCGGTCGGGACGTGGCCCTACTGGCCGGGATTCCCCAGAGCGTGCCCGGCTTGGCGCTCGACCGGATGTGCGCCGGAGCGCTGACGTCCGTGACCACAGGCGCAGGTGAGATCGCGATGGGCGCCGCCGACGTGGTCGTCGCGGGCGGCGTCGAGCACATGGGCCACCATCCGATGGGCGCCGAGGTCGACTTCAACCCACGGTTCGTCGCCGAGCGGCTGGTCGACACCTCCGCGGTAACGATGGGCGCGACCGCCGAGAACCTTCACGATCGGTTTCCGCTGCTGACGAAGGAGGACGCAGACCGGTTCGCCGTCCAGTCGCAGAATCGCGCGTCGGCCGCGTGGCAGAACGGCGTGATGGACTCGACCGTCGTCCCGATGTCCGTCTTCACGGACGAGGGCTGGACGGTGGCCGACCGGGATCAGTTCCTGCGCCCGGACACGTCGATGGAGGGGCTCGCCGAGCTGCCGACGCCGTTCCGGGCCGGTGGCCGGGTGACGGCAGGAAACTCGGCGGGGCTCACGGACGGCGCGACGGCCGCCCTGCTCGCTTCGGAAGAGGCTGCCGCGGAGCTCGGGCTCGAGCGAAAGATGCGGCTGATCGGGTTCGCCTTCTCGGGAGTGGAGCCCGAGCTGATGGGCATCGGGCCGATCCCCGCGACGAAACGCGTGCTCAAGCAGGCAGGCCTCACCATCGACGACATCGACCTCTTCGAGCTGAACGAGCCGTTCGCAGTGCAAGTGCTCACGTGGTGCGAAGGGATGGGTGTCGAGCCAGACGACGAGCGGCTGAATCCCTACGGCGGCGCGATCGCGTGCGGGCATCCGCTGGCCGCGACCGGCGTCCGGCTGATGGCGCAGCTCGCGTACGGCTTCGGGGAACGGCCGAAGGCCCGCTACGGGCTGACCGCGCTCTGCATCGGCATGGGCATGGGCGCAGCCGTCCTGTGGGAGAACCTGCTTGGAGACTGAGTTCAAGCTCGCGCGGGTCGAGACGAAGACCGGGCCGCTCGCGCTCGTCACGATCGACAATGGCGAGGACTACACCAAGCCAACCGTGTTCGGCCGGGCGGCGCTCGAGTCGCTCACGCGGCTCCTTGACGAGCTCGAGGGCAGGGACTGGGCTGGGATGGTGCTCACCGGCAAGCCGTTCGTCTTCTGTGCGGGCGCGGACATCAACGAGTTCCACGGCGTCGATCCCGAGACGGCGCGGCTCGGGAGCAGGACCGGCCACGAGCTCTTCAGCCGGATCGCTGCGCTGCCCTACCCGACGCTGGCCGCGATCAACGGCGCCTGTCTCGGCGGCGGGCTCGAGATCGCGCTTCATTGCGATTACCGGACGGTCTCGACCGCGGTCCGCCATTTCGGCTTCCCGGAGGTGTTCCTTGGGCTCTTCCCAGCCTGGGGCGGCACGCAGCTCGTGCCGCGCATCGCCGGCGTCGACACGGCAATTCGCATCATCGTCACGAACCCACTGCGCCAGAACAAGCTGCTGAGCGGTGCGGAGGCGCACGAGCTCGACCTCGTCGATGCGTTGCTGGAGCCTGCCGAGTTCCTCGACGAGTCGATCGCGTTTTTGCTCGAGCGTCCCGAAACAACAGGTCCCGGGGCCTGGCCCCTGGACACGGCCGAAGTGGCCGAGGCGGTGGCGAAGGCCAGACGGCAGCTGGACGACTCCCTCCACGGTGCCGCGCCGGCCCCGTACACGGCGCTCGACCTGATCGAAGGCGCCGCCTCCGGCTGGAGCAGCGAAGAGGGGTACGCAGCCGAGGAGGATGCGATCGCCGAGCTGCTGCCCGGACGGCAGGCTCAGGCCTCGCTCTATGCCTTCGACCTCGTCGAGCGGCGCGCGAAGCAGAACGTCGGCCGCCCCGACGCCGAGGCACGACCCGTGAAGAAGGTCGGCATCGTCGGCGCCGGGCTCATGGCGACGCAGCTGGCGACGCTCTTCCTGCGCCGGCTAGAGGTTCCGATCGCGATCCGGGACCTCGACCAGGAGATCGTCGACCGCGCGATCGCCGGAATCGAGGCCGAGCTCGAGAGCCAGGTCCAGAAGGGCCGCTACGACGAGGGGAAGGCCCGCTTCCTCGCCTCGCTCGTGACCGGGGGAGCCGGGTACGAGCACTTTGCTGACTGCGACGTCGTCCTCGAGGCGGTCTTCGAAGAGATGGACGTCAAGCAGCATGTTTTCGCCGACCTCGAAGCCGCCGTCCCGCCCGAGTGCGTCCTCACGACGAACACGTCCTCGCTCTCCGTCACCGAGATGGGCGCCAACCTCGAGCACCCGCAGCGGCTCGCGGGCCTGCACTTTTTCAACCCGGTGGCCGTCCTGCCGCTCGTGGAGATCATCAGAACGCCGGAAACGAACGACACGACGCTGGCCACCGTCTGGGACGTCGCCATGCAGCTCCGCAAGCGCCCGGTCGTCGCCAAGGATGCGCCGGCATTCGTCGTCAACCGGGTGCTCACGCGCATGACGGTCGTCCTGATGGACGCGCTCGAGCAGGGAAATACGGTCGAGGAAACCGACGAGGCGATCCTGCGGCTCGGGCTGCCGATGGCGCCGTCCGTTCTCCTGCAGATGGTCGGGCCCCGGGTCGCCAACCACGTGCTCCAGACCCTCAACGACGCCTATCCCGACCGCTTCCCGTTGTCGCAGACGCTCGCCAACTACGCCGAGGGAGAGGACGAGATCGTCGTCCGCGGGGACGCCAGACGGTCGGTCGACGAGATCCAGCAGGCCGCGCTCGAGGCGATCGCGGACGAGATCCGCCACATGCTCGACGAGGGAGTCGTCCAGAGCGCCAAGGACGTCGACACCGCGCTCCTCCTCGGCGCGGGCTGGCCATTCTTCCTGGGCGGAGTCACGAAGTACCTGGATCAGACGGGCGTGTCCGAGCGGGTCTCCGGGCAGCCACTGGCGGGATCACGGGCCGCGGCACCTGCCTGAACTTCCCCTGATCTTCGGCTACAATCCGAGTACAGCGCTCGCACGGGGACTGAGCGAGCGCGGTCTTTCTTCGGAGGTGGCGGCGCAGAGGACGTTGCCGCTCACGTTGCACGAAGCTATCGAGCAAACCACTCTCCCTTCTGAAGCGACTTCTTCGCTCGTCGACGAT
>DASSCT010000018.1:0-19356 GCA_035697545.1 Gaiellaceae bacterium | reverse complement strand
AGGCGCCGCCGGTCCGGACGGAGCCCTACTCCGACGACGAGCTCGGCGCGCACGACCAGAAGCTCGCGAAGTACTTCGTCGCCGGCGGCGGCTTCCTCGTCCTCGGCAGCCTCCACATGCTGGCCAAGAACCTGCCGTGGGCCGCCGAGTGGCTCGCCCGCGCCGGCTACGCCGGCCACCTCGTCCGCGACCTCTCGAACACGCACGTGATGATCGTCGGCGGCGGGACGCTGATCGCAACCGGCCTGTGCTGGTACGCGCTGCCCCGGATCGTCGGCCGCCCGCTAGCCAGCGAGGCGCTCGCCCAGGGCGCCTTCTGGTTCACCGCGCTAGGCCTGCTCGTCTTCTACGTCGCGTTCGTCGGCAACGGGATCGCGATCGGACGGCTCGTCGCGGCCGGCTCCGACTACCGCGCCGCCAAGGCTGAGATGGGCGACTGGTACCGCGTGCCGATCGGGATGGGCGCGGGCGTGATGGGCATCGGCTACTGGTGCTTCGCGGCGACCGTCTTCCTCACCATCTTCCAGGCTCGGCTCGTTCGGGTTCCCAAGCCCAATGGGCACCTGTGGAAGTTCATCGCGACCGGCGCGGCTGGCCTGACCGCGGGGACGGTGCAGGGCGTCATCCAGGTGCAGCCCGCGAACTCGGAGTGGCTCTATCGGGCCGGCCATGCCGGCGAGTGGATCGATCCGATCGCCCACGCCCACATCAACCTCGTCACCGGCCTGACGATGCTCGTTGCCGGCGTCCTCTTCCAGCTCGCGCCGCTCCTCGGCGGGAAGGCACCGTCGCGACGTGCGGCCGACAGCTGCTTCTACCTCCTGCTGCTCGGCTCGCTCACCTTCTACGCCGTGACCCTCTACCTTGGCTTTCACGAGGGGCGCCTCGTGCACCGAGGACTGACGCCCGATCAGGCAGAGGAGGCGACCGGCCTTCATCCGGTGCTCCTCATGGAGGCGGGGATCGCGATGCTGCTGGGCTTCTGGCTCCTGCTCGCCCTCATCGTCCGCAGCTTCCGTAGAGCGCCGTCGCCGACGCGCTGGTTCGCGCTCGCCGGCTGCTCGGCACTAGCCGTCGGAACGCTCCAGGGCCCGGTGCAGGCGTTTCCGGCCGTGAACCGGCTCCTCGAGGACGGCGGCGACGCGGGCGAGGTCATCGTCAACCTGCACGCCCAGCTGAACATGCTCGGCGGGCTGCTCGTGCTCCTGATCGGGCTCGCCCTCGGTCTGCTGGGAGCGCTCGGCGGCCGACGCCGTGTTCGTGCTGAGATCGCCGCGCTCGTCGGCGTCTCGGCCGGGGTCGCGGCGTATTACGCCGCCGGCCTCGCCTTCTCGGGGGTAGAGGCGCACGACGTCGCCGGCGGTGCGTCCTTTCCCACGGCGGTCGCCCGGCTCGAGCCCTGGAGCGCCCTCATCCTCTGCTCGGCTGCGGCCGCCGTTCTCGTCGGCTTCGGGGCATACGCCTCCTCGGCGTGGGTGATGACGGTGCGGCAGCGGACGGCTGCCCGGCGAGCCCTCGCATCGGCGCCGGGGGTCTACGCGGGCCGGATTCCCGCGCGCGTCCGGCGGCGTCGCCCGATCGCGCTCGCCGGCTACGAGCTGCCGATGGCGCTACTCGGCTTCCCGGGCGTCGGCTGGCTCTTTGCCGGCTTCCCGCTGACGGCGTCGGTCCTGTTGCTCGCCGGGCCTGCCCTCGCCTGGGCGGTGATCCCGATCGCCTTCAGCCCGTACGGGGAGGGCCCGCTTCGCGGCGTCGGCTGGAAGTTCGAGCTCGGCTGGCTGCCGGTGAGCGCGCTCGTCTCGGCGGCGCTGCTCTATTGGGCGCACCGCCGTCGTCGGCTCCGGCTTGCGGGGCCGCCGCCGCCCGGCTCTCGCCGTGGCCGGAACGGCTACCGGACGAGGGTGAGCGTCGCGCTCGGGTCGATCGCGGTCGTCCTCGTCTCGCTGCCCTTCCTTCCAGCGGTGACCGAGATCGGCAGCAGCAAGTTGCAGTACGCGTATCAGACGGGGTTCACGCGTGACGTGACGGGCCAGTTTCTCGCCACCCCACGCGGGGCCGTCAAGCTCTTCGCCTGGAGGGATCCGCAGGAGTCGTTCCCGGCCGACTCGCTCCGTGTGCATCCGGCCGACGTGCGGTCGCTCCTCGTCCGGGCTTCTGTGGTCGATCGCCCCGGCGCCTACCGCCTCTTTGACGTCACCCGGGGACACCGGGTCCCGCTGGCGGTGCGCAGGAGCTCGCCGAGGGCGCTCTCCCTCGCTCCGGCTCGACGACTCGCTCCCGGCAACTACCTGTTCGTGGCCACGCACCAGGGCATGTTCGGCGGGCGCGACTTTGCCTACCTGAGCGTTGTGCCCACCGATTCGCCGGTCACCGCGATCGCCGCGCATCCCGACACGTCGGTGCCACAGATCGCCGACGCACTCTTGCCGGTGGCCGCAACACTGGTTGCAACGCTCTTCTGTGTGCTCCTCCTGCGCTCCTTCAGGCGACGGCCCGCGGGCCAGAAGGCGCTCTGGGCCGCCGGGTTCGCGCTCTTCGCCGCAGCGGCCGCATGCGAGGCGCTCGCTCAGCGGTCCGGCTGGAACGCCGGCCTATTCCGCGCCTACTACCTTGCCGGCGGCGCCCTCACCGTCGCGTACCTCGGCGCGGGCTCGGCGTGGCTGCTCCTACCCCGGCGTGCTCGTGACGTGCTGCTCGGCGGTCTCGTCGTCGCGACGGCGGCGGCTGCCGCCGGCGTTCTGCTTGCGCCGGTGGACGCCGGCGTTTTGGCGGGGACGCCCAGCGGCCGCCCGCCGGCAAACGACGCCCTCGGCGGGCACGCGTTCCTCTGGGCGATCGCGCTCAACTCGTTCGGGACGCTGTTCCTCGTCGGCGGGTCGATCTACTCGATCCTCCGCCGGCGGCGGATAAGCCCGAACATCTGGATCGGCGGTGGAGCGCTGGTCGTCGCGGTGGCCACCGGGCTCTCGCGGACGGGACACTATGAGTTCGTCTATCTCGGACAACTCGTCGGCATCGCGCTCATGTTCTCGGGGTTCACGTTCGTCGGGCGTGCTCCGCGGCCGAGCGTGGCTCGGCGCTCGGAGCCGACAGTCGGAAAGACGGCCCTCGCCAGATGATCGCCAGCGCGGAGACGGTGCTCGACCATGCTCGTGGTCGCCTCAGCGGCCTGAACGCGGACGAGTGGCGGGCGGTCGAGGAGCTCGGCCAGAGAATTGCCGAAGCGATCGCGATCGAGCTCCTCGATCAGGCAGAGCGAGACGCCCGGTTGGCTGCCGTCCTCGCCTCGATCTCAGACCTGCCCAAGACCGCCTAGGCGGCGATCGGGACGTCCGAGGCGCGATCCTCGGGCTCTGGAACCTCGACTCGCACCAGCCGCTGCAGCAGTCCTCGACGTTCCCAGCGGACGCTCTCCAGCGCATTCCGGCCATACGCCTCGTCGGCGGCCAGGACGGCTTCGGTGGTGGTCTCCAGCACGTTCATCGTCACTCCTTTCGTCGGCTTCGAGCGCATGGAAGCGCTCCGCCGTAAGAGCGTCGTGAGACGGTGCTAAGAAACCCCTGAGAATGCATCTCGCCAGGCGGCGACTGAGCCGCAAGCTACCCTGTCGCTAATGGCGAAGAAGAGACAGACCTTCGGGAAGATGCAGCGAGAGCGGGATCGCGCCGAAAAGCGGGCGAGGAAGCAGGAAAAGAAGGAAGAACGGAAGGCCGCAGCACTGGCTGGGGACCCCGCGGTAGCCGAAGAGCTCGGGGCCGCGGACGGTGAAGAGCCCAGCGAGCTCGAGGAATCGGCGATCCCTTCCGGCGAGACCGAAGACTCTGGCTCGCCGCCTGAACCCGCCTGATCGGCGCCTAACGCTACTTTTTGAGCGTGCTCGTCGGTCGGGAGCCCGATTGCGCACGTATCGACGAACTGCTCGAGCGGGCGCGCGGCGGGCGTAGCGGCGCGCTCGTAATCCGCGGTGAGGCCGGGATGGGAAAGACGGCCTTGCTCGACTATGCCGCTGCGCAGGCGGAGGGGATGACGGTTGTCCGCGCGGTGGGCGTCGAGTACGAGGCTGAGCTCCAGTTCTCGGGCCTGCTCGAGCTGATGCGGCCGCTGCTCGACTATCTCCCCGAGATCCCTTCCCAGCAGGCCGAGGCGCTCGAGAGCGCGCTCGGGCTCCGCGAAGCCGAGCCGCACGACCGCTTCACCGTCTGCGCCGCCACGCTGAGCCTGATCGCCGCCGCGGCCGAGGCGAAACCGCTCGTGATCATTGTCGACGACGCGCACTGGCTCGACCTGGCGACAGACGACGCGCTGCTCTTCTCCGCGAAGCGGCTCGTCGCCGATTCCGTCGCGATCCTCTTGGCGGTTCGTGACGGCATCGACCGCACCTTCGATGCACCGGCGCTCGAGCACCACGAGCTCGCCCGGCTCGGGTCCGAGGAGGCCGCGGCGCTCCTCGCGGGGGACGAGGGCCGAGTCGTCGCGGCCGAGGTCGCCGAGCAGCTCTGCACGGCGACCCACGGAAATCCCCTTGCGCTCGTCGAGCTCGGAAACGTCCTGAGCGCGGAGCAGCTCCTGGGACGCGAGCCGCTGCCGGACCCGGTTCCCGCAGGGCCGACGCTCGAGCGGGCTTTCGCGTGGCGAGCCGAGAAGCTCTCCGACGACTGTCGCCGGGCGCTTCTGGTGGCTGCGGTCTCGCTTTCCGACGATGCGGACACGGTGGCCGCCGCGCTCGAGTCGAGCGGAATCCGGCGCGGGGCCCTCGAGTCCGCAGAAGACGCGGGGTTGTTGACCCTCAGTGACGGTCGGATTCGATTCCGGCATCCGCTCGTGCGCTCGGCCGTTTTCCACGGTGCCCCGCCTTCTGAGCGCCGCGCCGCGCACGGGGCGCTCGCCGACGCGCTGCGTGCGCGCGACGATCCGGAGCGGCTCGCCTGGCACTTGGCGGGCGCGGCGATCGGCGTCGACGAAGAGGCTGCCACGGCGCTCGAGACCGCCGCGGAGCAGGCTCAAGGCCGCTCGAGCTATGCCGCGGCTGCCGCTGCCTTCGAGCGGGCGGCCAGCCTGAGCACAGACAGCGCGGCCAGGGCCAGGCGCCTCTTCGCTGCGGCCGGTGCCGCTCTGAGCGCAGGTCGGCCCGGCGAGGCCCTTCCACTTCTCGCCGAACCTCTGGCGCAGGGAGACCCGAAGCTTCGTGCCGCCGCTCTTCGTCTCCAGGGTCGAATCGAGTACTTCTCCGGCCGGCCGAAACAGGCAGCCGGGGTCTTCGTCGAAGCGTCGAAGCTCCTGGAGGACATCGACCTGCCGCTCGCGGTCGAGATCTGCACGGAAGCCTGCAGCGCGCGGCTCGGCATCGCCGACGCCAAGGGGATGCTCGAGTCGGCCGAGCGGGCACAGGCGCTCGCCGCGGGGCTCTCGAACGGCGATCTCCGCGATCTCGTGATGCTTACGCGCGGCTGGGTGCTCTGCTACGTCGGGCGCTCGGACGAAGGCCGTCCGCTTCTCGAGCAGGCGGTGGAGACCGCGGAGTGCGCCAAACTCGATCCGCTCGGCCTCATGCGCATCTCCGGCGCCCTCGAGTGGCTCGACCGCTCACGGGACGCGTACGAGTACGCGCTGAGAGACGTCGGCGAGGCCCGAGCCGACGGCGCGGTGGGGCTGCTCCCATATTTGCTCTACCAGCAGGCGTGGCACGCTGCGCGGGCGGGCCTCCTCAACGAGGGACTTGCCGCTGCGTCCGAGGCGCTCGGGCTCGCACGCGAGCTCGGCCTGTGGCTTCCCCGTGTCCAGTCGCTCCTCGTTCTGACGGCGATCACCGCTCGCCGAGGGTCGGAGGACGAGTGCGTGGCCTATGCCGAGGAGGTGCGGCCACAGCTCGAGGAGGCGGGTCTCGTCGGCTACCGCACCTGGCTCGCTCACTCGCTCGCATTGCTTGCGATCGGACATTCGCGCCACGACGATGCGATCCGGGAGCTCGAAGCCGTCGCGCGGAACCTGGACGCGTTCGGCATCCACTCGCGCCAGATGGTTCCCAATGCGCAGCTCGCCGAGGTTCACGCGCGGGGCGGGGACGCGCAGGCCGCGGAGCGGTCGCTTGCCGCCCACGAAGCGTCTTTCGAGCCCCAGAGCCCAGTTGGCCGGGCGGTCGCGGCTCGGGCGCGCGCGCTTCTGGCTCCAGACGACGACTTCGAGCCGGCGTTCGGAGAGGCGTTCGCAGTGCACACACAGTCCGACGACCTCTGGTCGGCAGGCCGAACGCGTCTGGCCTACGGCGAGCGCCTGCGCCGCGTCGGTCGCAAGGTGGACGCCCGAAAAGAGCTGCGGCTGGCCCTCCAGATCTTCGAGGACCAGGGCGCCGAAGTGTGGGCAGAGCGCGCCCGCTCGGAGCTGCGGGCGAGCGGGGAGACGCTCCGGCGGCGGCGTAACTGGGAGGCAGAGGAGCTCACCCCGCAGGAGCTTCAGATCGTCCTCCACGTTGCCCGGGGGATGACCAACCGTGAGGTCGGCGCCGCGCTCTTCCTCTCGCACAAGACGATCGAGTTCCACCTCGGGCGCGTCTACCGCAAGCTCGGCATGAGCTCCCGCGCCGAGCTGATCAGTCGCTTCGTGCGCGAGGCCGCCGAGGAGCCTGCGCCGGCATAGGGCGCGATCGGGGCCCGGCGTGGGCCCCGATCGCTTGGAGGGAGGAGTGCTACTCGTCGGTCCCGAGGTCGACGTCCGTTTGGATCAGCCCCGCGACGTTGGCGACGCCCGCCACGTCGTCGTTTCCCGCGAGCGTCTTGATCGCGAGGGTGTCGTTCAGGACTTCCGGGTGGCTGATGCCGATGGCCGCAGCGAGCCCGGTGACGTCGACGACGCCTGCGTTCGCCGCCAACGCGACGTTGTCCGGCGCGTCCGTGCCGTTGACGGTGACCACGTCAGCCGCACCGTCACCCGTGGTGCCGCCCAACGCGGCTGCCAGGTCGATGTCGACCTTCGTTACGCCCGTGCCGGAGAGGTCGTTTACTACGGCGTTGTCGACGCCGCCGAGCGCTCTCAGGTCGACGCGCTCGGTAGTGCCCACGTCCATGACGATGTTCGCCACGTTGCGGGTGAAGCGGAGCCGTCCGCCGACTGCCGAGGCGTCGAAGTTCTCCACCCCTGCAGCGCCGTTGAACTCCATCGTGTCGCTGCCCGCCTGGCCCTCGATGAGGTCGTTGCCGTCGCCGGGATTCCAGACGAGCGTGTCGTTGCCCGCTCCGCCGAGCATCTGGTCGTTCTGCTGCTGGCCGACGATGCGGTCCGCCCCGTCGCCGCCGGTCAGCGTGTCGACCTCCGTGCCGCCGTTCAGGACGAGCTGGATCAGGGCCGCGAGGCCGGGCCCGCCGGTGATGGTGTCGGCGCCGCCGAGGCCGTTCACGATCAGCTTGTCGTTTTGGGCCTCTGAGTGCTCGATCTGAACCTCCGCAGGAGACCCGTCGACGTCTACGACGTTCCCGAGCGCGTTGATGTGGATGTCATCCGCGAGGTTCGTGCCGTTGACGGTGACCGTGTCGGCTGCACCGTCCCCTGCACCTCCGCCGATCGCGCCTTCGAGGTCGACGGCAACGTGCTTGAGGTCGGTCCCGGTGATGTCGTTAACCACCGCGTTGTCGGCCCCGCCGAGGGCCTGGACATCGATCAGCTCGGTGTCGTCCAAGTCCATCGTGATGTTGGCGACGTCGCGGAAGAACCGGACGCGCTGTCCGTTGGCGGAGACGTCGAAGTTCTCGGCAGCGCCGGCCCCGTTGAAGCGGAGCGTGTCGATGCCGTCCTGCCCCTCGACGACATCGCTGCCGTCACCGGGATCCCACCTGAACGAGTCGTCGCCGGCTCCGAGGAGCCCCGTGTCGTCTCCGCGGTTGCCGTCGATCGCATCGTCGCCGTCGCCGCCGACCAGGACCTCGGCGCCGTCGCCGCCGTTCAGCGTGTCGTTACCGGCGCCGCCGTCCATTCCGACCTTGATCAAGGCCGCGAGCCCGACGTTGCCGTTGATCGTGTCGTTGCCGCCGAGGCCCTTGACGTTCAGGAGGTCGTTTGCTGCCTCGGAGCCCTTGATCTGCACGGCCGCGGCCAGGCCGGTGACGTCGACCGCGCCCGCGTTCGGAGCGATCGCGATCGAATCGTTGCCGTTTGTGCCGTTGATCGTGGTCGTGTCGACGGCTCCGTCTAGCGCGAGGTCGAGCACGATGTTCTTGACATCCGTCGCGGACAGGTCGTTCACGACGGTGTTGTCGACACCGCCGAGCGCGCGGAGATCGACCCGCTCGGTGTCGTCGACGTCCATCGTGATGCTCGCGACGTTGCGGAAGAACCGCAGGCGGTTGCCGTTGGCGGAGAAGTCGAAGTTCTCCGCGACGCCGGCGCCGTTGAAGACCATGGTGTCGGTGCCGGCCTCGCCTTCCACTCTGTCGCTGCCGTCGCCGGGATCCCAGGTGAACGAGTCGTCGCCGGCGCCGAGGAACCCTGTGTCGTCTCCGCGATTGCCGTCGATCGAGTCGTTTTCCGTGCCGCCGCGGAGCATGTCGTTTCCGTCGCCGCCGTTGATCGTGTCGTTCCCCGCTCCGCCGTCCAGCGTCAGCTGGGTGAGCGCGGCGAGCCCGAGGCCGGCGTTCAGCGTGTCGTTGCCGGCCAGAGCGTCGATCTCGAGTGCTTCGGAGTTGACGACGTCGATCGGCAGTCCGCCCGAGGCGCCCGAAACGCTGATGTGCTTCGGCGTCGCGGACGCCGCAACGCCGAGCGTGTCGTTTCCAGCCGTGCCTTCGACGCCGACCCGGTCGGTGCCCGCGCCCGAATCGAGGTTCAGACGGCTGAGGTGGGCCCGCGCGAGATCGTTCACGACGACGTTGTCCGCGCCGCCGAGAGCGCGAAGATCGAAGCGCTCTACTCCGGCGATGCGAACTCGATAGCCGTTGCGGCTGTACCTCAGCCACGAGCCCTCGGAGGCGAAGTCGTACGCCTCGGCGGCGTTCGAGCCCTTACCGACGACGAGGTCAGATCCGGCGTCGCCGTAGAGACGCGTCGCCTCCCTATTCGTGAAGCTGCCGTAGCTCTCGTCGACCGTGATCGCATCGCTGCCGCGTCCTGCGTGGACGAGGATCCGGTCGAACCGCGAGCGCTTGAACGTGAACTTGCGGTAGCCGGAGTCGACCTCGAGCCGTGACTGGTTGCCCGGCTTCAGTCGAAGCGCGATCCGGTCGTTTGCGGCCGTTCCGAGCACGATCAGCTGGCCGCGGTAGATGAATGCCTTGACCTTCGCCTTCTTGTGCGTCGGCTTCTTCGCCGGCGCGCCGTACGCCGCCGTCGACGAGAACGCGATGGCGGTGAGGAAGACCGCGAGCGCGGCGACGAGGACGATCGCGAAGCGTCGCCCGTGGCCTCTCCCCCTCATGTAGTCGAATCCGGATTCCATTGCTCCTCCTTGATCGCTTGTCAGGCGATCGTCGAGGTGCAACGCCACCAGGCGCTTCTGTGGAAGCCCTGGACCGCGGACCTAGGAGCCCTACTAGGGGATCGCCCGAAGCGCTAGGAGGCGTTCGGAAGCCAGGCTATGAGCCGTTCTCATTCACGCGAAAGGAGCAAGAAATGACTCGTTTCTCGATCGTCGCCGTGAGCGTCCTCGTGGCCGCCCTGGCGCTAACTGGGCCGGTCGCAGGCGCGCCGAAGGTCGTCAAAGGCACCGTCGGTCCCGGATTTACGATCTCGCTCTCGAGCGGCGGCAAGAAGGTGACATCGCTCAAGGCCGGCGTTCCGTACAAGTTCCAGATCGCCGACAAGTCCTCGATGCACAACTTCCACCTGAGCGGGCCCGGCCTCAACAAGGTGATCACCAGCGTGTCCTTCATGGGCACGAAGTCGGTGACGCTGAAGCTCAAGCGCGGGAAGTACCGCTACGTCTGCGATCCCCACTCGGCCTTCATGAAGGGCAGCTTTCTCGTCAGGTAGCGAGCCTACGAACGGCGGCCGGGTCTGACCCGGCCGCCGTTCATCCAAGCCTTAGCTGCAGCCCGTGTTCGTGCCGCAGTCGCGGCACGTGTAGCAGCTGCCCGTCCGGATCATTCGGCCGCCGCAGCGGGCGCACTCCTGCGCGTCGTCCCACTGGTTGAAGAGCGCCGTCTGGCCCGGCGTTGCCGCTTCCTCGGCCACGTTCACACCCGGGGTTGTCCCGCCGTTCGCATACGCGGCCGCCAGGCGCGCCTTGATCTCGGGCGTGAGGATCCCCGCCTCCTCCTGCTG
Source organism: Gaiellaceae bacterium (assembly GCA_035697545.1). Lineage (GTDB taxonomy): Bacteria > Actinomycetota > Thermoleophilia > Gaiellales > Gaiellaceae > JACDAN01. The sequence goes on along the minus strand of DASSCT010000018.1, from coordinate 9,111 downwards.
GTCGGCGGTCAGGAACTTCTTGCCCATCCAGCGGAAGATGTAGTCGACGATCGACTTGGCGACTCGGATGTCCTCGTCGTTCGTGAGCCCGCTCGGCTCGAAGCGCATGTGGCTGAACTTCGAGACGTAGACCTCGAGCGGCACGCCGTACTGGAGGCCGAGCGAGACCGAGATCATGAACGAGTTCATCAGGCCGGCGAGGGTCGTGCCCTCCTTGGCGATGTCGACGAAGATGTCGCCGGGTGTGCCGTCGTCGAACAGTCCGACGTGGATGTAGCCCTCGTAGTCGCCGACGCGGAACTTGCGCCCGACCTCGGTGCGGTCCTCGGGGAGCCGGCGGCGACGCGGCGCCGCGACGCCCGGAACGGCCGGCGCCAGGACCGTCGCTGCACCACCATCGCTCTTCCCGGACAGCGGCTGGGCGACCTTGCAGTTGTCGCGGTAGATGGCGATCGCCTTGACGCCGAGCTTCCATGAGTCCGTGAAGAGCTGCGCGACGTCGTCGACTGTGACCTGCTCGGGCATGTTCACCGTCTTGGAGATCGCGCCCGAGATGAACGGCTGGACCGCGCCCATCATCTTCACGTGGCCCATGTAATGGATCGCCCGCTCGCCGATCGCGCAGTCGAAGACCGGGTAGTGCTCGGTCTTGACGTACGGCGCGCCGACGACGGTGTTCCGCTCGTCGACGAACGCCTCGATCTCGGACGCCTCGTTGGGCGCGTAGCCGAGCTTCTCGAGCGCCATCGGGACGGTCTTGTTGACCATCGTGAGCTCGCCGCCGCCGACGAGCTTCTTCGACTTCACGAGTGAGAAGTCGGGCTCGACGCCGGTCGTGTCGCTGTCCATCAGGAAGCTGATCGTTCCGGTCGGGGCCAAAACCGTCGCCTGGGCGTTCCGGTACCCGTTCACCTCGCCGGCGTCGAGCGCCTCGTCCCACGCGCGGCGGCACGCCGAGAGCAACTCGGACGGAACCCACTCCGAGTTCTCGATATTGCCGACTGCAGCGCGGTGCTTGGCGATCACGCCGATCATGGCCGCCGCGTTCCGCTGGTAGCCGGCAAACGGGCCCATGCGCTTGGCGATCTCGGACGACTTGCGATACGCGCGGCCGGTCATCAGCGCCGTCACGGCGGCGGAATACGCGCGACCCTCGTCGGAGTCGTACGGCAGGCCCCGCGCCATCAGGAGCGCGCCCAGGTTCGTGTAGCCGAGCCCGAGCTGGCGGTAGTCCTTCGCGTTCTGCTCGATCTCCGGCGTCGGGTAGGAGGAGAACCCGACGAGGATCTCCTGCGCGAGAAACACCGTGTCGACCGCGTGCTCGAACGCCTCGATGTCGAACTCGCCGTCCTCGCGGCGGAACTTCATGAGGTTCAGCGACGCCAGGTTGCAAGCACTGTCATCAATGGACATGTACTCGCTGCACGGGTTAGACGCGTTGATTCGGGACGTGTTCGGAAGGGTGTGCCACGCGTTGATCGTCGTGTCGTACTGAACTCCCGGGTCCGCACAGCGCCAGGCGGCTTCGGCCATGTCGTGCATGAGCTTCCGGGCCTTGACCGTCTCGACGACGGCGCCGTCGGTGCGCGCGGTCAGGTTCCACTCGGCGTCGTTCTCGACCGCCTGCATGAAGCTGTCGGTGACGCGCACAGAGTTGTTCGCGTTCTGGTACTGAATCGACGCCCAATCGGCCGAGTCCAGCGACATGTCGTAACCGGCCGCCTCGAGCACCCGCGCCTTTTCCTCCTCGCGCGCCTTGCACCAGATGAACTCGTCGATGTCCGGATGGTCGACGTCGAGCACGACCATCTTGGCCGCCCTGCGGGTCTTTCCACCCGACTTGATCGTCCCCGCCGACGCGTCGGCGCCGCGCATGAAGGAGACCGGGCCGGAGGCGTAGCCGCCCTTCGAGAGCTGCTCCTTGGAGGAACGCAGCAAGCTGAGGTTCACGCCGGAGCCGGAGCCGCCGCGGAAGATGATCCCCTCACGGCGAATCCAGTCGAGGATCGACTCCATCGAGTCGTCGATCGAGAGGATGAAGCACGCCGAACACTGCGGGCGCTCCTCGAAGCCGACGTTGAACCAGACCGGGCTGTTGAAGGCTGCGAGCTGGTTGACGAGGATCGCCTTCAGTTCGTCCTCGAACGTGAGCGCCTCCTCTTCGTCCGCGAAGTAGCCGCCCTCGCGCCCCCACCGACCAATCGTGGTCACGACCCGGCCGACCATCTGCTTGACGCTCGTCTCCCGTTCCGGTGAGCCCAGCCGCCCGCGGAAGTACTTCTGGCTGACGATGTTCGTCGCCGTCTGCGACCAGAACTTCGGGAATTCGACCTCCTTCTGCTCGAAGGCCGGCTTGTCCTTTCCGGGGATGAACGCGTCGCGCAGCTCCCATTCGATCTCTGCGAACGGGTCGCGCCCAGGGATCGTGAACAGGCGGCGAACGCCTAGCTTCGCGTCCTGGTCGAGGACGGAATCGGGAGTCTGAATCTTCTCGGCGGATGCCATGCGAATACCTCCGGACAGCTTAGTTTCGGACTCGCTCCCGGGGCTTAGGCGCTCCGCGGGCGGACCAGCCAATCTAGAAACGGGATCGGACGGACTAGTTCAGCGGCTGCGGCGGGCTTGCACCTTGCGGGCGACAAGCCCGGTGGCGCCTGCGGCCATGAGCAGCAGCGCGAGCCCGGCGAGGATGATCAACGGCAGCGGAATCGAGTTTGCGTCGTTCGTTCCCGTGCTGAGAACGGCTGAGATCGGCCCCTCGTCGCGCGGCCCGCTCCCATCCGCTTTCGGCTGCGGCTCCGGTTGGGGCTTGGAGCTCCCGTTGCCACCTGTGGTGGTCTTCTCAGGCGGCGTCGGGTTGCCCCCGCCGCCGGCGCTCTGGATCGCGCGGGCCCGCATTGCGTCGTCGATCCGGTCCTCGAAGTCGCTGTAGGCACGAATGTCTTCGGGCACGTGCCTGCGCGCGGCTTCCAGACAGCTCGACGAATAGACGCCGTCGATCCGGCCGTTGTCGACCCAATCGTCAAGGACGCGCTCCCAACACGGCTTTGCGGCCTGGGCAGCGGGAGCCGCCAGCGCAAGCGCCGTGCCCGTCGCGGCCAGGATGGTCGCGGCCAAGGCGGCGAGCGAGCGCACAGAAGGAAATGTCGTCACGCCCGGCATAGACAACAGTGTGACAGGAGTCTTTCCCAGCATGGTGATCCCAACCTCAAGCGCGTGTAAACCGTTTGTTAGGGGACACCGGGCGCTCGTCCGGTGGTAGCTTCGCCGTCGATGCACGCGGGCCTCCTACGCGGCGCCGCCGCGCTGGGCCCGGCGTTGCTTTTCGGCTCAGGGATCCTCGTCGCGCTTGCGCTCTTCGCGGGCGACGGGTCGTCGTACGGCTCACTTGTCTGGATCGGCGCGCTCGCGCTCGTCGATGCCGGGATCCTGCTCGCCTTGAGTCTCTGGGGGACGCTCCCCTGGCCGCGCCTGGATCGCGCGGGCCTCGCGTTCGTCGTCCTGCTGACCGCCCTCGTTGTCTGGATCGGGCTTTCGGTGCTCTGGTCGGTCGCGCCGGATCACTCGTGGGAGTACGCGAACCGTGGGCTCGTCTACCTCGCCTTCCTGGCTATCGGCCTGGTGGTCGGGGCGACCGATCGGCGACCCGTCCAGGCGGCCGTCGCCGGGCTCGCAGTCCTGCTGGCAGCGGTGATGGTCTGGGCCCTGGCCGGCAAGGTCATACCCAGCCTGTTTCCGGATGGAGCGCGGATCGCCCGGCTGCGGGAGCCGATCGGCTACTGGAACGGGCTCGCGCTCCTCGCGGCGATGGCGCTGCCGGTCGGCCTCTGGCTGGCCGTCCGGCGGGAGCACCATCGGACCCTGCGGAGCGCGGCGGTCGTTCTGCTCTTCCTCAGCGCGGTCACGCTGCTCCTCACCTACTCCCGGGGCGGAGTCGTCGTCGCGCTTGTCACGCTCGCCGTGTACCTCGCGCTCATTCCCCTCCGTGTCGAAGCGATGGCGGCGCTTACCATCTCGCTGCCGCCGGCGATTGCCCTGGCCTTCTGGGCGTTCTCCGAGCCGGGTCTCGTCGAGAACCTCCAGACCTACGACAACCGAGTGCGGGCTGGGGCGTTCTTCGGCGTGTTCTTCGTCCTCGGGGCCGCCCTCGTGGGCGCTGCCGCCTACTTCGTCACGGGTCGCGAAGAGCGCTGGCGGCCGCGCTTTCGGTGGAGCCTCTCGGGGCCGCGGCTCGCTGGCGGCGCGGCGGCCGCGCTGGTCGTCGTCGTGCTCGCCGCGAGCGGCGGTCATCCCGTCGACTGGGTGCGCGACGGCTTTCGTGAGTTCACGAACCCGGCCAGCGAGGCCGGATCCGGGCCTGGACGCCTCGGCAACGTCAGCTCGAACAGCCGCTGGACGTGGTGGAAGGAGGCCTGGACGATGTTCGAGGACGAGCCGGTCGGCGGGACCGGCGCGGCATCGTTCGCGATCGCCCGCCGGCCGATCCGGACGAACACGACGGTCGCGACCGAGCCCCACAACCTCGCGTTGCAGTTCCTGGGCGAGACGGGAATCGCCGGCTTCCTGCTCTTCGCCGGAGCCGTCGTGACCGCCGTCCTCGGCGTCGTCGGAACAATCCGGCGACTCGACGGCCAGGATGCCGCCGCCGCGACCGCGCTGGGTGTTGCGCTGCTTGCCTACCTCCTTCACGCGCTGATCGACTACGACTGGGACTTCGTCGCGCTGACGGGACCCACGCTGCTGCTTCTCGGGATCTTGCTGGCGGCGGGCCGAGCGACGCGCCGGCGCTTCCGGGCTCCGGTCTGGGCTGCCGGAGCCGTCCTCTTCGCCGCGGCGGCGGTGTTCTCGCTCACCGCTCCCTGGCTCGCCGCCCGGGACGTCGCCGATGCCTACGCCGCGCTCGATCGCGACGAGATCGGCAAGGCTCTTGACGAGGCGAAGAGCGCCCGCGCGCTGAACCCGCTTGCGATCGAGCCGCTCTTCGCCACGGCTGCCGCCGAAGAAGCGCGAGGCGACGACCGCGCGGCGCTCGAGCGCTACGTCCAGGCGGTCGACCTCCAGCCGCAGAACTGGCGCACGTGGTACGAGCTCGGCCGCTTCGAGCTCGGCACCGGACGGCCCGCGCGCGGTCTGCGGCACCTGAAGCGTGCCCGGGAGCTGGACCCGCTCGGGCCGGCCAACGATCTCCTCGCGGCGCAGGGCCTGTGAGGCGACACGGCGACCTGCTCTTCGGCATGGCGGCCGCGGTGCTCTCCTTGGTCGCCGCGGTCGTGTTCTTGAAGCTCTGGGACGCTGACCTCGGGATCCCGTTCGACTACTCCGGGGACACCGTCCTGAACCTGACCGTCGTCAAGACGGTGATGGAGCACGCCTGGTACCTGCACAACCCCGACCTGGGAGCCCCACACGGGCAGGATCTCTACGACTACCCGGTCGCGAGCGCCGACACGCTCAACCTGATCTTCTTCCGGCTCGGCGGGCTCCTTACCGACAACCCGGCGGCGGTGATGAACGTCTTCTACGTGCTGACGTTCCCGCTGATCGCGGTGACGGCGTTCGTCGTGCTGCGGCGACTCCCGGTCTCGCGGGGGATCGCGCTCGTGTGCGCCCTCCTGTACACACTCTTGCCGTACCACTTCTTGCGCGGCGAGGTGCATCTCTTCCTCGCGGCCTACTACGCCGTGCCCATCGCGGCCTACCTCATGATCGGCGTCTTCCGCGGGGACCGACTGTTCGGGCGCTGGCGTCCGACGCTCATGACGGCGGCGCTCTGCACGGTGGTCGCCGCGGCCTCGGGCTCGTTCTACTACTCCGCGTTCACCGTCCTTCTGGTCATCGTCGCGGCGCTGCTGCGCTTCGTCGCCCAGCGAGACCGAGAGGCGCTCGTCGCCGGTGGAGGAGTCGTGGCGGTGATTTTGGCCGTCTCCCTGATCCAGCTGGCGCCGACGATCGTCTACCGGATCGACCACGGCACCAACGACCAGGTCGCGAAGCGCTACTGGTTCGAGAGCGAGGTCTACGGCCTCAAGCTGACCAATCTGCTGCTGCCCGTCGACCACCACCGGATCGGCGCTCTGGCGCGGCGCAAGGCCGAGTACGGGCGGCAGATCCCGCAGACCGAGGGGCAGGTGGCGACGCTCGGCGTGGTCGCGTCCGCCGGGTTCCTGTGGTTGCTCGGCGTGGCGTTGGCAGCGTGCGTCGGGGCGGGGCGACGCTATTCGCTGGGCCTGCACGGCGGACTGGCGGCGCTCACCGTCGTCTCCGTCCTCTTTGCGACGACGGGAGGCTTTTCGACGCTGCTCGGCGTCGTCTGGCCGCAGATCCGGTCCTGGAACCGAATCTCCGTCTTCATCGCGTTCTTCTCGCTCGCCGCGGTGGCGCTCCTACTCGAGACGCTGCGTGGAGCGCTCGCGCGACGGCGGCTCCCCGCCCTGGTCTTTCCGGCGGTGCTCGCAGCGGTCCTGGCCGTGGGCGTCTTCGACCAGACGACGCCGGCCTACATCCCCGCCTACGGCGCGCTGAAGACCGCCTACCGGAACGACGAGCAGTTCGCGGCGTCGCTCGAGGAGCAGCTCCCGGCCGAGGCGAGCATCGTCCAGCTTCCCTACGAACCGTTTCCCGAGCCTGCGCTGGGCGGCCGAGCGCCGTACGACCCAGCGAAGCCCTACCTCCACTCGCACGATCTCCGCTGGAGCTGGGGCGCGATGCGCGGCCGTCCCGAGGACTGGGCCGCGACGATCGCCGGCAAGCCCGCGGCGCAAGTGGTCCCGGCCGCGCGCCGGGAGGGCTTCTCAGGGATCCTGCTCGACCGGACGGCGTACGGGGCGGCGGCGGCCTCCGTCGAAGCGGACTTCGGCAAGGTGACCGGCTCCGAGCCCGAGCCGAGCCGCGACGGACGCTATGTCTTCTTCGGGCTCTAGGCGATCACGACGGCCAGTTGCGCGCCCATGAGGTCGCGCAACTTGAGACCGTCGAGCGGCCCGACGATCTTGATCCGCAGGTCGCGGGCCAGGCGGAGGGCCTCGCCGCGATAGCCGGGCCGGTACATGACGACGCTGCGCATGTAGTCCGTGCGCTCAGCGTTGCCGACTCCGCCGATCGAGTACCCGCGTGCGCGCACGCGCGAGGCTGCTTCGTGCGCGGCGCCGGTGATGCCGTTGCCGTTCAGAACCAGGACGGACGTGTCGGAGCGGTCGAGACGGGCCGCCGACGATCCGATCTTCGGCTTCTTCGACTCCACGGCGGGGGCGCCGATCGCCCGCTGCCGCGCGGCGTCGCGCATCTTCTCCGAGAGCGGCTTCCCGAGAACCGCGACGCCGAGGACGAGGAGAATGAGGAGCTCGACGGCAGCCACGGCGCTTGCGACGAGAGTCGCGGTGCGCCAGGGACGGACGAGAGCATCGACTGCGGCGGGCTGCTCCACGGGCGGACGCCTTTTTCGCCCGAGGACGGCACTATCCTCCCGCCGTGTTCATCACCTTCGAAGGCATCGACGGCTCCGGGAAGACCACACAGGCCGAGCTCCTCGCGAAGTGGCTCGAGGAGCAGGGCCGCAGCGTGGTCGCGACCCGCGAGCCCGGGGGCACGCCGCTGGGCGAGCGCGTGCGCGAGCTGCTGCTCGACTGGGACGCCATGGCCCCGTGGTCGGAAGCGGCCCTGTTCGTTGCGGCCAGATCCGAGCTGGTCGAGCGCGTGATCGCGCCGGCGCTGGCAGCCGGGTCAGAGGTCGTCAGCGACCGCTACCTCGATTCCTCACTCGCCTACCAAGGCGTGGCGCGAGGGCTGGGCGTCGAGGAGGTTCTCGCCCTCAACATGGATGCGATCCGCGGGATCCTTCCCGACGTCACCTTTCTCCTATTGGTCGACGTGGAGGCGGCGCGGAAGCGCTCGGCCGCCGCACGGGACCGGATCGAGCGTGAAGGCGACACGTTTCTCCGCGCCGTCGACGACGCCTACCGGCAGCTGGCCGAGCGGTTTCCGGAGCGCATCGTGGCGATCGACGGCGACCGACATGTCCACGACATCGCCGGGGAGGTTCGTGAGCACGTTCAGCAACGTGCCGGAGCAGGCTGAGGCGAAAAGCCTGCTGAACGCGGCGCTCGAGGAGGGGCCCGCGCACGCGTACCTTTTCCACGGCCCGGCCGGCGTGGGCAAGCGCGCAGCCGCTCTCGCTTTCGCCGCCGAGTTGCTCGGCGAGCACGAACGAGTTGCGCGCCGCGCGCACCCGGACCTCTACCTCCTCGAGCCGCTCGGTGATCAGATCCGCATCGACGCGATCCGGGAGCTCCGCCACGACCTGCACATGCGCCCGTTCGAGGCGCAGCGCCGCGTCTACCTCATCTTCGGCGCGCACCTGATGAACGACGAGGCGGCCGACGCACTGCTCAAGGATCTCGAGGAGCCGCCGCCGTACGCCGTCATCGTGTTGGTCGCCGACGACGTCGGCCCGCTCCCCGAGACGATCCGCTCGCGCTGTCAGCCGGTTCCCTTCCGACGATTGTCGGAGCGGGCCGTCCGCGAGGTGATCGCGGAACGCGCTCCGGGCCTGAGCCCGAACGAAGAGGCGGCGCTCGCCCGGGTCGCCGGAGGACGGCTCGACCGCGCCGAGCGACTGCTCGACCCGAAGGCGGCCGAGCGGCGGACGCAGCTGCTCCGGCTTGCGAGGTCGGTGTACCGCGATCGTGAGTTCGTCCCGGCCGAGGCCGCCAAGGCCGTGGTCGAGGCGGCGGGGGAACGCGCGAAGGAGGCGCGTGCGCTGGCCGAACAGGAGCTCGAGGGCCAGGACATTCCCGACCGCGAGGTCGACCAGCGCCTGCGCCGCGCCCAGCGTGGCGCTGAGCGCGAAGAGCTGCTCCTCGCGCTCGAAGAACTCGCTGCCTGGTACCGCGATCTCGTGGCCGTGGCCGTTGGCGCCGAGCAGGCGGCGATCCACGTCGACCACCTCGATCAGCTACGCGAGGACGCGACACCGGAGCGTTCGCCAGCCGCCGAGACGGCTGCCGAGCTCGTCCGCCAGACCTGGCGCGAGCTGCAGGAGCTCCAGCTCCAGGCTCCGCTCGCCTTCGAAGCGCTGTTCGTCCAGCTGAGGCGAGCATTCGCGGGCTCGCTCGT
>DASSCT010000017.1:0-4606 GCA_035697545.1 Gaiellaceae bacterium | reverse complement strand
CTGGTGCGGCCCCTGCCGCATGCTCGGCCCCGTGCTCGAGCGCGAGGCGAAGGCGCGCGCGGGCGAGTTCGAGCTCGTGAAGGTCGACGTCGACGCAAACCAGGAGCTCGCCCTCCGCTATGAGATCCAGGGGATCCCGGCAGTGAAGGCGTTCCGCAACGGCCAGGTCGTGGCCGAGTTCGTCGGCGCCCAGCCGCCGGCCGCGGTCGCCCAGTTCCTCGACGAGCTCATCGGCCCGACCGCGGCCGAGCAGCTGGTCGCCGAGCTCACCGCAGCGGACGAGCTCCCTGAGGTGGTCACGGCGCTCGAGCAGGACGAGCACGAACGCGCTTTTGAGCTACTGCTCGAAGCGATCAGTGCCGCCGAAGGCGAACGGCGCGCGCGCCTGATCAACCTGACCGTCGGCCTCTTCGGGCAGCTTGGTCACGAGCATCCGCTGACGATGCGCTACCGACGGCAGCTCGCCGCCAGCCTCTACTGATGGCCACCCTCGACGCTACGAGCACAACCGTCCGCGCGAAGGAGTTCCATTTCCCGCTCTCCGTCGAGTGGATCGGCGGGCGCCGTGTCGCGGCCCACGCCGAAGGGAAGCCGGCGATCGAGATCACGACCCCGCCCGTCTTCCGCGGCACCGACCCGTCAGTTTGGAGCCCGGAAGAGTTCCTCGTTGCCGCGGCCGCCTCCTGTCTAGCGGTCACCTTCACCGGGCTCGCAGCCCGTGAGGATCTCGCCTACACGAAGCTGAAGGTCGACGGCGACGGTGTCGTCGGCAGCCGCGCCGGCGGGCGCTTCGGCTTCACCCGCCTGCTGCTCCGGCTCGAGCTCGACACCGACCCGACGCGGGAGGCGCAGGCGCGCGAGCTCGCCGAGCGGGCGGAGGAGACATGCCTCGTCTCCGTGTCGCTCGACCTGCCGGTCGAAACCGTGATCGAGGTGAGGACACGACCGGCGTCCTAGGCTCCCCCCGGCAGAGCGCCGAGGCCGCCGTCTTCGACGAGCTTCGGCGCAGCGAGTACGGGCGCCTGGACGCGGGCGGCCACGTCTACCTCGACTACACCGGCGCCGGACTCTACGCGCACTCCCAGCTCGCCGAGCACCTCGCGCTGCTCCGGCAAAGCGTGTTCGGCAACCCGCACTCGCTCAACCCAACTTCGGCGGCGACGACCGAGCTGGTCGAGCAGGCGCGCGCGGCCGTGCTTCGGTTCTTCCGCGCCTCGCCCGAGGAGTACGTCGCGATCTTTACCCCGAATGCGACCGGTGCCCTTCGCCTGGTCGGCGAGGCCTACCCGTTCCACGCCGGTGATCGCTTCCTGCTCACCTTCGATAACCACAACTCGGTCAACGGGATCCGTGAGTTCGCCCGCGCGCGTGGCGCCGAGACGACCTATGTACCCAGCGAGGCGCCCGAGCTGCGCGTCGACGACCACCTGCTGCCCCGCTACCTGACCGAGGTTGTCGGCGAGCACCACAACCTGTTCGCTTACCCGGCGCAGTCGAATTTCTCCGGTGTCCAGCACCCGCTCGCCTGGATCGAGCAGGCACAGGCACACGGCTGGGACGTGCTGCTGGACGCCGCCGCCTACGTCCCGACGAACCGGCTCGATCTCAGCCGCTGGCACCCCGACTTCGTCGCGCTCTCCTTCTACAAGATGTTCGGCTGGCCGACCGGCGTCGGCGCGCTGCTTGCCCGCCGCGACGCACTTGCCACGCTTGAGCGGCCGTGGTTCTCCGGTGGGACGATCGTGGCTGCGTTCGTCCAGCGCGAGTGGTACCAATCGGCTCCCGGTGCGGCGCATTTCGAGGACGGGACGGTCGACTTCCTCAACCTGCCCGCGGTCGAGATCGGTCTCCGCTTCCTCGACCGAATCGGCATCGATGCCGTCCACGCTCACGTGCAGGCGCTCGCCGGCCGGCTGCTCGAGACGCTCGAATCGCTCCGGCACGCGAACGGCGCACCCGCCGTCACGATCTACGGGCCGCGCGACCTCGACCGGCGCGGGGCGACGGTCGCCTTCAACTTCCTCCACCCGGAGGGGCGCATCGTCGACGAGCGCTACGTCGACCGTGTCGCCCGCCGGCACAAGATCTCCCTGCGCACCGGCTGCTTCTGCAACCCCGGCGCCGGTGAGGTGGCCTTCACGATCTCAGGTGAGACCCTCGTCGGCGGCGAGTTCGGCGATGGCATGACGCTTGACGACTACATCCGCGCTATCGGCCTACCCTCCGGGGGCGCCGTCCGCGCCTCGCTCGGCCTCGCCTCCACCATCGCCGACATCCACCACTTCGCCGAATTCGCAGCCGAGTTCGTCGACCTCGCAGCAGTACCCGACGACCTGCCCCCACGCACCGGCTGCTGATCCGGCGCCAGCGCTGATCGCTCCGGAGAGCCGAGCCGGCGACGCCTCCAGTGGCTTGCGGCGACAATCGCGCGTATCAGAGTCACTCAGTCAAGTCCTGTGGGGCCCCTCGGGATCGCAGGACTTGGCAGCTTGAATCGAGTTCGACCTCCTCTCTAGCGAAGGAGGGGCTCGCCTGCGCGCCAGCTCGCGTAACAGCAATCCCTGTCCTGCAGGGACTTTCTGGCCAGAAGCGGCCATCGCGTCTGTCGACCGCGCCCTGCGTTGTGTCGCGAGACGCCATGCGTGCCCGCGAGTGCCCACTCTGATGTACCCGTCTCGTACCCGCGTGGCGTTGTCCGCTTATCAAACGGCCAACAGCTTTCGGGACATTCTCCGCTCCCGACATACCGTAGTCCGCCGGCGCGGCCACCAGTCGTCAACTTCGCTTCGCCCGAGTATGTGAGCGTGAACGGCCCGTAGACGCAGATCACCCGGGTGATCCGGCGTTTTTCTCACGGCTCGCGTGAGTTCCGATGCGAAAGTGACGAGACCGATGAACGAGCTCGATCCGCAGATTCTCGCTTCTCTCACGGTCCTAGTCGCCAGCGCCGCGATGATCGTGCTGGGTCGATCGAAGCGTCTCCTCGAGGCACGGCGGCGCGAGCGGTGTGTCTCGTGCGGGCTCGCGCTCGAGGCAGCGCGGCGCTGCCCGCGCTGCGGCTGACAGGCGCCGGAGGGCGGCGTCAGACCGCGACGTTGATCGGGAACGTCGCTATCCAGGCGACCGTGCCGACGAACACGACGTACCCGCACGCGAGCAGCCCGCGCCGGAGCCACGGCTATCGAGCTTCGTGCCCACACCCGCGAGGAACAGCGCGACGGCGAACAGGACAACGCCGAGGACGTAGTTCGACTGGCGCTGGATGTCGCGGTCTCTCAGCGCCGACGACGCCGCGGCCTCCGCGTCGAGTCGCTCGGCCTCGGCCGTCGCCGCCAGCCGGTACTGCGGCAGCGCGAACGGGCGCAAGGGGGCGTTGGGGTTCTCCAGAGGTCGCGTCGCGAGCCACGCCTCGAAGGCCGGTCTGAACTCCTTGTGAAAGCGTCTGGAGTAGAAGTCGGTGAGCTCAATTCTCCTGAGCGCGTAGGCGTCGACCCACTGGACGAACGTGGCGAGGTCGACCTGCGTCTGCGCCTCCGCAAGGCCTTGCGCGCGCCCCGCCTCGAGCCGGAGCCTGTTCGTCGTGCCCGACTGCTTCGTCTGGGCGCCGTTCCAGCGCGTGGCCTGGTAGCTGCACCACGCGGGTCGCGACCGCTGAGACCGCGAGGAGCACGATGGCGGCGACCTCCAGGCGCCGGTCCGCCTGACTGCGCACCGCGCGGTCACGAGCCGGTCGCCCGCCCTTCCTCGTCGCACGGCAGCCGCCCGTCGTCACCGAGCACTTCGCGTGTCTCGTCGAGGATGCGGAGCGTGCGCTCCATCGCGACCGGCCGGATGTTCCCGACCGCCGACCCGTACGGGTTGTCCAGTGCGAACAGCACAAGCAGCGTCGCGACGACGACCGTGGTCGCCGAGCCGACGAGCATCGCCTGCGAGCGGGCATGCTCCGCGCTGTCGGCGTAGAAGAGCAGGTACGCGATGACGACTCCCGCGGTGAGGAACAGCACGATCCACACCGAGGTCGGGATGATCCCCGTCGCGCCGTGGAGCCGGTCTCGGCGGGCTTCCTCACGGTCGGACGTCTGATCCAGCCACTTGTCGTAGGCCGACTGGTCTGGGTTGGTCGAAGGCTGTACGTCCCGGGAGGCTCCGGAACAACGCCACCGCCCACGGGTTGATCGTGTCGCTGGAGCTCCCGTCCTCCATCTCCGGCCATTCACGATGGACGACGGACCGCGCGTAGCACACGAGCTCTCCGGTCATGCGACCCCGAACCGCTGCCGGCAGGAACTGCGCGGTCTCGAACTGCTGCACGACGGTCAGGGCTTCAGCCTCCGAGCCGCTCCGCGACTGGTCGTAGCTCGTGAATGCGAGGAAGACGACGAAGCCCGCGAAGATCGCAAAGCCGGTCGCGAGCATCCCGAACACCCCCGAGGCGCGGTCGCTGTCCGCAAAGTAGCCCCCTCGAGCGCGCCACGCCGGATCGCGAGCATGAGGCCGATCGCAAGCGCGGTCGCGACCAGCAGCACGACGACGCCCAGCGCGAGGGTCATCGGCCTGACGTTCGCAAGGCCGCGTTCAGGCGGCCCGCCCGGCCGTCACCGCTTCG
>DASSCT010000016.1:0-16887 GCA_035697545.1 Gaiellaceae bacterium | reverse complement strand
GTCGAGCTCAGGCTGACCCGGCAGCGCTACGACGTCGTTGTCGGCGAACACGACCTGTATCCCCCGCTCGGCTGCAGCCTCGCAGACCAAGTCTATCGCGGCGGCCTTGTTCTCGACGAGAAAGAGATCGGCCTCGGCGCGCTCGACGTCACCGCGGAGCTTGCTGCGGTCGGCCAGGTTGGACGAGATCGTGACCGCGTTCGCGCCGTGCTCCTCGACGAGATGGCGCTCGAGGAGCTCAGCCGTAGCCGGAGGAGCGGTCGTGAAGAACGCGACTCGCTTTCCCGCGATCGGCTCGACCGGCCGCGGCCTCAGCACGGTGGCGACAACCGGAATCTCCTTGACGTCGTGGATCGCGGCGGCGATGGCTCGATGATCCGTGCCCTCCTCGGCCATCGTCAACACGACGAGGTCCGAGATCAGGATCCGGTAGGCGTTGAGATAGCCGGTCACGAGCTCGGCGTCCTGGTTCGCACTCGCGACGAGGATCCGCGCTCGGGCCGCGACCGGAGGAATGGCCGCGCCGCTCCCGTCGAAGACGACCAGCTCCGGGTCCCGCTCGAGCGCCTTGCGCATGCCCTCCGCCAGGTTCGTCGTCCACGGCGCACCGGCGAGGCCACCACCGCAGCGCCGACAACCGATCGTCGGCACTCCCGCCAGCGCCGCCGTCTCGAGGTAATCCGACGCCGCGTGGGCGCCCGAGCGCGAGAGCGCCAGCAGGTCCTCGACGGTCGGCCGAACGGAGGCCACCTGAGGCTCGGGCGGCCCGCCGCGGCTCATCGAGACGACGACGACATCGTGGTCGTCAGCGAGGAGCCGGGCGACATAGCCCGTCACCGCCGTCTTCCCCAGCCGCTTGCCGGTTCCGATCACGGCGAGCGAGGGAAGCTCGAACGGCTCGAACGCGGGCGGTCGCAGCGAGAAATCGGCACCCTGGTAGGCGATCCCACGCTCGAGCACGCGGCTCGCGAGCCGGAAGCGCTCGCGCGGACCGAGCACCGGCTCGTCCGAGAGGTCGACGACGACGTCCGGTTCGAAGCGTCCGAGCGCCTCCTCCAGATCATGGACGACGGGAACGCCGTACTCGTCGTTTCCACGCAGCTTCTCGGTCCCGCCCACGAGCAGGGCGCCCACCACCTCGTGCGGCACCTCGCGCAACGCGTCACGCACGACCGGCGCGTAGTGCTCTCCGTCGATGAGCGCCAGCGCACGACTCACCGCGTCGTCACCTCGGTCTCGATCTTCCCGGTGTACTTCTCGAACGCGCGGGTCTCCAGCGAGAACTGGATGATCCGTTCCTGGCTGTGGAACGGGTACTTGCGCCAGACGTCGACGTGGTGCCCGTTGACCTCGACGACGTTGTAACAGGGCCTCGTGTTACCGCGCAGCCGCAGCGACGACACCGTCCCCGTATTGACGACGAACATCTCCTCGAGCTTCCACGCGTAGGGGACGTGCTTGTGGCCGGAAAGGACGAGATCGACGCCCGAGCGCTGGAGGCACTCGATCACGTCGCCGGCGTCGTAGACGATGTTGCGTTCGCGGCCCGTGCCCGGAACCGGGAGCAGATGGTGGTGCAGCACGAAGATTCGGAAGTTGGCGGGCGCCGAGAACTGCTCCTCGATCCACGAGTATCGCCCCCGTCCGATCTGTCCGTGATCGAGGTCGGGCTCGCTGGAGTCGACGGCAACCACCGTCACTCCGTTGACATGCATGACCTGCTGCCGCTCGCCGAAAAGGGCCTCGAAATGCATGTAGCCGACGTTGCGCGAGTCGTGGTTGCCCGGGATCACAACCAGCCGATCGCAGTCGAGCAGGTCGAGGTACTCGCGGGCCTGGAGGAACTCCTGCTTGAACCCGAAGGTGGTCAGGTCGCCCGAGCAGATGACGAGATCCGGCCCCAGATCGTTGATCTCGGAGATCGCGCGCTGCATCAGGCTCGGCACGAACCCCGGATCGCCACAGTGGATGTCCGAGATGTGCGCGATCGTGAACGCGCCGTTCCCGCTCGCCATGGTCGAAGTGTAGGGGGTGACCGAGTAGTGCCTCGCGCGCTCGGGCGCGTCCGAACCCGTTGCTACCCTCTCTCTCGTTGGCGGAAAAAGTCCACGATTTCCAGGCATATCAGGGCGAGGGCGAGCCGCGCTTCGTGAACGACGTCGAGCTCGAGTGCGCGAAGCTCTTCGACTACTACGGCATCCCCTGGGCCTACGAACCGCGGACGTTCGTGCTGGAAGCGGACGCCGACGGCAGGATCGTCGAGGCCTTCACGCCGGACTTCTACCTGCCCGAACAGGATCTCTACCTCGAGCTGACAGTGATGAAGCAGTCACTCGTGACGCGCAAGAACCGCAAGCTCCGCAAGTTGCGCGAGCGCTACCCGGACGTCAACGTCAAGCTCTTCTACCGGCGCGACATCGAGCGCCTGGCCCAGCGATACAGACTCGACCTGGCGTCCTAGCCGATCCGCGGATCGGCGAGATCTATCTCTCCGCCGAGGAGATTCAGGCCCGTATCGAGGAGCTGGGCGCGGAGATCGCCGCCGACTACGAGGGCCTGGAGCCGGTTCTCATCGCCTCGCTGAAGACGGCGCTCGTCTTCGTCGCCGATCTCTCGCGGGCGCTGCCCATCGTCCACAACCTCGACTTCCTCGCACTTGCGGGCTACGAGGGAAACGGCGGCAGCGGGCGCCAGGTGCGGCTGCTCAAGGACCTGAGCATGAGCATCAACGGGCGCCATGTCCTGCTCGTCGAGGACATCATCGACACCGGCTTGACCCTCAACTACCTCGCGAAGACGCTGCTTCTACGGGAGCCTGCGTCACTCGCAGCGGTGACCCTCCTCGACCGCCCCTACCGCCGCCTCGTCGACGACCTGCCGGTGCGCTACGCAGGCTTCACGGTCCCGGACGAGTTCTTCGTCGGCTACGGCTTCGACATGGACGAGCGCTACCGCAATCTCCCAGACCTGAGAATCCTGAACGCTCCCTAAAGCGGTTGATCCTCGAAAAGGTACTCCCAACACGTTCGACCTAGCTCCGGTCGCTGAAAGTCGAAGACTTTCAGCGAAGACAATTAGAGATAGCCCAAGGGATCGACGGGCGAGCCGTTGACCCTGACCTCGAAATGCAGGTGCGGCCCGAAGCAGTGGCCGGTGCAGCCGACGTAGCCGATGGTCTGCCCCTGCGAGACCGGGCCGCCGCCGACGGCGAAGCTGGACTGGTGCCCATACGCGGTCGCGATACCGCCGCCGTGGTCGATGATGATCAGGTTCCCGTAGCCGCCCATCCAGCCGGCGAAGATCACGGTTCCCGACGCGGCGGCGGCGATCGGCGTTCCGTACCCGGCGCCGATGTCGATTCCTTCGTGCATGCGCCCCCAGCGCATGCCGAACGGGCTGACGATGGGACCGCCGACCGGCCAGATGAACCCGCTCGCCGACGGCGTCGCGTCGCTCGAGCCGCTGGAGGAATACGTCATGGTCGCCGCCTGGGCCGAGCGGATCTGAGCCGCGAGATTCGCGCTCTCTGCTTGGAGGGCGGCCGCCTCGCTCGCATACTGGCTTGCGCTCTCGCGAACGTCGGCCAGGCTCGCCCGCCGCGACCTGCGCGCGGACGAGAGCCCTTGCTGCTGCGCGATGAGTTGCGTGCGCAGCGCCCGCGCCTGCTCGGTGCGGACCTTGATCACGCGCGTGACCGCCGCGACGCGGGCCTTCGTTTTCCCCGTCCGCGTTCGGAGCTCGCGCATGTGATCGCGCGCGCCTGCGACGTGCTTGACGATCGTGCGGTCCTGGTCGGCGATCGAGTCCAGGAACTCCAGCTGCTCGAGGATGTCGCGGAAGTTCTTCGCCTCGACGAGCACGTCGAGCGTCGAAGGATCGTCGCCCTCGTAGATCGCGACCATGCGAGCGCTCAACCGCGCGACTGCCAGCTCGTACTGGCTCCGCAGGAACGCAAGTCGATCGCTCTGCAGCTCGTGCAGCGCGGTCAGCGCGTCGAGCTTGCGCTGGTGGAGGGCGAGATCGTCCTCGAGCACGGCCAGCCGGCTGGAAACGTCGCCGACCTCGGCCTCCAGTGACCTGATCCGCTCGGAAACGGACGCGATCTCGGCGGTCAGCGAGGCCTCTCGTTCACGCGCCTGAGCGAGCTTCGATTGGAGGCCGGCGATGCGGTTGTCCACGTCCTGCTTCCGGTCGTAGAAGCCGCCCGAGGCGGGCGCCGCAACGAGCAGGAGGAAAGCGAGGAAGCAGACGAATAGACGAGCCATACGCGACGGTTTCGTGAGCCGCAGAGACCTCCCTCGCGGACTCGCCGCGGAATGCTAATGCTTTGATCGGCTAGACGGCGGTGAACTCGCCGAAAAGTGCTGCTCGGAGGGGAGTTCTGCAGTCTCCTTGGACAACGCTGCGCCGTTGCCCAGTCGCCTCGCCGCCACACGCCGAAGCGGCTGGACGAGCGCCCGGTAGTCCTCGTCGGTGATCTTGCCGGTCCTATGGTCGAACTCGAGCTCCTTGAGCTCTCCGAGAGCGCGGTCCCGCTCCTCGGCGGCGACGAGCGAGTCCTGATCCACCTCCGCGGCCCGGGGGCCGGGACCTGCCCGCAGGAACGGCACGGCTACGAAGAGCACGACTGCCGCAGCCAGGAGGGCGCCAAGCGCCAGCTCGAGGCTCATGCTCTCGCGAGCACCTCTTGCCGGCCGTACCGGAGCGCCAGCCGGCGCTGCTCGCGGGCGTCCGGCCAAAGGGCGATCAGCGCGCCCCCTAGGAAGACGAGCCCCGCGATCCAGATCAGGTTGACGAGCGGCTTGACGAGCACCTTCAGGAAAACCCGGTCAGGGCCGATCTGCTCGGCGATCAGGAAGAGATCCTCGCCGTTCAGCCGGTCGGAGCGGATCGCCGCCTCGTTGGAGACCTGCTGCTCGGCGAAGTAGCTGTTCTTGCCCGGCTGCATCGTTCCGAGCCGCTCGCCGCCACGTTCGACGTCGACGAGAGCCCGGACCTCCATCGCGTTCGCGCCGCGCCGCTGCACCGCACCGCGGTAGGTCAGCGTGTACCCGCCGACGGCCATCGTCTCCCCGCGCGTCAATCGCTGTTCCCGCGTCGTGTCGTACGACGACGAGCCGATCACGCCGATCGCCAGGAGCACGATCGACGCATGGACGACGTAGCCGCCGTAGCGCCTGCGGTTCCGCCCGACGAGCTCGGCAAGCGCGCTCGCCCACGAGCCGCCGGAGAGCGCCCGCCGCGCCCTCGTTCCACGCGCGAACTCGAGCACGATCGAAGCGAGCACGAAGGCGCAGAACGTGTAGCCGACGAGGCCCGGGAGCGACGAGGCGGCGCCGAGGGCGAGAAGCAGGAGCCCGGTGGCGACCGCCACCCCGATCGGCCACGCGAAGATCCTCCCCAGCCCGCGCAGCGACGCACGCCGCCACGCGATCAGCGGGCCGATGCCCATAAGAAGGAGGAGCGGCAGGCCGAAGGTCTTGAGGAAGAAGTTGTAGTACGGAGGCCCAACCGTGATCGGCTCGCCCCGGACGGCCTCCGTGAGGATCGGATACGCGACGCCCCAAAGGATCGTCAGGCAAAACGCGACGAGCAGCAGGTTGTTGTAGAGGAACGTCGCCTCGCGCGAGATCGGCGATTCCAGCCGCGTCTTCGAGCGCAGCAGCGGAAGCCGCGAGACGATCAGCAGGGTCGAGGCGGCGACGGTGAATCCGATGAAGCCGAGGAACCACGGGCCGATCGAGCTCTCCGTGAAGGAGTGGATCGAGCTCAGGATCCCGGAGCGCGTGAGGAACGTCCCGAACAGTGCGAGCGCGAAGGCCCCGACGACCAGCAGGACGTTCCAGATCTTCAGCATCCCGCGCTTCTCCTGGATCATCACCGAGTGCAGGAAGGCAGTTGCTGCCAGCCAGGGCATGAGCGCGGCGTTCTCGACTGGATCCCAGGCGAAGTACCCGCCCCAACCGACCTCGACGTAGGCCCAGTGGGCGCCGAGGAGCTGGCCGAAGCCGAGAAACGTCCAGGCGACGAGCGTCCAGCGGCGGGTGACGACGATCCACAGCTCGTCTCCGCGACGCGCGAGTAGCGCCCCCATCGCGAACGCGAACGGGATCGTCAGCCCGACGAAGCCGAGATAGAGCATTGGCGGGTGCGCGAGCATGTACGGGTTCTGGAGGCTCGGGTTGAGGCCCAGCCCATCGGCCGGCGCAGCCTGCGTTGCGAACGGGCTCGAGACAACGACGAGGAGGAAGGAGAAAAACGCGGCCACCACGCCGAGCACAGGGACCGTCCAGGCCAACAGGCTTCGCGCCGAACGCCGCCCAAGCACGACAGCGAGCGCGGAGAACCCGGTGAGGATCAGCAGCCAGAGGAGCAGCGAGCCCTCCTGCCCGCCCCAGAACGCGGACAACGTGTAGGAACGCGGGAGCTCGAGGCTCGTGTGCTCATAGACGTACACAAAGCTGAAGTCCTTCTGCAGGAGCGCCGCGACGAGGACGCCGGAGGCTGCGAGGGCGGCGAGGAAGGATGCGATGACCGCGTTCTCGGCAGATTCGGATAGGCGCCGTCGGCCGCTACGGGCGCCCAGCACTCCGCCGACAACGGCGTAGGCGGCAAGCCCCAGGCAGACGACGAGCGCAACCCGCCCGAGCTCAGGCATTGCGTCCCGTCAGGCGGTGTTGCCGCGTTCCTGGCGTGCGGGCTGAGGCTCCATACTTGCGCGGGTTTGCAGCCGCCAGGGACACGGAGGGCACCGCCTGGCGGGACGCCATCAGGTCGGCTTCTTATCCGTGTACTTCGACGGGCACTTCGTCACGAGGGTGTTCGGGATTGCGACAAACGTGTCGCCGCGGAGCTTGCCTCTCAGCGACACGTCGCGGCCGGTCCGGAACATCTCCGGGACGGAGCCCCAGTACACCACTCGAATCGTGCTTATACCCTCGACGTCGCGGATCCGGAAGCGGAGACCCTCCCCCCTGGCATCCCCCGTGGCGCGCCCGACGACCTTGCCGACGAGCACGACCTCACCCTGGCCCGCACGGAGCTGGCTCGGGCGCAGCTGCGGCGTTCCACCGGCGATCGCCGTGTAGATCAGGAAGATCCCGAGCAACGAGGCCACACCAAGCGCAATGACGAGGCGGGCTGGGCTGGCACGGCGACGCGCCACGCCGAAAGTCTAGCCCCGCAAGTCCGAGGGGCTCACTCCGAATGGCGGGAATTCCGCAGCCTGCGCCAGGGTCTTCCCCGATGGCGAAACGGCCAGGGCTCGCGACTGTGAGGCTCGTCCTCGAAGAAAGGAGGCCGGTGATGAGCCGGAAGCTCACCCTGGCGGCGCTGGCGACACTCGTCGCCGCACTGGTCGGCGCCGGAGCGGCCGAGCCGTCGCAACAGGCGAAGGCCGCGAGTGTCAGCTTCAGGATGGTCGAATGGGACATCCTCCCGCTGACTGCGACGAAGACGCACGCCACCAAAGTCACCTTCGTCGTGCGGAACGCGGGCAAGATGACTCACGAGTTCGTCGTGATCAAGACGGCGAAGGCAGCAGGGAGGCTTGCAGCTCCCGGGGCGAAGGAGGCACCGGAGACGGGGGCCGTGGGCGAGATCGGTGAGATCAAGCCGGGCGCGGTCAAGCGGCTGACGCTCACCCTGAAGAAGGGTCATTACGCGTTGATCTGCAATCTCCCGGGCCACTACTCACTTGGCCAGTTCGTGGACTTTTACGTTCGCTAGGAGATCGAAAAGAAGTTCTAGGAGGCTTCTCTCGTCGGCGCTGGGCGGCGCCCGGGGATGCGGTAGCCGTGCTCATGGCAGAGCGCACCCGGCTCGTCTTCGGTCAGCGCGTCGCAGTACCCCTTGCCGTATGCGGCGCGCATGAACGCGGCCACGATCTCGAGGTTCCATTCGCCGACATCGGCCGCCTCGCGCCAAAGGTCAGTGAGGCGGAGGTCGATGTCCAGCTCGAGCAGATCGATACGGGTTGGGTGCTTGGCCATGAGATCAGGGTAGGAAGGGGATCGGACGGCAGCCGTGGGCTACGGTCCCCCATATGGGTGAATTGAGATTTGGGCCGGCGCGCGTTCCCTCGCGCGAATCGCCGGAAGCGGCGATCGAACTGCTGCTCGAGCGTGGCCACACCGCCTGCGAGATCGACTTCGAGGGCAAGTTTTGGATGGACTACGACTGGGCTGAGCGCTTCGGCGCGCTCGCCGCTGAAAACGACATCGCGTTGTCTGTCCACGCGCCAATCGCCGGCTTCATGGGCCACGTCGAGCGCGACAAGAAGCAGCGGATGGCGGTCGGCATGCTCGACCACTCGGCTGGGATCGGCGTGGCAGCCGGCGCCGAGGTCGTCGTCTTTCACCCGGGCTTCCTGCTCGGGCGTGAGCGAGCGGACGCGATCGACTCTGTCGTCGAACAGCTCGCCGAGCTGCGCGAACGGTTGGAAGACAAGGACCGAGCGGTCCCGTTCGGCGTCGAGGTCATGGGCCGCGTCCGCGAGCTCGGGACGATCGATGACGTCCTGGAAATCTCCCGGCGCCTCGGCTGGGTTCGCCCGGTGCTGGACTTCGCCCACATGCACGCCGTGACCGACGGCGCGTTCACGGAGACGGCCGCATTCGCCGACGTGCTCACACGCGCCGACGAGGTGATCGAGCCGGGCGCTCCGTTCCACGTCCACTTCTCCGACATCGCGTACGCGAACCGGAACGAGACGAAGCACCTGGCGTACGGCGAGGGAACGCTGAGAGCGGAACCTCTCGGCGAGGCGCTTGCTGGGTTCGAGCGTCCGGCGACAGTGATCAGCGAGTCGCCCGACGAGGAGTCACATCAGGCGATCCGCTCCGAGCTGCTGGGATCAGCCAGCCGGCGCTAAGCGTTTCCCCGGAGAATCAGGCGATTCGCGCGGCGGTCTCTTCAGGGACAGCCCCTGCGCGGAGCTCGGCGAGACGCTCCTCGAACGCGAGGACATCCTCCATGCGCCCGCGCTCCTCGAGGAACTGGATGATCGCCTTCAGCGGCTCGGAGAGGAAGCGCGTGTACTCGCTGCGCTCGAGGATGTCGATCGCCTCGCGGAAGAGCGCCTCTGCCTCGTCGTCGCGGCCCTGGGCGGCCCGCACCATCGCGAGCGTCTTGCGAGTGGTCGACTGCGAGCTGACGTCCTGCGGCCCAACCGTCTCTACGGCCTTGAGCGCATAAACCTCGGCCGGATCGATCTTCCCCTGTTCGAGCAGGATCTCGGCGAGGCTCCGCTGGACCTCGCAGAGCGTGCCGCGATCCTCGGTCGGCTGGAGGATCCGGATCGACTCGCGTAGGAGCTTCTCGGCCTCCGCGGTGTCGCCACGCCTCGCGACGAGGCGGCCGATTCGCATGAGTGAGCGTGCGAGGTTCGTCGCAGCCCCGACCTCCGCGAAGAGGTCGCGGGCGCGTCCGTACTCGGCCAGCGCCTCTTCGTGACGCCCGCGGAATGCGTGAAGCTCTCCCGACTCCGTGAATGCGCGTGCCTTGGCGGTCAGGGAGCCACTCTCCTCGGCAAGCTCCATCGCGCGTGCGATCAGCGGCTCTGCGCGGTCGCCCTCCCGCCGAGCGACGTAGATCCCGGCGAGGTCGAGCAGCGCGTCGCTCTCGAGATCGTCCCGCCCGAGCCGCCGTGCGATCTCGAGCTCCTCTTCCGCGTATGCCTCCGATTCGCGCAGCCGGCCACGCCACCAGGCAGCGGTCTCCAGAAGACTCACTGCGTCGATCCGGCTCTCGTCGGTCTCCGAGACCTCGAGCGCCTTCTCGGCGAGCTGCTCGGCCCGGCCGACGTCGGCTTCGCGCAGAAGGGTGACCTCGGCGAGAGCCGTGAGCGCCCGGGCTTCCAGATCCCTGTCGCCCGCCTCCCGCGCACCCAGGAGCACGTCCTCCATCTCGTTCGACACGGCCGGGAAGTCGCTCATTCGCCAAGCGGCTCGAGCGGCCTGGTAGCGGCGCTGAAGTGTCGGCTCCAGCTCGACCGAGCGATGGAGCAGCCGGCGGGCCGTCGCGTTTGCCTCGCGGGCAAGCGCGCGCCTGCCGGCCTTCTCCAGGGCCTCGGCCGCCTCCGTCGCGAGCTCCTCCGGCGGTGCGCCGTCGAGCTCGGCCAGCAGCGCCGCGGCCTGGTCGAGATGGTACGCCCGAACCTCGAGGAGCTCCTCGCGCGCGCGCTCGCCCAGCCATTCGGCGAACCGTCGGTGGTGGGAGGCCCGTGCCGTCTTCGAGAGCCCTGAGTAGGCCACTTCGCGAATGAGGACGTGCTTGAAGCGGTAGGGGTCCTCGCCGCTGATCGTTGAGCGAGGTTCGGTCAGGACGAACTCCCGGAGAAGCAGGTCGTCGAGGAGCGGTTCGAGCTCGTCGTCCTCATCGCCGCCGAGATGGGCCACGGCTCCCGCCCAGAAGCTTCGGCCGATCACCGCGGCCCGCTGGAGGACCGACTTCTCGCCGGTCGGCAGATGGTCGATCCGAGCCGCGATCAGCGCCTGCAGCGTGTCCGGGATGCGGTCGATTCTCGAGCCGTTGGCTTCGGACAGCATCCGGATCGTCTCCTCGACGAACAGCGGGTTTCCTTCGGTCTTCTCGAGCAGCGCGATGCGCGCCGCATCCGGCAGCTCCTGGTCGTCGAGCAGCGCTTCGATCAGCGCCTCACTATCGGTTGCTCCCAGCGGCTCGAGCTCGATCGCGGTCGCGCGCACTCTGCCTCCGCCCCATCCGGGACGAATGTCGAGCAGCTCCGGTCGCGCGAGACAGAGCAGCAGGAGCGGAACGCCGCGCACCCAGGTTCCTAGATGCTCGATCAGCTCGAGCATCGGCTCCTCGCCCCAGTGGATGTCCTCGAAGACGAGGACGAGGGGCTGGGGCTCCGCCAGCTTCTCGGTCCAGGCCCGTGCAGCCCAGGCGATCTCCTGCTGGTTGTGCTCAGCCTGCACGGCCTGAAGGACGCCAGTCGCGAGGCCCATCAAGTCGGCGACCGCTTCGTCGGGACAGCAGTCGCGCAGCTTTTCGAGGGCGTCGTCGAGCGGGTCGTCGTCCGCAATCCCAGCTGCGACTTTGACCATGTCGGCCAGCGCCGAGTAGGTCACGCCCTCTCCGTAGGGCAGCGCCCGGCCGATGAGGATCGTCGCCGACTCCAGCCCGTCGATGAACTCGCGCGCGACCCGGCTCTTCCCGACGCCGGGATCGCCGAAGATCGTGAAGAGGTGCGCGCGCCGATCGCGAACGGCGCGAGAGTACGTGTTCTCCAACAGCTCGAGCTCGGCGTCGCGGCCGACGAGCGGCGCAGAGAACTGCCGCGTTGTTGCTTGTGTTCGCGTGGCGCCGAGCACGCGCCACGTCCAGACCGGTTCCGCCAGGCCCCTGGCCTCGATCGGGCCCTCGTCTTCCACCTCGAAGCAGCCGAGCGTCAGCCGGTGCGTGGCCGGCCCGATCAGGATCTCGTTCGGCGGCGCGGCCTGCTGGAGGCGCGCGGCGACGTTGACGGCCTCGCCCGTGGCGAACGTCGACTCGACGGAGTCGACCACGACCTCACCGGATGCGACGCCGATTCGGGCCTCGAGCCCGAGCTCTTGGACCGACTCCATGATCGCGAGCGCGGAACGGATCGCGCGCTCGGCGTCATCCTCGTGCGCCTGAGGAATGCCAAACGCTGCCATGACGGCGTCCCCGGCGAACTTCTCCACGATCCCACCGTGCGTGACGACGCAGTGCTGCACGCGGTCGAAGTACTGCTGCACGCGGCGGCGCGCCACCTCGGGATCGGTGCCGGATACAAGAGCCGTGGACCCCACCAGGTCCACGAACACGACGGTCGCCAGCTTTCGCTCCACCCCCACAAGTGTAGAAACGAACGGGGACGCCAAAAACGTCCCGGAAATGGCGCGTTTTACGCCGTTACCACCATGTGAAATCAGGGTGCAGGAGCCGCGGAACGCCTCGGTGCGCTCCTGGAACCCCACGTTCTGACCTTCGCTGCCCAGGATCGGGTGGTACGCGACGGCCAGCGTTGCTAAGCCCACCTCCGCGACCGGCTCCTCTCGGCCGCCGACGATGGCCGCCGACGATGGCCGCAAAGACAGCGATCTCCAGTCAGACGACGTGGCGGCTCGGGGCCTCAGTTGCACCCGTCACAGCTGAAAAGTTCCCGTAGCATCGGGCCCGTGCTCGATCCGAAGGTCTTCAAGGCGTACGACGTTCGCGGGGTCTACCCGACCGAGCTGGACGAGGAAGGCGCTTACGCAATCGCGCGGGCCTACGTCGAACACTTCGAGCCCAAGCGGATCGCCGTCGGGCGCGACACGCGCGTGTCGTCACCGACGATGGCCGCCGCGGCGATACGCGGAGCAGTCGACGGCGGAGCCGACGTGTCCGATCTGGGGTTGGTCGCAACCGAGATGCTCTATTTCGGGGTCGGCCACCTCGACCTCGACGGCGGCATCGCCGTCACCGCCTCGCACAATCCGAAGGAGTACAACGGGATGAAGATCGTCCGGCGGGGCGCGCTCCCCGTCGGGGGCGAGTCGGGCCTGCTCGAGATCCGGGACCGCGCCCTGCAGCCGTTCGGCGAGCCAGAGGACCGGGGCAGCGTCCAGGAGGCCGACATCTGGCCCCCGTATGTCGACCGAGTCCTCTCGTTCGTCGACGTCGATGCCATCCGCCCACTCCGTGTCGTGATCGACGCGGCGAACGGGATGGCCGGCGTGATGTTGCCGCCGGTACTCGAGCGGCTGCCGCAGATCGAGGCCGCCCGCTACTTCTTCGAGCCGGACGGCACGTTCCCCAACCACGAGCCCAACCCGCTGCTGCCGGAGAACCGTCAGTTCATCATGGAACGGACGACGGCCGAAGCGGCCGACTTCGGAGTCGCGTTCGACGGAGACGCCGACCGCTGCTTCTTCGTCGACGACGCGGGCGAGTTCGTCCCCGGCGACTTCGTGACCGCGCTGCTCGCCGAGTCGATCCTCGAAAAAGAGCCCGGACCGAAGATCATCTACGACGTTCGCGCCAGCTGGGCAGTGCCGGAGACGATCGAGCGGGCCGGCGGCATCCCGCTCGTCAACCGCGTCGGCCACGCGTTCATCAAGCTCCGCATGCGCGAGGAGGGGGCGGCCTTCGGCGGCGAGGTCTCGGGCCACTACTACTTCCGCGACTTCTACCAGGCAGATTCGGGCGTAATTCCGTTCCTGCTCATGCTCGAGCTCGTCTCACGCAAGGGGCAGAAGCTGTCGGAGATCCTGCGCCCGTTCAGGGAGCGCTACTTCATCACGGGAGAGCTGAACACCCCCGTCTCGGACGTCGCGCTCAAGCTGCAGGAACTCAAGGAGCGGTTCGCATCCGAAGGCAAGATCTCGCACCTGGACGGGATCTCAGTCGACGCCGAGGACTGGCACTTCAACGTCCGGCCCTCGAACACCGAGCCGCTGCTCCGACTCAACCTGGAGGCCCGTTCGAAGGAGCTGATGGAGCGGAAACGCGACGAGGTGCTCGACGTCATCCGCGGGTAGCGCATCGCTCGAGCTAGGGCGGCTCACCGATCGAAAGCCGCCGTTCAAGTACTCGGCGCTTTCCCGCGTCGGCTTCTCCGACACGGATGCCCAGGGAATCGTCTACTACGGCCGGTACATGCGCTACTTCGACACGGCCAGGGTCGAGTACCACCGGCACCTCAAGATGCTCCCCACTGAGCCGCCCGGGGAGCACGAGTTCGTCATGCGGGCGAACACGATCGACTATCTCGCGCCGGCTCTGTTCGACGATCTGATCGAAGTCTTCATCCGCGTCTCGCGGATCGGCAAGTCCAGCGCGACGTACGAGTGCGCCGGGTACCGCGTCGATGACGACATGCTGCTCGCGACCGCGCACCAGACGCTCGTGCTCGTTGACCTGGACGAGCGCAAGGCGCGACGCATCCCCGACTGGTTCAGAGAGCGTGTCGGGGCCTTCGAGGGTGACTCGTGCGAGATGTGATTCAGCCGATCCTCGACCGGCGTGGCGAGGCCGACGAGTCGCTGCGACAGATCGTGGAGCTGCTGGCCGACCACCTCGGGTGGGCCGCGGTCTACCTCGTGGAGGGCGCGGAGCTCGCCCCAGGGCCGTCGAGCGGGCTCGAGCCGGACAAGCCGGCGACGGTCGTCCCGATCCAGTACGAAGGCCGCGTGATCGGCGAGCTGCGGGTGGGCCGTGAAGCGGAAGATCTGGACGCCGTCGCGGAGGCGATCGCCCCGCTGTGCCTCGTCGCCTGGGACACGGGCGGCGTGCCCTGGTCTGAGCTTTCGTAGCGATCGAGTACGCTCCCGCGCACGTGAGGACCTAGGACAAGGGGGGGATACCTTGCACCTGCTACGTTCGCGGTCGCGACGCATCGTCGCAGCGACCGCAATCTCAGTTTTCGCCGCAGCTGTTGCCGGTGCGCTCGTCTCGCCGGCCTCAGCGGGCGGCGTCCAGCTCTCGACCGCGGCGTCGAGCGCGTTTTGTTCCACCGACTACGGCGTCTTCAACGGCATGAGCGGCCTTACGGCCGGCTCGACGGCCCGCTCCGGGAAGACGACCGTGCGGGATCGGAATACCCGAGGCATCGTCGCCGACAGCGAGTTCAGCGGCCCGAAGCCGTCGACCGCGGCGTTCTCGGCCACGATCCCCGTGTACTTCCACGTCATCACCGACGGCTCCACGGGCCGTCTCTCGAGGTCGACGGTTCGGGATCAGATCGACGTGCTGAACCTCTCGTTTGGCGGGTTCTACGGCGGCGTCGACACCGGTTTCCGGTTCACGCTCGCCGGCCTGGACTTCACGAACAACGCCGAGTGGTTCGCGCAGGAGACCTTCGCGGCAGAGGTCGCGATGAAGTCGGCGCTCAAGCAAGGGGACGCGACGGCGCTCAACATCTACTCGACGAGCGGCGGCGGCTTCCTCGGCTGGGCGTACTACCCCAAGATCGTGACGTCGAACAAGTACCAGGTGCTCGACGGTGTCGTGATCCACTACGGCTCCGTGCCGGGCGGGCCGATCGAGGGCTTCAACCTCGGGTACACCGCCACGCACGAGGCCGGCCACTGGCTCGGGCTCGCGCACACGTTCGAGCAGGGCTGTCAGGGCCACGGCGACTACGTCGACGACACGCCCGCGGAGGCCACGCCGACGAGTGGCTGCCCGATCGGCAAGGACACCTGCACCGCGCCGGGGGCCGATCCGATCCACAACTACATGGATTACTCGGACGACCCCTGCTACAACCAGTTCACGGCGGGGCAGGAGACGCGGATGCAGGAGCAGTTCCTGCATTGGCGCGTCGAGCACGGCTACTAAGCGCACTCGGGATTCGTTCACGACGGGCCGGCCGCTGCCGGCCCGTCGCGCTTGGATATAACGCCGTCGTGAGCCGTGTCCTCTTCGTTTGCGTTCAGAACGCCGGCCGCTCTCAGATCGCCGAAGCGCTCTTCTCGCGCGCCGCCGCGGGACGGCACGAGGCTCGCTCTGCCGGAACCGCGCCGGCCGAACGCGTCCATCCCGAGGTGGTCGAGGTGATGCGCGAGGTCGGTGTGGAGCTCGGTGACCGCGTCCCGCGGAGGCTCGAGCAAGCTGATGCCGAGTGGGCGGACGTCGTCGTGACGATGGGCTGCGGCGATGCCTGCCCGTTCATCCCGGGCAAGCGCTACGTCGACTGGGACCTCTCAGACCCGTCGGGCAAGCCGCTCGACGAGGTGCGGCGCATCCGCGACGAGATCGCCGAACAGGTCGATGCGTTGGTCTCGGAGCTGAGCGCTACGAGGGTGTGACGCGGTAGGCGTCGAAGACGGCTTCTACGTTCCTGAGAGAGGACAGCAGGGTTCGCAGCGACTTCACGTCGCCGATCTCGGCCGTGTACCAGTTCTTCGCCAGCTGATCCTCGACCGTCCCGCCGTAGGACACGATGTTCGCCCCGTGTTCCGCGAAGGTCCGGGCGACGTCTTCCAGGAGGCGGGGCCGGTCCCAGGCGTCGACGGCGATCTGGACGCGGAAGCTGTGCGTCGTACCGCCGTCCCAGCTGACCGGCGTGAAGCGCTCGGGATTGCGCAGGAGCGCCTTGACGTTCGGGCAGTCCTTGCGGTGGATCGTGATGCCCTTCCCCAGCGAGATGTAGCCCACGATCTCGTCGCTCGGGACCGGGGTGCAGCACTTGGCGAGCCGGACCAGGACGTCGTCGACGCCCTCGACCATGATTCCGACCGCTCCGCTCGACGTCGTCTTCGCGCGGGTCGGCTTGAGCGGGACGATCTCTTCCTCGGGAACCTCAGTCGTCTTCAGGCGCTGTATTACCTTGTTGACGATCTGGCTCGGCTGCACCTTCCCGGAGCCGAGAGCGAGGTAGAAGTCCTCGGCCTTTTTGAACCCGGCCTCGCGCGTCACCTGCGCGAGAACCGCCGAGCCGGCGATCTTCCGGTACGGGAGCTTCTGCGCCTTCAGCGCCTGCTCGAGCGCCTCACGGCCCTTCTGCTCCGTGTCCTCGCGGGTCTCGCGCGAGAACCACTGACGGATCTTGTTCCGGGCGCGCGAGGACTTCGCAAGGTTGAGCCAGTCGCGCGAGGGGCCACGGCCGCCCGACTTGGTCGTCTGGATCTCGACGAAGTCTCCGCTCTGGAGCTCGTAGTGGAGCGGGACGATCCTCCCGTTCACACGCGCGCCGACGGTTCGGTGGCCGACGTCCGTGTGGACGGCGTACGCGAAGTCGATCGGTGTCGCCCCTGCAGGCAGCATCTTGACCTCGCCCTTCGGCGTGAACACGTAGACCTCGTCGGTGAACAGGTCGCCGAGCATCTGCCGCTTGTACTCGCGCGGGTCGGACTCGTCCTGCCACTCCATCAGTTGGCGAACGCGCGCGACCCACTGCTCGTCGGGTGCGCG
>DASSCT010000015.1:0-3884 GCA_035697545.1 Gaiellaceae bacterium | reverse complement strand
GATCGCGCCGGAGCTGAGGATCCCGGCGGTCGTCACATCGGATCCCAACGAGGCCCAGCACGTGCTCGGCGAAGCGCTGGCCGCCGGCCACGAGGGCGCCGTCGTCAAGGACGCTGCGTCGCTCTACAGCGCCGGACGACGCGGAAAGGCGTGGCGGAAGGTGAAGCAGGTCCGCACATACGACCTCGTCGTGCTCGGTGCGGAGTGGGGCCATGGACGGCGCCAGGGCTGGCTCTCGAACCTGCACCTGGGGGCCCGCGACCCGAGGACCGGCGAGTTCGTCATGGTCGGGAAAACCTTCAAGGGCCTGACCGACGAGCTTCTCGCCTGGCAAACGAAGGAACTGCTGGCCCGCGAGACCGAACGCCGCGGCATCACCGTGTTCGTGGGCCCGGAGCTCGTCGTCGAGATCGCGCTCGACGGAGTGCAGTCCTCCACGCGGTATCCAGGCGGAGTAGCGCTGCGCTTCGCGCGCGTGAAGCGCTATCGGCCCGACAAGGACGCCGAGGAAGCAGACACGATCGACGACCTCCGCTCCCTGCTTCCAAGCAGAATCCTTCCGTTCTCCTAGCACGTTCCTAACAGCATCTGCGGTATGAGGCTTTCTGCAGATGAGGATCGGCACTACCGTTCTCCTCACGGGCCTCGCTCTTCTTTCGACAGGCGGCGGCGTAGCGGCGGTTGCCGCGGCGCCGACGGCGATCACCGGGCCGGTGGCGAGCGTCAAGACAACCTCCTCCACGGCGACCGGCACCGTCAACCCTGGCGGCCGGGCGACAAGCTGGTACTTCGAGTACGGCACGAGCACGGGCTACGGGAACAAGACTGCGACGAAGAGCGCCGGCTCGGGGGCCGGCAACGTGCAGGTCTCCGGCGCGCTCACCAGTCTGGCGCCTGGCACGACGTACCACTACCGGCTCGTGGCGGTGAACGCCGCCGGCACCCGGCGGGGCGCCGACGGGATCTTCACGACGTTGGCCGCACCGGCCGTCGTGACGGGCACCGCGCGAAGCGTGACGGCGACGGCGGCCACGCTCACCGGGACTGTCGATCCCAACGGGCGGGCGACGACTTGGTTCGTGGATTATGGGACGAGCACGAGCTACGGCTCGAGAACGGCCCTCCGGAGCGCCGGCTCTGGAACGACGGCGAAGAGTGTCTCTACGCGGGTGTCGAAGCTCGCTGCCGGACGGCTCTACCACTATCGCGTAGTCGCGACGAGCGACGCAGGCACCACGAGAGGCGCCGACCGGACGTTCACGACGACGGGAGCGCCACTCGTCCGTACAGGCGCCGCGCGGGAGGTCGGGCCCACGACCGCGAGGCTGACGGGATCGGTGAACCCGCAAGGGCGGCGGACGACGTGGTACTTCGAGTACGGAACGACGACGCGATACGGGTCGAGAACCCCGAAGAGCCCCGCCGGCTCCGCCTTCGGCGAGCAAGCGGTGACCGCGCCGATCTTGGGCCTTGAGCCAACCGCGCTCTACCACTACCGGCTCGTCGCAACGAACGACAAAGGGACTACCCGCGGAGCCGATCTCACCCTGACAACCACCGGTGTGACGCTCGCCGCTCGTGCGCAGTGGGTCGTCTACGGCCGCGCCGTCCTGCTCTCCGGGCTCGCGCCGACGCGGCGGGCGGGAGAGAGTGTGACCGTTTTCGCCGCGAAATTCGGCGCCCGCTCCCCGGTCGCAGTCGCGACCGCCGTCACTGATGACGGCGGCGTGTGGAGCTACCTCGCAAGGCCCGCGATCCGTACGACGTACCTCGCGAGCTCGAACGGCGTAACCAGCCGGGAGACGGTGATCGGCGTCCGTCCGCGAGTGCGGTTCCACCGGGTCGGCCGCGCACGGTTCAGCGTGCGCGTCCTCGGAACCCGCTCCTTCCGCGGCCGGCGTGTCAAGCTCCAGCGCCTGACGTCGGTCGGATGGCGGACGGTGAAGACCATCCGGCTAAGCCGTCGCTCGGCGATGACGTTCCGCGTCCAACTGAGGAAAGGCCGCTCGACGCTGCGCGTCGTCATGAGCGTGAACCAGGCCGGCCCGGGGTACCTGGCGGGGATCAGCCGCACGATCGTTTACCGGCGGTAGGCTTGTGCTAGAAGGCCGGCGTGCCTATGTTTCTCCTCCAGCTGCTTCGCTCGGGGCCGCAGTGGGACCCGTCGCGGCCGATGGAGGAGCAGTCCGGCTGGCCTGAGCACGCGGCCTTCATGGACGCGCTGGTAGAAGACGGCTTCATCGTCCTGGGCGGGCCGCTCTCCGACGAGCACCGGGTCGTCCATGCCGTGGAAGCCGAGTCGGAGGAGGCGATCCGCGTCACGCTCGCACGCGATCCGTGGAGCGAGACGCACCTCCAGGTCGACACGATCGAGCCGTGGACGATCCGGCTCGACGGCCGCCGGACCTAGCGGCGCGCCGGCGGCGCCCGCCGGACCTCCGGGAGACTGAGCTCCGGTGGTCCGTGAGGCGGGGCTGTTCAGCGGAGCGACTTCGCGATCCCTTCCAGGAGAGCCAGAGCGTCCTGCATGCCCTCCTCCATCCCCGACTCGATGATCGCGTCGCGGATCTCCTTGCTCGGCGCTTCCACGAGGATCGTGAGCCTCGTACGCCCGTCCACCTCGGTGAACGTGGCGGTGTTGAGCGTTCCCTGCTCTGGCCCGTCCGGCTGCGGTGCGCCCTCGTAGACCTCCGTCGAGACGATCCGCTCGTTCGGGACGATCTCTCGGTACTCGCCGTGGAAGGCGACCTCCTGTCCGTCGCATATCACCGCCACGTACCGCCACTTGCCGCCCTCGCGCAGGTCGATCTCGGCGCTCGTCACCTCGCCGCGATTCGCGTGCCACCAGCGCTTGACCAGCTCAGGCGTGGTGTAGGCCTTGTAGACCAGCTCCTTGGGGGCATCGAACTCCCGCGTGATGAGGATCTGCTCATCCGTTGGGAGCGTCACCGTCGCTTTCCGGCTACTCGTGACTTCCGCCATCTCCGTCCTCCTCCTGCTTGAGGTCCTCCAACACGTCGTCCAGCTCCACGAACCGCTCCGACCACAGGCGCTCGTAGTTCTGCACCCAGTCGTGGATGGGCTTGAGCGCTTGGCCATTCAGCCGGTACAGCCGCCGGCGTCCGTCCTCACGCACGTCAACCGCTCCCACTTCCCGGAGCACCCGTAGGTGCTTGGACACCTGCGGCTGTGCGAGGCCGAGCACGCGCACCAGTTCGTTCACCGGGCGCTCGCCGCCGGCGAGGGCGTCCAGGAGC
Source organism: Gaiellaceae bacterium (assembly GCA_035697545.1). Taxonomy (GTDB): domain Bacteria; phylum Actinomycetota; class Thermoleophilia; order Gaiellales; family Gaiellaceae; genus JACDAN01. The sequence continues at coordinate 627 of DASSCT010000015.1, read as the reverse complement.
TGGCGCCGCCGGGGCTCGGCGACCGCGTTGAACGCATCTGCTGTGGTCGCTGCTCGTGCCATTGGGAGATTATATACCCATATAGGAATATGTAAACCAGTCGTCGATCGGGACTTCCTTTCAGCAGCAACGCGGCCGCTTCAGACTGGAAGCTGAGCCAGCCGCTGCTCGAGGAAGCGCCGCTCAGCGTCCGAGTGCACGAGCTCGAGCGCGGGATGGCAGCACGTGAAGACGAGCTCGAGACGGAACATTCGATCCGCGCTGGCCTCCGTGGGACCGCGATCGCGCGGTTCAGCCGCCCTCAGCCCGTTCCTTCTCGGGGTGCGGAATCGGAGCGACGGCTCGGGTGGTCGGCTCGTCGACGAGCGAGAGGACGCGCATCCCGTGCACGAACACCACGGTCCCTCCGAGGAACCCGCCGAGCGTGAGGAAACCGAAGCCGACGAGGGTGAGGATGAGCGAGCCGGCGGTCACCGCGTGATCGACGTAGCCGCTATGGCCGAAGATCGCGGCGAGCAGGAAGAAGAGGGTCGCGGTCAGCATCGACGTCAGGTGCAGAGTCGCCGTGCGCCAGAGCGGCGTGCCCCATTCGATGCCGAGCCAGTCGATGAAGCCGGTGAGCGCGGT
>DASSCT010000014.1:0-4842 GCA_035697545.1 Gaiellaceae bacterium | reverse complement strand
ACGAGGCCGGTCGAGCGCATGGAGCTCGACGAGGCCTACAAGGCCGAGCGGCGCCCGATGGCCGACCTGCTCGCCGAGCAGTTTCCGCACTTTCGGCCGATCGTCGAGGCGTTCGGGTACCGCAACCTCGAGTTCCAGGGGTGGGAGGCCGATGACGTCATCGCGACGCTCGCAACGCGCGCCGATCAGGCCGGGATCAAGACGACGGTCGTCTCCACCGACCGCGACGCCTTCCAGCTGGTCTCCGACAACGTTGTGCTGATGATGACGCCGCGCGGCGTCGCGGACGTCAACGTCTACACGCCCGAACGCGTCGAAGCGCGGCTCGGCATCACGCCGGACCAGATCCCGGACTTCATCGGCCTCAAGGGCGACACCTCGGACAACATCCCCGGCGTCCCGGGAATCGGGGACAAGACGGCGTCGCAGCTGATCCAGCAGTACGGCTCGCTGGAGGACGTCCTCGAGCATCTCGAGGAGCTGACGCCCGCGCGGCGGAAGAACCTCACCGAGTACGCCGAGCAGGCGAGGATCTCGAAGGAGCTGGCCACGATGCGCCGCGATCTCGAGCTCGACTGCGACCCCTCCGAGCTCGTCCTCTCACCGCCCGACCGCTCGCGGCTGAAGGAGATGTTCCGCCAGTTCGAGTTCCGGAACCTGCTGAACAGGGTCGACGAGCTCGATGCGACGGTGCCGGCCGCGGCGCGCTCCGTTCAGGGCGTTCCGGTCGCGTGGCGCGAAGGGCTCCCCGTGGCCGAGGGCCGGGTCGGTCTCGCCTCCGAGGATGGTCGAGTGGCGATTGCGACGGCCGACGAGGTCGTTGTTGCCGCTCGGCCGACGCGACTGGAGGGCGAGATCGTGGCGCACGACGCCAAGGCCCAACGGGTCGAGGCGACGGACGACACGCTGATCGCGGCCTATCTGATCGAGCCGGGCCGGGCCACCTACGAGCTCGACGATCTGGCGGCCGAATACGGAGTCGAGCTCGTTCCCGAGCCGCCCGCCGACGAAGACACCGCGGCGCTCGTCCGGCATGCGGCGGCGACGCTACGGCTGGTCGACCCGATGCTGGCTCGACTGCGGGAGCGGGAGGTCGAGCCCCTCTACCGCGACGTCGAGCTGCCTTTGACCGGCGTCCTGGCGGCGATGGAGGACGCGGGCGTGAAGATCGACACATACCGGATGGGCGAGATCACGGCCCGACTTGCGGAGCGGGTCGAGGAGCTAGCCGCCAAGGCGCACGAGCTCGCGGGCGAGGAGTTCATGCTCGGCTCGACGCAGCAGGTGGGGAGGATCCTCTTCGAGAAGCTGGGCCTGACCGCGGGACGCAAGGGCAAGACCGGCTACTCGACCGACACGCGGGTCCTGCGCTCGATCCGTCACGAGCACGAGATCGTCGGCGTGATCGAGGAGTGGCGTGAGTACTCGAAGCTCCTCAACACCTACCTCGGCCCGCTCCCGGCGCTGATCGGCGACGACGGGAGGCTGCACACAACCTTCAACCAGGCCGTCGCCTCGACAGGCCGGCTCTCGACGACGAATCCGAATCTCCAGGCGATCCCGATCCGGACGGAGCTCGGCCGCGAGATCCGCTCGGCGTTCGTCGCGGAGCCCGGGCACAAGCTGCTCTCCGCGGACTACTCGCAGATCGAGCTGCGGATTCTGGCGCACGTCTCCGGGGAGCCGAAGCTGCGCGAGGCGTTCGCGCGCGGGGAGGACATCCACACAGCGACCGCGGCCGAGGTGCTCGGCAAGGACCCGGCGACACTGACGACGGCCGACCGCTCAACGGCGAAGATGATCAACTTCGGGATCGTCTACGGGATCTCGTCGTTCGGGCTTTCGGAGAACCTCGAGATCTCGCGCGAGGAGGCGCAGGCGCTCATCGACGCCTACCTGGCCCGCTTCCCACACGTGCAGGACTTCATCCAGCGGACGATCGAAGCGGCCCAGGAGGACGGCTACTCGACGAGTCTGCTCGGCCGGCGGCGGCCTGCTCCGGAGCTGCGCGCGACGAACCGGCAGACGCGTTCGTTCGGCGAGCGGCTCGCTGTCAACTTCGTCATGCAGGGCTCGAACGCGGACATCATCAAGAAGGCGATGGTCGCGATCCATCGGCGGCTGCGCGCGGAGGGGAGAGGCGCGCGCCTCGTCCTCCAGGTGCACGACGAGCTCCTGCTCGAGGTCCCGGATGCGGAAATCTCGGCGATCAAGGACCTCGTCCGCGGGGAGATGTGCGGCGCCTACGACCTCGACCCGCCGCTGGCAGTGGAGATCGGCGTGGGGGAGGATTGGCACGAAGCGAAGAGCTGAGTGGGCTGGAAGGGCCATTGTCCCCGTGCCTGGCACCGGGACCTGGCCGGGCGAGCCGGTCTTGTGGACAACGGGGACGAGCCCGTAGCGGCGCGTCACGTACGGATTGCGGCGGTTTCAGCGTCATAGCGTCCCGTCGGGCCATGTCTCCGTGCCTGGCACGGGGACCTGGCCCGGCGGTGCGGTCCAGGGTGAGGGAGCCATGTCGTGAAGGTCCTGCTCTCTGACGCATACAAGCTCTTCGTGGAGGATCTCGGCGGCGACGGGCTGCCGCTGATCGTCCTCCACGGCGGGCCCGGGCTCGACCACACGCACCTCCGGCCCTGGCTCGATCCGCTGAGCGACCACGCCCGCTTGATCTACGTCGACGAGCGCGGGCAGGGACGAAGCGAGCGCGTCGACCCTGCGACCCTCAGTCTCGAGGTCTTCGCGCGGGACGTCGATCTGCTCGGGGAGGCACTCGAGCTCGACCGGTTCGCGCTCCTTGGCCACTCCTTCGGCGCGATCATCGCGACCAAGCACGCGATCGAGCTCGGCACCGCCGAGGCTTACGTCATTTCCGGCGGCAGCGACTCGAGCGACCAGTTAGACGCCGACGTCCAGGCGTCGCTCGAGGCCATGGGCGAGGCCGGAAAGCCGATCGCCGAGTCCTGGGAGTGGGAGAAGACGGTGAAGACGCCGGAGGACTGCGCCGAGCTGATGCGCATTCAAATGCCGTTCCATTTCGCCGACGAGCCGCCGCCCGACTTCGCCCAGGACACGGTCTACGTCCCCGACGTCCTCCGCCACTTCTCCAATGCAGGCTACGGCGACTTCAACTATGTCCCCGATCTGGCCCGCGTCACGAGGCCCACGCTCGTCCTCGTCGGCGAACAGGATCGCGTGACGACACCCCGCGCCGCGCGCGTCCTGCACGAGGGGATTCTCGGCAGCGAGCTGGCCGTTCTGGACGGGGCCGGACACATGAGCATGGTCGAGGCGCAACCCGCCTATCTCGCTGTCGTCGAGCGCTTTCTGCGCCGCCTGGGATAGCGCAAAAACCGCAGATATACTGCGCCGCTCGTGATGAGCGAGACAGATACGCGCCAGCAGGTGGACGACCCCGAAGTCTGGACAACCGGCCCCGAGGGCGAGTTGATCCCGGACTACGAGTCCACCTTCCCGACCATCAACGAGGGCGAGGTCGTGCACGGCACCGTCGTCCGCGTCGACAAGGACGAGGTGCTCGTCGACATCGGCTACAAGTCCGAGGGCGTCATTCCCGTCTCGGAGCTCTCGATCCGGCGCTCCGTGAACCCCGAGGACGAAGTCGGGATCGGCGAAGAGATCGATGCGCTGGTGCTGACGAAAGAGGACGCCGAGGGCCGGCTGATCCTCTCCAAGAAGCGCGCCCGCTTCGAGCTTGCGTGGAAGACCATCGAGCAGAAGGCCGAGACCGGCGAGGCGATCGAGGGGCGGGTGATCGAGGTCGTCAAGGGCGGGCTTATCCTCGACCTGGGCGTCCGCGGCTTCCTGCCGGCTTCGCTCGTCGACATCCGACGCGTGCAGGATCTGGACGAGTTCCTCGGCCAGACCCTGCGCTGCAAGGTGATCGAGCTCAACCGCTCGCGCAACAACGTCGTCCTCTCGCGGCGCGCCGTCCTCGAGGACGAGCGCAAGGAGCAGCGCCAGCAGATCCTCGACCGGTTGCAGCCTGGTGACGTCGTCGAGGGCCAGATCTCGAACATCGTCGACTTCGGCGCCTTCGTCGACCTGGACGGGATGGACGGCCTGATCCACATCTCCGAGATCTCGTGGAGCCACGTCAACCACCCCTCCGAGGTCCTCGAGATCGGCCAGACCGTCAAGGTCAAGGTGCTGGACATCGACCGCGAGCGCCAGCGCATCTCGCTCGGCCTCAAGCAGACGCAGAGCGATCCCTGGCAGCAGGTGCTCGACCAGTACAGCGAGGGCGACGTCGTCGAGGGCAAGGTGACGAAGGTCGTCACCTTCGGTGCGTTCGTCGAGATCATGCCGGGGGTCGAGGGCCTCGTGCACATCTCCGAGCTCGCGCAGCATCACGTCGAGAACCCGCGCGAAGTGGTCTCCCAGGGCGACTTGGTGCAGGCGAAGATCATCGAGGTCGATCCCGAGCGGCGTCGTCTCTCACTGTCGCTCAAGCGCGTCGAGGGCGAGGGACCCACCCCGGCCTCCGAGCTGGGTCTCTCCGACGAGGTCTTCGGCTCGGGCCCCTCGGAGCTTTCCGAGACGACGGGCGCCGAGCCTTCTCCGGAGCCTTCGGCCGGGCCGGAGGAACCGCCGCTCGAGGCCGAGGCTCCCCCCGAGCCTGTACCGGAGTCCGAGCCCGCCCCAGCGCCGGAAGAGAGCGACGAGCAACAGCAGTAGGCGCCCGATCGCCGTCGCGATCACCGGCGGCATCGGAGCGGGGAAGAGCGAGGCGCTGAAGGCGTTCGCGCGGCACGGCGCGGCCGTGATCTCGAGCGACGAGATCGTCCACCGGTTGATCCGGGAGGACGAAGGCGTGAAGCG
>DASSCT010000013.1:0-9828 GCA_035697545.1 Gaiellaceae bacterium | reverse complement strand
CGGGCCGGCGCTCGTCGACTTCAGCGACGCGCCCTTTGCGCGTGCCGAGTCCGCGAGGCTCGAGGAGCTGCGCCTGGCCGCAACCGAGGACCGGATCGAGGCCGAGCTTGCGACCGGCCGCCACGCCGAGCTCGTCGCGGAACTGGATGCGCTCGTCGCGCAGCATCCTTTGCGCGAGCGGCTCCGAGCGCAGCTGATGGTCGCGCTCTACCGCTCGGGCCGCCAGGCCGAGGCGCTACGCGTTTATCACGAGACGCGCGAGGTGCTCGTGGAGGAGCTCGGGCTCGAGCCCGGTCGGGCGCTGCAGCGGCTGGAGCGGGCGGTGCTCATGCACGATCCGGCGCTCGAGCTTGGGCCCGGCGAGGAGATGGTGGCCCCTCCGCGGGAGGAGGCGCCTGCCGGGGGCGAGATCCGGAAGACGGTCTCCGTCGTCGCGGCGGACGTGCTCAGCCTCGGCGGGCCGCACGATCCCGAGACGCTCCGCCGTCCGATGGCCCGTGCGGTCGAGACGGTGACCGAGGTGCTCGAGCGGCACGGCGCGAGCACCGAGGCTTCCACGACCGGCGGCGTGATCGGAATCTTCGGCGTGCCGGCCGTCCACGAGGACGATGCGCTGCGCGCGGTGCGGGCGGCGTCCGAGGCTCGCGACGCCCTCCGCGACCTGAGCCTCGAGCTCGAGCGTGACTGGAACGTCGCCGTCGCGCTGCGTGCCGGCGTCAACACCGGCGAGGTCGTGGCGGGGAACACGGCCGCGCACACGCTCGTCGCCGGCGACGCGGTCACTGTGGCCGCGCGGCTGCAGCAGGCGGCCGACCCGGGCGAGATTCTGCTCGACGACCAGACCGAGGAGCTCGTGCACGACGCGGTGCGGGTCGAGCGCGTCGATCCGGGTGCGCTGAAGGCGACGGGGCATGAGTCTGCGTGGCGCCTGGTCGAGCTCGAGGCGGAAGCGCCCGGCTATGCCCGCAGGCTCGAGACGCCGCTGATCGGCCGCGTCGTGGAGCTCGCTCAGCTCCGACAGGCGTACGAACGCGCGGCTGAAGGCAGAGCCGCGCAGCTCTTCACCGTGCTCGGCGCCGCCGGGATCGGCAAGTCGCGGCTGGCGCGCGAGCTGGTCCTGTCGGCCGGCGGCGATGCGACGGTGCTTCAGGGTCACTGCCCGTCCTACGGCGAAGGGATCACCTTCTGGCCGCTCCGCGGGATCGTCGAGGACGTCGGCGACCTCGGACAGGCGCTCGCGGACAACGAAGAGGCCGATGCGATCGCCGAGCGCGTTCTCGGCGCGGTCGGGCTGAACGGCATGGCGAGCACGAACGAAGAGACGTTCTGGGCGACGCGGAAGCTGTTCGAGGCGCTCGCGCGTCAGCGTCCACTTGTGGTGGTGGTCGAGGACGTGCACTGGGCCGAGCCCACGTTCCTCGACCTCGTCGAGCACGTCGCGGAGTGGGCGACCACCTCCCCGATCCTGCTCCTTTGTCTCGGCCGACCGGAGGTGGTGGATGAGCGGCCGCGCTTGGTCGGCGGCCGCACGAATATCGGCTCCGTCGTCCTCGAGCCGCTCTCGCATCGGGAGAGCGACGAGCTGATGCAGCTCGGCGGCGTCGACCTGGACGACGATACTCGGGCCCGGATCGCCGCGGCCGCCGAGGGAAATCCGCTCTTTATCGAGCAGATGCTGGCGATGGTGTCGGAGCATGGGGACGAGCTGCTCGTCCCGCCGACGATCCACGCCCTGCTCGCCGCACGGCTCGAGCGGCTGGATCCGAGCGAGCGGTCGGTGCTTCAGCGCGCGTCGGTGATCGGGCGCGAGTTCCGCCGGCCGGCCCTTTTCGAGCTCTTCCCGAAGGACGAATGGGCGGGAATCGGCGGCGCCCTCGAGAGCCTCGTTCGGCGCGAGCTACTCCGGCCGGTGCAGGACGAGGTCTTTCGCTTCCGGCATCTGCTCCTGCTCGAGGTCGCGTACGACTCCCTGCCCAAGCTCGCGCGGGCCGACCTGCACGAGCGGGCCGGGAACTGGCTCGAGGAGCAAGGTGGCGAGGAGGAGATCGTTGGCTACCACCTCGAGCGCGCCCACCTGTACAGGGCTGAGCTCGGGCCGGTCGACGCCGAGGGCCGGGCGCTTGCGAGGCGCGCCTCTACCCGGCTCGGGGCCGCCGGCCGCCGCGCCTATGAACGCGGCGACCTCCACGCCGCCGTCGGGCTGCTCTCACGTGCATCTGCGTTGCTCGAGCCGGGCGCGGCCGGGCGGGTCGAGCTGCTCGCAGACCTCGGCGAAGCGTTGCGGGAGACCGGTGATTTCGAGCGTGCCGAGGAGGTGCTCGAGGAGGTGATCCAGCGCGCCGCTGCCGACGGGGATCAGGTGCTCGAGGCCCGGGCGAACGTCATTCGCCTCCGTTTGAGGCTCCTGACCGACCCTCAGCTGACGAAGGACGTCGTCCGCGAAGCCGAACCGCTCGTGAAGACGTTCGAGGAGGCCGGCGACGACCGCCTGCTGGCGAAGGCCTGGGAGCTGCTCGCGTGGGCGCCCTGGTTCCGCTGCCGGGCGGCGGCGACGGTCGAGGCGCTCGAGCGAGCGATCGACCATGCGAGACGCGCCGGGGACGCTCGGACCGAGGCGCAGATCCTCAACCTCACGGTCGGCGCCGCCTTTTTCGGCCCGATGCCCGTTCCGGAGGCGATTCGCGTCTGCGAGGAGATCCTGGCGGAGCCGGAGCAGCAGCGGCGGAACCGCGCCTCGGCGCTGCGTGCGCTCGCCGGGCTCAACGCCATGGCGGGCGACTTCGACGAAGCGAGGGAGTTTGTCGCCGCCAGCAAGGCGCTCGTGCAGGAGCTAGGGCTGCGGGTCACTGCGGCATCCGCCGCCGAGACGTACGGCATCGTCGAGATGCTGGCGGGAGATCCCGCCGCGGCGGAGCGCGAGCTCAGCTGGGGCTACGGCGTCCTCGAGGAGATCGGCGAGATGCAGAACTTTCCCGACCTGGCGGCGAAGCTGGCCGACGCCTTGTACGCCCAGGGTCGTGACGACCGAGCGCTCGAGCTGAGCGAGGTGAGCGAGCGGGTGACCGCGCCGAATGATCTGTCGGCCGGCGTCCAGTGGCGATCGGTGCGGGCGAAGCTCCTCGCGCGGCAAGGCGACTCTGAGCGCGCGGAGGCGCTCGCGAGGGAGGCAGTGGCGCTTGCGTCGGAGACCGACTTTCTCGTCCTCCACGCAGATGCGCTGATGGACCTTGCGGAGGTGCTGCGGACTAACGAGCGTGAGGCGGGCTCGGTCGTGCTGGAGGCGCTTCAGCTCTACGAGCAGAAGGGCAACGTGGTCGCGGCCGAACGGGCCCGCCGCTTCTGACCCTTAGGCGAGAAGGCCCCGCCGCGACTCTGGGATGGCCTGCTCTGCGCGCGGGTCGAGCGCCTCCTGAAGCCCGTCAGCGATGAAGTTCGCGCAGATCGCGAAGATCGCGAGGCCCATGCTCACGTAGACGACGTGGGAGAGCTGTCCCTCCTGAATTCCGAGCCAGGCGATGTTGCCCCAGGTGGCCGCGCTCGGCCCTAATCCCAGTGCCGACACCAGCGCCTCCGTCAGAACGAGCCCGGGCAGCTCGAGAAAGACTGCGATCGTGACGATCCCGAATGTGCTCGGGCCGATGTGCTTGCGCAGGAGGTGCAGCCGCTTCGCCCCCAGGGACCGCGCGGCGTTGACGTATTCGGTCTGCTTGAGCCGGACGACCTCCCCCCGCACGAGCCGAGCGGTCGTCATCCAGCTGACAATGGCCAGCCCGAAGACGAGCGTCGAGTACGTGCTGCCATGCCGGCCCAAAACAGCGACGAGGCTCACGAGGATCGCGAAGCGCGGCAGGGCGAACGCACCGTCGAGCACACGCATCATCACGTTGTCGATCCGTCCTCCGACCAGGCCCGCGATCGACCCGTAGAGGACGCCGATGACCGCCGCGACCGCCAGCGCGGCGACCGCGATCAGCATCGACGCCCGACCGCCGAGCGCCAGGCGAACGAGCACGTCGCGTCCGAAGAAGTCGGTCCCGAGCCAGTGCTCGCCGCTCGGCCCATGCTTCTGCTGGGTGAAGTCGAGCGCGTAGGGGTCATGGGACGAAAGGATCGGAGCGAGGATGCAGAACGCGACCAGAGTCCCGAGGCCGGCCATGGAGACGAGCGCCGGACGGTTCGTCCGGAAACGGCGAAAGACGGGTCTCATGTGACCTCTTCGCGGACTCGTGGATCGAGCAGGGCGGCGACGATGTCGGCGGCCAGGTTCACGAGGGCCACCACGATCACGACGGCCACCGTCAGGCCCATCAGCATCGGGTAGTCCCGTCGCTCGGCCGAGTCGACCAGGTCCTGGGCGGCACCCGGTATCCCGAAGGCCTGCTCGACGAAGAAGGCGCCGGTGACGAGCAGCGCCATGGTGGGAGCCGCGGCGGCCAGGAACGGGGTCAGGGAGTTGCGGAGCACGTGCCCGAAGACGACGCGCTTCACGCGCAGCCCCTTGGCGCGCGCCGCGCGCACGTAGTCCTCCTGCAGGGTCTCCACCATCGCGGCTCGGATCAGCCGGGCGACGTATCCGATCGGAGCGAGCGAGAGCGTGAACGCCGCAAGCAGACGCGTGCGCCAGTCGTCCCAGCCCAGCGGGAAGTGGTGGGTGCCGTAGACGAGGTAGCGAGCGAAGAGCGCGGTGAAGAGGAAGATCGGGACGACGAGCAGTCCCGTGGCCAGCGCCGATGCGAGGTAATCGACCGTGGAGCGCCGCTTCAGGGCGGCCGCGATCCCGAGCGGGATCCCGAGCACGACCGCGAAGATGCTCGCGAGCCCGGCGAGCTGCAGCGTGACGGGGAACTTCTCCCTCATCACCTCGTCCACGCTTCCTCTCTCGGCACCGAAACGGGCCGGCGGCACCAGCGAGGGCCCGAACTCGAACGTGAAGACGTGCCTGACGTAGTTCAGGTACTGCACGAACCACGGCTCGTCCAGCTTGTAGAACTCACGGAGCTGGAGCTCGACCGGAAGCGGGACGCCGGAATGCGGCTCGAGCGGGGTCGAGAACGGCGTTCCTCCCATCCCGCGCATGAGCGCGAAGGTGACGAGCATTGTCCCGAGGACGAGGAGAAGCGTCGTGAACAGTCGTTTGACGATGTAGGCGGCGATCTACTCAATCCTGTCGGAACTCCCAGCCCGCCTGCGGTGTAGAAGGGACAGTGGTGGGCCGACCACTGACCGAAGCAGAGCTCATCGAGCGCGCAAGGCGCGGTGACCAGGACGCCTATGGAGATCTCGTGCACGCATATCAAGGCATCGCCTTCCGGACCGCATATCTGCTGACCGGAAACGCCGCCGACGCGCAGGACGCCGCGCAGGAAGCGTTCGTGAAGGCGTTCTACGCACTCCAGCGGTTCCGCCGCGGGGCCGAATTGCGTCCCTGGCTGCTGAGGATCGTGGCGAACGAGGCCCGAAATCGCCGCCGCTCGGCCGGCCGGCGCGTCAACCTCGCGCTGCGCGCCGCGGCGGCAGTCCCCTCGGGGGGCGCGGCCCCGTCCCCCGAGACGTCTGTCCTGGACGCCGAGCGGCACGCTGCGCTGCTGGACGCCGTCAACGGCCTGCGGGACGAGGAGCGCGAGGTCGTCGCGTGCCGCTACTTCCTCGAGCTCTCGGAGGAGGAGACGGCCCAGACGCTCGGGCTGCGCAAGGGAACCGTCAAGTCACGTCTCTCGCGGGCGCTCGGGCACCTGCGGGAGCACATGGAGGTCGACGATGTCTGAGCTCGAGCTTGCCCTGAATCGGATCGGACGGGAGCTGGACTATCCCGACACGCCGGATCTCGTCGGGCCGGTGCGGCAGCGCCTGGCCGAGGGCCGGCGGCCGGTCTCGTGGCGCCGGCCGCTCGTCATCGCAGTTGCCGCCTTGGTCGTGGCCGTTGCGGCAGTGATGGCGGTTCCTCAGGCGCGCAGCGCGATCCTCGACTGGCTCGGCATCGGCAGCGTCACGATCCGCTACGTCGACGAGCTGCCGAAGCTCGAACGGACCGGTGATCTGGGCCTCGGTGACGAGATGAGCCTGTCGGAGGCCCGAGAACGCGCGAGCTTCCCGCTGCGGGTGCCGACGATCGAGGGTCTCGAGGATCCCAAGACGTACTTCCGCGGCGAGATCGGTCAGGTGTCGTACCTGTACGGGTCCGAGGACGACCCGAAGCTCGTGATCAGCCAGATCGTCGGCCGGGGCGCGCTCGAGAAGCTTCTCCACAGCACGAACCTGGAGCTCTTCAACATCGAGGGCGCACGCGCTGCCTGGCTCTCGGGAGGCGATCACGTGCTCTTCCTTCCAGGACTCGGAGAAGTCCGGCTCGTAGGCAACACGCTGATCGTCGAGCGCCCGGACGGCGTGACGACGCGGATCGAGGCGGACGTCTCGAAGGCCGAGGCGATCCGGATCTACCGATCGATGCGCTAAGGGAACCAGCAGCGGGCGCGCGGTGTAGAGCGGATGAACCCAAGGAGGTGGCGATGAGAAAGCTCCTGCTCGGAATGACGCTCGCCGTACTGGCCTTTCCGGCCAGTGCAATTGCCGGCGGGTGGGCGACGGCCGGCCTCGGCCCGCCGTCCGACGGTATCGGCCCCGGAGACACGTGGAACGCGGACGTGACGATCCTTCAACACGGCATGACTCCGCTCTCGGGTCTCCATCCGACGGTGACGATCCGGAACGGCTCGACCGCGAAGACGTTCGAGGCCACGCCGACGGACAAGCCGGGTGTCTACCGCGCGAAGGTCGTCTTCCCGAGCGCCGGCACCTGGTCGTACGCCGTCTACGACGGCTTCACCCAGTACGGCGGCCAGAAGACGCACACGTTCCCGAGCGTGTCGATCGGAGCCGGCGGTTCGGACGGCGGCGGTTTCCCCGTCGTGACCACGACGGCTGTGTTTGCGGCTCTCCTGGGCGCTGCGGGCCTGCTTTTCCTCTTGATTCGGCGGCTCCGCGTCCGCGCGCCTGCGCCGACGCACTAGCAAGGGCGGGGCGGCCCGTCGGGGCCGCCCTGACCCGCCCTAACGAAATCCTTACGACAACTCCCCAAACGGGGGAGAACCGCGCGCGCCGGGAAGCCGAATTGTGGGAGAGACAGCGCCCCACCGGAGGTAACGCGATGAGCCAAACGGAACTCCACGTCCTCGAAGAAACAGAGCTTGACCGCATCGAGCACTGGCGGATCGAGGAGCTGGAGCGCGCCGGCTACGGCCACCGCGCCGCCTGGCGGCTTGCGGCCCGGCACGACATCGATCTGCACGCGGCCGTTCGTCTGCTCCAGCGCGGCTGCGCCCCAGAGCTCGCGCTCAGGATCTTGCTCTAGCGGCGCGCGGGACACCCGCGGCACGCGTCGAACGGTATCGGCAGAATGCCGCGCGTGATCGCGTCGATTCCGTCGCCCTCGAAGGGCTTCGTCGAGATCGGGCCCGTGACCATCCACATGTACGGGCTGATGCTCCTGCTCGCGATCGCGGTCTGCATCGTCGTGACGGGGCTCCGCTGGACGAAGCGTCCCGGCCGCGACGGCGGCGATTGGGATCTTCTGCTGCGGATCGCCGTCTGGGCCGTCGCCGCGGGAATCGTCGGTGCGCGCGCCTACCACGTGATCACGAGCTGGTCGGAGGTGCCGGAGCCCAAGTGGCAGGGCGTCTTCGAGGTCTGGAAGGGCGGGCTCGGCGTCTGGGGCGGGATCTTCCTCGGCACGGTTGTCGGCTGGATCGTCGCGAAGCGCGCGGGCAAGAACCCATGGGCGCTGATGGACGCCGCCGCGCCCGGGCTGATGTTCGCCCACGGCATCGGGCGGATCGGCAACTGGTGGAACCAGGAGCTCTTCGGCAAGCCGACGGACCTTCCCTGGGGCCTGGAGATCGACCCCGAGAACCGGCCGTTGCAATACGCCGACTCGGAGACCTTCCACCCGACGTTCCTCTACGAGCTCGTCTACGTGACGATCTGCGGCTTCCTGCTGCTCCTCCTCGACCGCCTCTTCCGCTTCAAGCCGCCCGCGCTCTTCGCGCTCTACGTGATGCTCTACACCTTCGGGCGCTTCTTCGAGGAGCTGTTGCGGATCGATCCTGCGCATGAGATCGGCCCACTGCGCCTGAACGCCTGGGTGTCGGCGATCGTCTTCGTGCTTGCGACCGCGTTCTTCGTCTGGTGGCAGTTCCTGCGGGAGCGGGGCGGCTTGCGGCGGACGCGCGGTCCCGAGCCTCCGAAGGGGCCCGCGATGGCGATCCCCAAGGGTCGCGTCCGGCGCTCGGGCTAGGTTCTGGCGCGTGCCGGCGCGTGAGCTCGAGCTCGATCTCGAGGCGTTCGAGGGTCCCTTCGATCTCCTGCTCGCGCTCGTCCTTCGCGACGAGCTCGACTTGGCGGAAGTGGACGTCGCCGGCGTGGTCCTTGCGTTCATGGAACGGCTGGCCGAACGGGACGAGCTCGATCTGGACGCGTGCGGAGAGTTCCTCGTGCTCGTCGCGGCGCTCCTCGAGCTCAAGGCACGTGCCCTTCTCGCCGGCGAGGCGGCCGACCTCGAGGATCTCGACCCTGCGGCGGCCGCCGAAGAGTTGGCGCAGCGTCTGGCCGAGTACCGCCGGATCAAGGAGGCGGCCGCCTGGCTCGCGGAGCGGCTCGAGGCCGAGCGCGAACGGTACTTCCGGCTCGGGCCCGCGCCGTTGGCTCCGGCGCCGGAGCGGCGGCTCGAGCAGCAGGATCCCGCGGCGTTGGCGGCGGCCTTGCGTGCGCTGGCGGCGGAGCCGCCGGCCCTGTCGCTTGCGCATCTGGAGCTTCGCTTCCCGCCGGTCGAGCGGTTCCTCAGCCGCTTTCGCGCTCTGCTCTTGCGCCGAAGCCGCTTCGACTTCGATTCGGAGGTGGACGGGATGACGCGCCTCGAGCAGGCGGTCGCGTTCCTTGCGCTCCTGGAGCTCCGCAAGGGCGGCGAGATCGAGCTCTCGCAGGCGGCTCCGTTCGCTCCGATTCGCATACAGAGGAACGCGGCCGCGAAGCCGGAAAGGAGAGAGGCATGGAACGCCCGCTCCGCCTAGTTGCTGCGAATCCGCTCGACCGCCTGGCGCGGACGCTCGAGGCGCTGCTCGTGGTGGCCTCGCAGCCGCTTTCTGTGGCGGAGCTGGCCGAGGCGACGGGCGACGACGCCGAGCGCGTGGAGACGGCGCTCGGCCTCCTGTCGGAGCGCTTCCACGAAGGCCGGAGCGGGATCGTGCTGGAAAAGGTTGCCGCCGGCTGGGCCTTTCGCGCATCGCGCGACGCGGCCGAGGCGTGCGGCAGGCTGTTCGAGCGGCCCGTCGAGCGAGGGCTCTCCGCTGCGGCGCTGGAGACACTTGCGGTCATCGCGTACCTGGGCCCGTGCTCGCGACCGGAGATCGCGCGGCTTCGCGGGGTGGCCGCCGACTCGGTTGTCGCCGGGCTCGTCGAGCGCGGTCTAATCGCCGAGGCCGGTCGAGACCAGTCAGTCGGCGCCGTTCGCTATCGCGTCACGCCGCTCTTCGAGCGCGTTTTCGGTCTCGAAAGCCTCTCGGAGCTCCCGCGGCTCGACGACCTCGGCAGCGAGGCGGAGGAGATCCGAGACCGGCTCGAATCGCTAGCCGAAGCCCGCCCGGCGTAGGCGCCTCATAGGATCGATCTCGCATGGCCGAGATCGACGCTGACGCTTTCAACGCCTTCGAGGCGGCCGGTTGGGAAGCCAAGGCCGCCGGTTACGACCATTTCTTCGGCGCCTTCACGTCCCGGCTCGTCGATCCGTTGCTCGATGCTGCCGAGGTCGGTCCCGGCGTCCGCGTGTTGGACGTCGCG
>DASSCT010000012.1:0-24404 GCA_035697545.1 Gaiellaceae bacterium | reverse complement strand
GCGCTTCGTCGAGCGGGTGCCCGGCGTGTCGAGGTCGTGACCTTCGCGAGAGCGGTACGGTCAATAGAATCAAGCCAGCGAAGCTGACCGGCCGTCAACCTTCGGGAGGTCTGGTGCGACTCCAGGTAAAGGGCAAGAACGTCGAGGTCACCGACTCGATCCGGCAGTACGCTCAGGAGAAGCTCGGCAAGTTGGATCGCCAGCTCGCGGATCCGACGCGTGTCGAGCTCGAGCTTGCGGTCGAGCGGAACCCGTCGATCTCAGCGAACCACGTCGCGGAGGCCACGATCTGGACGAAGGGGCCGATTCTGCGTGCCCGCGAGGCGAACGTCGACATGAAGGCGTCGATCGACCAGCTGGTGGACAAGCTCGAGCGCCAGGTCAAGAAGTACCGCGCCAAGCGGCGGAACCACCGCGGATCCGGGGTGGAGCCTCGGATGCCCGAGGACGCCATCCCGGTCGACGCCGAGCTTCGGATCGTCAAGTCGAAGCGCTTCCCGGTCAAGCCGATGAGCCCGGAGGAGGCCGTGCTCCAGCTCGAGCTGCTCGGCCATGACTTCTTCGTCTTCCAGAACGCCGAGACGCTTGACGTCAACGTCGTCTACCGCAGGCGGGACGGCGCGTACGGCCTCATCGAGCCGCAGATCTAGGCTCTGGCACATGCCCTTCTGGCGGCGCGACGACGAACCCGCGCACGAGCGGCTGGCCCGGGAGGCCGGGATCGACCTCGATGCGGAAACGCACCCGCCGCTGGATCCTGAAGCCCCGCTCGAGCCGCACGAGCGGATCCCGTTCCTCGCCGCCTTCCGCGAGGTCGGGATCCACGGGATCCACCGGCAGCGAACCTGGGACGCGGTGGCCACTGCGGATGCGCCGGAGCTCCAAGGCGACCAGCTCGAGTTCGTCGCCCTGCCCGACGGGACACTGCTCGTCGACGATGACCTGCCCGAAGGCGCTCTCGAGCCCGTGGCCCAGGCGCTCGGGCAGGAGCTCGAGGCCCCTTACCGGGCCCGAGCCGTACGCCGAGAGGGCGACGTCTGGGCCGTCGCTGGGAATCGAATCGAGGTCCTCCAGGTTCCGGAGAAGATCGACGGGGACACCGTGAGCCTGGCCGTCCAGGGCGGCGAGCGCACGCTGCTCGCGGACGAACGCCCGGCTTGGCGAGACGTGCCCACGCTGGAGGCCTTCGCGCGGGACCGCTACAGCGACTTCGTCCTCCACGCCGAGCGGCTCGACGGCGACCTCTGGGCGGTCCAGGTCAATCCTCTGTGAGCGACCGACGGGACTCACGGTCTCGCCGCAAAGCTCCGATACCCTAGGTTCGTGGCGTCGCAGCTTGGCAGCTTCGAAAAAGTCCTCCGCGTCGGCGAAGGCCGGCGTCTCAAGCAACTCAAGAAACAGGCCCAGTACATCGGGACGCTGGAGCCCGAGTTCGAGAAGCTCTCGGACGCGGAGCTCGCTGCGAAGACGCCCGAGTTCCGCCAGCGGATCGAGAACGGCGAGCCGCTCGAGGAGATCCTCTTCGAGGCCTATGCCGCGGTCCGCGAAGCGTTCAAGCGGTCAATGGGCGTCCGGCTGTTCGACGTTCAGCTGATGGGCGGGATCGTCCTCCACGAGGGCGACATCGCCGAGATGAAGACCGGTGAAGGAAAGACGTTCGTCGCGGTCCAGCCGCTTTACCTGAACGCCCTCACCGGCCAGAACGTGCACCTCGTAACGGTGAACGACTACCTGGCCAAGCGCGACCCCGAGTGGACGAAGCCGGTGTGGGACGCCCTGGGAATGCGTGTCGGCTTCATCCAGAACATGATGCCCTTCTCGGAGCGGAAAGTGGCCTACGACGCCGACGTCACGTATGGGACGAACTCCGAGTTCGGCTTCGACTACCTGCGCGACAACATGGCGGTCTCGCTCGACGGCGTCGTCCAGCGCGGCCATACCTACGCGATCGTTGACGAGGTCGACTCGATCCTGATCGACGAGGCGCGCACGCCGCTGATCATCTCCGGCGAGCCCGAGACGGCGGCCCAGACCTACTACGACTTTGCCCGCGTCGTGCGGACCCTCGAGGGCGTCCAGAGCAAGAACACCGCGGGCAAGGGCATCGACGAGACGGAGGCGTCCGGCGCCGACTTCACCTACGACGAGAAGCACAAGACGGTGTCACCGGGTCAGGCCGCGATCGACAAGGTCGAGCGCGCGCTCGGGATCGAGAACCTCTACGACCCGCAGAACATCCAGCTCGTCAACCACCTGAACCAGGCGCTCAAGGCGGAATCGCTCTATCACCGTGACGTCGAGTACGTCGTCCAGGACGGCGAGGTGAAGATCGTCGATGAATTCACCGGCCGGATCATGGAAGGGCGCCGGTGGTCGGAAGGCCTCCACCAGGCGATCGAGGCGAAGGAGGGCGTGGGGATCCAGGAGGAGAACGTCACGCTCGCGACGATCACGCTGCAGAACTACTTCCGGCTCTACGACAAGCTCGCCGGTATGACGGGCACCGCGAAGACCGAGGAGAAGGAGTTCGTGGAGATCTACGGGCTGAGCGTCGTCGAGATCCCGACGAACGTCACCGTCGCCCGCGACGACCGGAACGACTTGATCTTCAAGACGAAGGAAGCCAAGTTCGACGCCGTCGTCGAGGACATCGTCGAGCGGCACGCGGCCGGGCAGCCGGTGCTCGTCGGAACCATCGACGTCGAGACCTCCGAGTACCTCTCGCAGATCCTTGAGCGGCGCGGCATCCAGCACAACGTGCTGAACGCGAAGCAGCACGAGCGCGAGGCGGAGATCATCAAGGATGCGGGCGAGAAGCAGGCGGTGACGATCGCGACCAACATGGCGGGCCGCGGCGTCGACATCAAGCTCGGCGAGGGCGTGGTCGACCTCGGCGGGCTCTACGTGCTCGGCACCGAACGCCACGAGGCGCGCCGCATCGACAACCAGCTCCGAGGCCGTTCAGGCCGCCAGGGCGACCCCGGCGAGTCGCGCTACTACCTGTCCGGCCAGGACCAGGTCGTGCGCCTGTTCGCCGGCGACCGGATCTACAACATCATGGAGCGCTTCAAGCTCCCCGACGACCAGCCCATGGAGGCCTCGATCCTCTCCAAGCAGATCGAGAACGCGCAGAAGAAGGTCGAGGAGCAGAACTTCGTCATGCGCAAGAACGTCCTCAAGTACGACGACGTGATGAACACCCAGCGGCAGGTGATCTACGAGCAGCGCCGCCGCGTCCTCGAAGGCGATGACCTCTCGGACGACGCTCGCGAGTGGATCGACGAGGTCGTCGAGGCGATCGTCCAGGAGTACACCGCCGAGGAGTTTCCGGAGGAGTGGGACATCGCGGGACTCGTCCAGGCGATCAACGACGCGTTCGGCACGGACATCACGGTGGAGGAGCTGCGCGAGGACCTGCCCGACATGACCCGCGAGGCGCTCGTGGACGACTTCCGCGAGACTGCCCAGGAGGAGTACAGAGAACGGGAGGAGGCCTGGGGCGAGGAGATTGCGCGCCAGGTCGAGCGCTACGTGATCCTCCAGGTCGTCGACGCTCGCTGGCGCGAGCACCTCGAGAACATGGACTACCTCCGCGAGGGCGTCCACCTCCGCGCGATGGCACAGAAGGACCCGCTCGTTGAGTACCGCCACGAGGGTCACCTGATGTTCGAGCAGCTGGGCGGCCAGATCCGCGAGGAGGTCGTCTCGCTGCTCTTCCACGCCGAGGTGCAGCAGGAAGACGCGCGGGCGCTGCAGGAGATGCAGGAGACCGGCTGGGACGGAGACGGCGACGGCGGCTTCGCGTACCAGCACGAGTCGCTCGCGGGCGCCGAGGCGATCGCCGCCGCTGGAGCAGGCTCGGCCGTCACTGCCGGTGCAATCGGCGGCGGCGCAACTGCCGTCGCAACACCGCAGCAGCGCGTCGCCTCCGAGTGGGACAAGGTCGGCCGCAACGACCCGTGCCCCTGCGGCTCCGGCAAGAAATACAAGAAGTGCCACGGAGCCTGACCCGCGCAACGGGTCGTCCTGATCAGCTGGTCGCCTGACCCTGCAGAAGCAGTCGCGCAGCTTCTTCGCCTCGCCGAAGAGGTCGACGTCGTCGCGCCGAAAGGGCCGCCGGATCTCAAGAAGCTCGCCGACGACCCGCCCGACGCGGTCGTCATCGACCTTGATCGCCGCCCGAGCGAGGGGCTCGTGATGGGGATCCAACTCCGCCGCAAGCCCGCGACTCGCCACACGCCGCAGGTCTTCGTCGGCGGCGAGCCGGACAAGGTGGAGCGCGTCCGGGCGATCCTTCCCGATGCACGCTTTTCCGACTGGGAAGGAATCGCGACCCAGCTCCGGACGGCGATCGAGCGCCCGCCTTCGGATCCCGTCGTCCCGGACGCGATGGCGCCGTACGCGGGCGCGTCGCTGGAGCAGAAGCTCGGCCTGACGGGCAGCGCGACGGTTCGGCTGATCGGCGCCCCGAAGAAGCTCACGAAGAACCTGGCAGCTGCGCGCCAGACGGACGGCCACGCCGAGCTCGTGATCCTCTTCGTTCAGACCCCCAATGAGCTCGAACAGGAGCTCCAGGGCGCCATGGATACCGTCGCCGATGGCGGCAGCCTGTGGGTCGCCTGGCCCAAAGGCGGCAAAGGCGCCCGGGGCGACGTCACGCAGCTTCTCGTCCGCGAGCGAGGCATGGCCGCCGGCTGGGTCGACTACAAGGTCGCCTCGCTGGACGAGACCTGGTCGGCGCTCAAATTCTGCAGACGGCACTAGCATGAAACCGATGGCCGAGACCGCGCAGACCGTCGACGAACGCCTGGAGGAGATCGGGACCCAGCTCGCCTGGGTCCGTGATTACCTTTGACCCCGATGCTCTGAGCGCGCGAGTCGGCGAGCTCGAGGCCGCCATGGGCGAGCCCGGCTTCTGGGACGACCAGCGCCGAGCCGCCGAGATCTCCTCGGAGCAGGCCCGGCTTGCGAAGCGGCTCGAGCGCTACGAGTCACTCACCCGCGACTACGAGGAGGCGCGCGAGCTGTACGAGCTCGACGGCGACCTCGCCGAGGAGCTGGATGCGCACCTGCGACCCCTCGAGCGGGAGCTGGACCGCCTCCGCGAGGATGCGCTCTTCACGGGCGAGTACGACGCCGGCGACGCGGTGGTCACGATCCATGCCGGCACGGGCGGGACGGACGCGCAGGACTGGACGGAGATGATGCTCCGGATGTACCTCCGCTGGGCCCAGGATCGTGGCCTGAAGGCGGAGCTGCTCGAGGCGAGCCCCGGCGAGGAGGCCGGCCTCAAGTCGGCGACGTTCTCCGTTTGGGGCGAGAACGCCTACGGGATCCTCAAGGCCGAGAGAGGAGTCCACCGGCTCGTCCGCTTGTCGCCATTCGATTCGGCGCACCGGCGCCACACGTCGTTCGCCCAGGTGATCGTGTCACCGCTCCTGCCGGAGGAGGAGGACGTGGAGATCGACGAGGGCGACCTGCGGATCGACACCTACCGCGCGAGCGGCGCGGGTGGGCAGCATGTGAACAAGACCGACTCCGCCGTTCGCATCACGCACATTCCGACCGGGATCGTCATCCAGATCCAGAACGAGCGCTCGCAGTCCTCGAACAAGCAGACGGCGCTTCGCATCCTCAAATCACGCCTGGCCGAGCTCGAGCAGGAGCGCCGGGAACAAGAGCTTGCGCGAGAGCGGGGGGTCGCTCAGGACACGGGCTTCGGGAGCCAGATCCGCTCGTACGTTCTGCACCCGTACCAGATGGTCAAAGATCACAGGACCGACTTCGAAGTCGGAAACGCCGAAGGCGTCCTGGACGGCGACCTGGACGGCTTCATCCACGCCTATTTGTTAGCGAAAGCCGCTGGAAGCGTGGTCTAGCAGGTCTTTTCGCTAGACTCGCCGACCATCGCCTGAGCTACCGCGCGCCGTCGGAACGCGCTCCCTGCGATGACTGTGGTGCAAGACACAACACTCGCGACAGAAACGCCGGTTGTTGCCGAGCCTGAAGCTCAGGACCTTCAGGCTGCCGCGGCACGGGCGATGATCGTCTTCGACAATGTCCTGAAGGTCTACGAGCCCAACGTCGTCGCCCTCGAGGACGCCTCGTTCGTGATCGAGAAGGGCGAGTTCGTGTTCCTCGTCGGCCCGTCGGGGTCGGGGAAGTCCACGATGGTGCGGCTGCTCCTGAAGGAGCTGGAGCCGACGTCGGGGCGAATCGTTGTGGGCGGGCGCGACCTGGCACGGTTGCGCCGCTCGAAGGTTCCGCAGCTGCGCCGGAACATCGGCTGCGTGTTCCAGGACTTCAAGCTCCTGCCCAACCGCACGACGGCCGAGAACGTGGCGTATGCCCTGAAGGTGCAGGGAGAGGGCGGGAACTCGATCCGGCACAAGGTGCCTGAGGTGCTCGGCCTCGTGGGCCTGACGCACAAGATGAACTCCTACCCCGACGAGCTCTCGGGCGGAGAGCAGCAGCGTGTCTCGATCGCGCGGGCCTTTGTCAACCACCCGCCGCTGCTCGTCTGCGACGAGCCCACCGGGAACCTCGATCCGGACACGTCCGTGGGGATCATGCAGCTGCTCTACCGGATCAACCGGTCCGGCACGACCGTCGTCATGGCGACCCACGACCGCGAGATGGTCGACAAGATGCGCCGCCGCGTGATCGCACTCGAGGACGGGCGCATCGCGCGTGACGAGCGCCGCGGAGGGTACGCCTCCGAATGAGGTTGAAGATGATGCTGGCGGAGGCGGTCCGCTCGATCGGGGCGAACATCTCGACGACCGTCGCCGCCACGATGACAGTGCTGATCGGGATGTTCCTGCTCGGGCTCTTCATCGCGCTCGGGACCTACGTCCTCTCCTGGAGCGACCACGTGAAGAGCGAGCTCGTCGTCAAGGTCTTCTTCGACCGCGACGTCAAGCCGGCGCAGGTCGAGGCCGTGCGCGTGCAGCTCGACTCGAACAACCAGGTGCGCAAGTTTGAGCTCGTCACCGCCGAGCAAGGGCTCGAGAAGATCAAGAAGCAGCGCCCGGAGCTCTTCGGGTCCGACGGCCTCCCGTTCAACCCCCTCGGCCCCGCCTACACGATCACGCCGATCAAGGCCGAGTACACCGAGACGATCGCCAACAGCCTCAGGCCGTTGCCGACGGGAGTGCACCGCGTCACCTACGGCAAGAAGACGGCGGAAAAGATTCTGAGCGTCGCGAAGGTGATCGAGTCGATCTTCCTCATCGCCGTGATCGTGCTGCTCTCGGCGTCCACGATCCTGATTGCGAACACGATCCGCCTCTCGATCTTCGCCCGACGCCGCGAGATCGAGGTGATGAAGCTCGTTGGTGCGACGAACTGGTTCGTGCGCGGCCCGTTCATGCTCGAGGGGCTGATCTGCGGGCTCGGCGGCTCGTTACTGGCGGTGATCCTGCTCTTCGTGGGCAAAGAGGCAGCGTTGCCGTCGATCCTTCCGCGCCTCGACAGCGGGCCGGACGTAAACGCGATGGGCTTCTGGGCGATCGCGCTGATCCTGCTCGCCTTCGGGCTCCTGCTCGGGGCTGCTGGGTCAGGGCTTACGCTGCGTCGATTCCTGCGCGTCTAGCGTCCTTTGTCTGACCGCCTCGTCGTCGAGGTGGGCCGGCGCGGCCGCCTCGTCGTCGGCGAGCCGTTCTTCAGGCCCGGCGTTCCGCTCGTCCTCGACCGTCGCGGTCTCGACGCGGTTCGTCCGGGCCAGCTCGCGGTCGTCGCACCGCGCCGAGGGCGGGCGCGCCTCGAGAAGGCGCTCGGGCCCGCCGACTCCGTCGCGAGCGTGCTCGAGGCGCTCCTCGAGCAGGAAGGCCTCGTCGAGGAACACGAGCCGCACGACCCTCCTCCGGCCACCCTCGAGGGCCGAGTCGATCTCCGCGAACGCCTTGCGTTCACGATCGATCCCGAGACGGCGAAGGACTTCGACGACGCGATCTCGATCCAGCGCGAGGGGGACGGGATGCGCGCGTGGGTGCACATCGCCGACGTATCGCACTTCGTCCCAGCGGGGTCTCCGCTCGACCTCGGCGCGGCGAGGCGCTCGTTCTCGGCGTATGTGCCTGGCCGGGTGGCGCCGATGCTGCCACCGCGGCTCTCGGACGACCTCTGCAGCCTTCGCCCGGACAAAGATCGTCTCTGCGTCACGGTCGAGATTCCGTTCGGCGCCGAACTCGAGCCTGGAGAGCCCTCGTTCTACCGGTCGGTGATCCGCAGCCGCGAGCGCCTGACCTACGGCCGGGCGGAGCGCATCCTCGCCGGCGACGAACGTGTCTTTGAAGACCTCGCCGAGGCGCTTCGGCTCTCGGAACGTCTGGCGCTTGAGCTCCGCCGGCGACGCTTCGACCGCGGAGCGCTTCGGATCACGACGCGCGAGATCGCCTTCGCCTTCGACGGCGAGGGCGGGGTCGAGCGTGCTTGGCTCGAGTCGGAGCCGCACGCGCACATGCTCGTCGAGGAGCTGATGATCCTCGCGAACGAGGCCGTGGCCGGTCTGCTGGCCGGCCGACGGCGCGAGAGTCTCTACCGCGTCCACGAGCGCCCCGATCCGCAGGCGATCTCGCTCCTGCTCGCAAAGCTGGCCGATCTCGAGGTCCCGACGCCGCCGGCGCCGGACGAGGAGCGTCTTACTCCCGCGGACGCTACGAAGCTTGCCGGCCGGATCAGCGAGGGGGTGAGTGGGTACATCGAGTCGTCGGGGCGCGGGGTGGAGGCGTTCCCCGCCCTCGTCCTCCGCGCGCTGAAGCAGGCGCGCTACGACCCGAAGAACCTCGGCCACTCGGGGCTCGCCAGCCCGGCGTACTGCCACTTCACGTCGCCGATCCGCCGTTATCCCGACCTCGTCGTCCATCGCACGCTCCTCCGAGAGCTCGGCACCGCCGACGAGCCGCTGCCGGATGAGCTGCCCGAGCTCGCCGAGCACACCTCGGCCAAGGAGCGCGCGATCGCCGAGGTCGAGCATCGCGCGGACGACATCTGCCTCGCGTGGCTGCTGGAGGCCGTCCTGTACGACCGCGGCTGGGAGGAGACCTTCGAGGGCGAGATCACCGGGCTGATCGACTCGGGGATCTTCGCGCGCTTCGGCGACGTCTTCGAGGGCTATCTGCCCGTCCGGAAGCTGCCCGGCTACTTCGAGCTCAACGGGCTCGGGACGGCGCTCGTCGCGCGACGCGGCGGCCGCAGGTATCGGCTGGGTGACCCGATCGAGGTCCGCGTCACCGACATCGACCGCCCGGCAGGCAAAATAGAGCTCGCGCTCCCATGAAGCTCGAAGGCATCCACCACATCACCTGCATCACGGCCGACGCTCCCGGCAACGTCGAGTTCTATGCGGACGTCCTCGGGCTTCGGCTCGTCAAGAAGTCCGTGAACCAGGACGACCCAACCGTCTACCACCTCTTCTACGCGGATGAGCGAGGGAGCGCCGGCTCGGACATCACGTTCTTCGAGTATCCGGGCGCGCGGCGAGGGCGCGCGGGCGCCGGGATGATCCACACGATCACGTGGCGCGTCGGGTCGGAGGAGGCGCTCGACTTCTGGGAGGAGCGCCTTCGCGCCAAGGGCGTGGAAACGATTCGGGAGGACGGCCGCTTGCGGTTCGAGGATCCGGAAGGGCTTGGCCTCGAGCTCGTGGTCAGCGAGACCGAGGACGAGCCGTTGGTCGCCGAGCATCCCGAGATCCCGTCCGAGCTCGCGCTCCAGGGCTTCGACTCGGTTCGCGCGTACTCACGGTCCCCCGAGACGAGCAGGGGCTTCCTCGAGGAGACGCTCGCGTTCGAGCCGCGCGGCGAGGACGAGTGGGAGGTCCGCGGCGACCAGCGAGGGGGGCTCTACGCCTACGACGAGCCGCCGGCCGAGCCGGGAATTCCCGGCGCCGGCACGGTTCACCACGTGGCCTGGGCGAGCCCCACGGACGACCACGTCGCCTGGCGGGACCGAGTCGCACGGACCGGGGCGAACCCGACACCCGTCATCGACCGCTTCTACTTCCGCTCGATCTACTTCCGCGAGCCGAGCGGCGTCCTCTTCGAGATCGCGACGCTCGGGCCGGGGTTCACGGCCGACGAGCCGTTGGAGTCGCTGGGTGAACGGCTGTCGCTGCCGCCGGACTACGAGCCGCTGCGTGACCGGCTCGAGGAAGTCCTCACGCCGCTGCCCGATCCGCGGGCTGCGTGGACTACCAAGTAAGAGAGCCGGCAGGCGAGCCGGACGGCGCGCTCGTGCTCTTCCACGGGCGCGGCGCGGACGAGCACGACCTGTTTCCGCTTTTTGAGTTCCTCGACCCAGAGCGGCGCCTGCTCGGGGTGACACCCCGCGGCCCGCTGTCCCTGCCGCCCGGCGGCGCACATTGGTACGCGCTGCAGGAGGTGGGCTACCCCGATCGCGACACGTTCCTGGCGACCTACGCGGAAGTGGGCGCGTGGCTCGACGGCTTCCTCGAGGAGCGCGGGATTTCGCACAGCGCAACCGTGCTGGGCGGGTTCTCGCAGGGCGCGGTGATGACGTACTCGTTCGGTCTCGGCGCCGGACGGCCGCGGCCGGCCGCGTTGATCGCGCTCTCCGGTTTCATCCCGACGGTCGAGGGATTCGAGCTCGACCTGAGCGAGATCCCGCCGGTCGCGATTGGTCACGGCACCTATGACCCGATCATTGCCGTCGAGTTCGGGCGCCAGGCGAAAAAGGTCCTCGAGGAGGCTGGTGCCTCGGTGCTGTATCGCGAGTACCCGCTTCCGCATGCGATCGACCCGCAGTTCCTCATGGAGCTGCGCTCCTGGCTCGGGCAAGCGCTTCCGGTGGCTTGATGGCAGAGAAGCTGATCGCTGAGAACAGGAAGGCGCGGCACGAGTACCACCTGCTCGAGCGCTTCGAGGCGGGCCTGGCCCTGACCGGCTCCGAGGTGAAGTCCCTCCGCGACGGCCGCGCGCAGCTCCAGCGAGCCTACGGAGACATCCGCGACGGCGAGGTCTGGCTCGTCGGCGCCCACATCTCCACCTACGACCAGGCGGGCGTCCAGAATCACGATCCGGACCGAGACCGCAAGCTCCTCCTGCATCGCAGGGAGATCGACAACCTGACGGGGAAGGTGCAGGAGCGCGGCTTCACGCTCGTCCCGACGAAGCTCTACTTCAAAGACGGGCGCGCCAAGGTCGAGCTCGCGGTCGCCAAGGGAAAGGACGTCCGCGACCGGCGGCGCGAGATCTCCAAGCGTGAGTCGGACCGCCAGATCGAGCGCGCGCTGAAGCAGCGGTCGCGCTAGCCTCGGGCGAGCCCATGGCGGAGGCGCCGCAGACTTCGCAGGCGGAGACGCTCGAGGACATCGACAATCCGATCGAGCGCCTGAAGCTGCTCGGTGAGAACGAGGACGAGATTGCGAAGTACCTCGATGCGATGGAGGTCACGAGCCCTCGTGAGCGGGAGATGCTCCACGAGATCTCGCGGACGCGTCCGCTCGCTCATCCCGAGCTGTTTCCGCAGGCGCACCGGAACATCGTCGAAGCGCTCGAGTCGCTCGCCCGGCACGGCTACCACGGAACGCAGGCGGGGAGGCGTCTGGGGCCGCTCCGCGCCGTCGTCCGATGGGGAGTCAAGTTCGTCGCGCGCTACGTGGTTGTCTCCCACATCAGGAATCTGTCCAACCAGCTGAAGAACCTCTACGTGCTGCGTGAGATCCAGGCACTTCCAGGCACGGACGAACGTTGGGAGCTGCACCGGGCGCGGCTCGACGCGACGCGGATGGTCGACGCCCTGAAAACGCGCGAGCTCGCCTTGCCGACGTTCCTCATCGGCGGCGCGCTCATTCCGCTCTTCGCGGCGTTCGGGCGCGTCACGGGGGTGCTCGGGTCGACGGTGTGGGCGAGCGCGCTCGCCGTCGCAGGGATGGTGATCGCTCTGATCGCGTCGTGGTTCATCCTTCGCGGTGCAGCGCTTGCGTCGAGGCGAATCCGGCTCGCCACGCGTGGGCCAGCGGCGGCGCTCTGGCGCGCGATCGGCTGGTGCGGCAAGCCGCCGAAGGATCAGAGCCGGACGTTCGTCATCGTCTCCGTCGCGCTGACGGCCGGCTCGTGGATCCTCGTGCCGATCCTCGTCGGGATCGCGCTCGCCACCTGACGTTTAGTCAGGACGAGGCTCGGCGGCGGCCCGAACGTCTCGCGTTCTCCAGCGGAAGCGGACACGAAGTAAGGCCGTGACTGCGATGACTGACGCGAGGCCCAAGCCTACCCAGGCCCAGCCGGTCTGGAATTCGTTGTCCTTGATCAGCTTCAGGAGCGTGAAGAGCGCGATCGCGACCCCCAGCGCCGCGCTGATGACGGCCGCCGGCCAGCCTCGCATCGACAGCCTCGGCAGCCAGATCGGGAGGAGCTCCCAGACGATCAGGACGCCGGTGAGAAAGGCCGCAAAACGGCCGTAGTTGCTTCCCTCGTACGCCGTCTTCCAGCCGCAGACGCGGTCCTCGTCGCCGCTCGTCGCTGCGCAGATCCGCTGCCAAGGCGCTGCCATCTCGACGAGGAGCGCGATGCTCAGCAGGAGGATCAGCTTCGAGCCGAGCGGCCGGTCCCAGAACCTGCGCACGACGGGAGGAGTCTAGGCCTCCGCGGCTACAATTTGTGCACACACATACGGGGGCGACCAGGTTTCGACGTGGTCGGTTCTCCGGCAGAGTTGCAAGCCGAGGTCCCCGGTCGGCCTCGTAAAACAACCGGGACGAAACGCAAGTGCGGATAACGATCACGCACTCGCTGTCGCTGCCTAACCAGTAGCGAAGCGCGTCGCTCCGAGCTCGGCCCGTGGTTCGGTCAGCGGCGTCAACGAACGGGCTCGGCACCGACGGAATGTCATCGCCCGAGGTGCGACATCGAAAGGATGACTAGCCCGGCGGTTGGTCGGCTGCCTACCGGCCGGCGGGCGAAAGCCAATGGCAGCCTACGCTTGTAGACGCTCTGGCGGGGCTTCCGCGGACGGGGGTTCGATTCCCCCCGCCTCCATGAAATCCCGATTAGCAGGGGTTTTTGCGGGGGGCCGGGGGAATGATTTCACTCGGCCTCCAGGACGGCCCGCATCGTCTCGGTCAGCTGGTCGATGTCCCAGTCGGCGTAGATGTCGCCGGTGGTCTGGATGGAGGCGTGCCCGAGCAGCTTCTGGGTCGCCTTCAGGTTGCCGGTCGCGTCGAGGACACGCTGGCCGGCGGTATGCCGCGCCTTGTGCATCCGCTCGCCGCTCGTCGTTCCGTTCTCGACGATCCCGGCCCGCTCGAGGCAGGCATACCACCAGTCGTGGAGGCCGTGGTCTCCGATCGGCTCGTCGACGAAGCGGTGCACCCTGACTCGACCGCCTTGGCGTTCTCGAAACGGACAGGGTGCGTTACCTGCCGTTGCATCAGGTAGTGCGAGGGGTGCGCGGCCACTTCCAGTATCAGCCGTTCGAGGTCGAACCAGAAGGCCGGGTGCGGGAGCGGGAGCTCGCGCACCTTCTCGCCTTTCGTGAACACCGTCAGCCGCTTGCGCTGGTGGTCGAAGTGCTTGAACTGGATCGCCTTCAAGGCTCCTTTGCGCAGCCCGTAGTCGAGCAGCAGCCGCACGGCGACCCGGTCGCGCAGCTCCTCTTGTGAGGCGATGATCGCGCGTACCTGGTCGCTGCTGAACGTCGTCCGGTAGACGTCGCGCTTGCGGGCCCGCTCGATCGCCAGCGTCGGGTCGCCGTGCAGCTTCCCGCGCAGTACCTGGAACTTGAAGAAGTCCCGCAGGATGCTGAGGTTCTTGTTGTAAGTGCGGCCCGCGCTTTCGCCCCACTGTGCATCGAGGAACTCCTCCACCTGCTGTGTGCCGACCGGCGGCTCGAGGTCGCCGATCTCCAGGTCGGCGAAGTAGCGGGCCAGCTTGTCCAAGCAGGACTCGTAGTCCCGGTAGGACGACGCGGTCAGCCGCTTCCGCTTCGCACGCAGGTAATGGCCGGCTTCCTGGCCGAGTGGGAGCGCCCGGTAGGCCTTGTTCTTCACAGCCTCGCGCTGAACGCGGGCCGCGAGCTGGAGCAGTTGTAGAGTCGGCGTCGCATCAGGACTTGCCTCCTGGTGCCGGCCCCGGGACGTTTCGGCGTCGCCGGGGCGTTTGTCAGTACCGTCGGACTCTCAATCGCTTTGCGCCGGCTGCACTCCACGGGGCCGGCTCAGTGGGAAGCGCCGCGGCGTTCGGCCCGCCCCGGCTCCCGGTTTCGAAGTTCGTCAAAGCGCCCCCGCTGCAAATCGAGACGTCCTGGAACAGCGTGAGATATCGCAGTGTCGGTCACGGCGAACGCGCCGAGTAGGTCGTCTCCGGTGCGTTGCGGCCGGAACGCCCTCCCGTCGACGTCGTCGAACTCGGCGCGAACGAGCCGTCGGATCGGCGCGATCCCGCGCCCGTCGCCCGCCGCGGGGGCGGGGACGGGCGCGGTGGAATCGCGTTTACAGTCGGACGGCGTTTACGGCGACCTTCCGAAGAAGGCATCCTCCCCGTGGCCGCAGCGGCCAGCGAAGCACGCCTGCACGCGGAGGTCGGTCCAGTACGAGACGACGCCTCCGGCGACGCCGGGGACGATTGCGATGTTGCTGTAGTCGCCGATAAACGCGTTCGCGAACGGGAAGTTCGGGTTGAGCGTCACGGCGAACCAGCGGTTGTCCCTCGTCGGGTCGGAGAGCGCCGTCGTCACCTGCGTCGTGCCGAACGCCAACGAGCCGGCGACGGTCTCGGTCGCGAGGGTGTAGCCGTACAGGTGGTTCGCGGCGTCGTACTGACGGTCGAACGTTCCGATCCGCAGCCTGCCGCTGCCGTCGTACGCGCCCCACGGCATCCACTGGTCGCGCGCGAGCGTGAGCGCGACCGGCGCCGACCACGTCCGGCCGCGGTCGAACGACTGGCTCACGACGACGTCGGAGTTGGTCTTCGCGACATAGGGATCGGTGGGCGCGGGAAGCGTGCTGTTCCGCATGTCGGACCAGACGACCGCAAGGTGCTGCGGATTCGTCGGGTCGGCAGTGATATTGCCCGCGGCCCAGGTCCGGAAGACGCTGTCCTGGTACGTCTGACTGCCGAGCGCGATCGGGTAGTCGGTGCGGCCGTCGATCGTCGTCGCGACCTTGAACGGCCCTGCGAGCCGCTCGCCCGTCGCCGGGCTGACCTCGACCACCTCGTAGTCGTCACGGCCGGTCGTGAGATCCGTGGTGTTCAGGAAGGCGACGTAGATGCGTCCGTCGGCCGCCACGGTCGGCACCGATACGAACGCCTGGTTCAGGCCGCCCGAGATCACGACGGGCTTCGACCACGTCGTGCCGAAGTCGTGCGTCACCGAGGCGAAGATCTCGCCGGTGAGCAACGCACCCTTCTGACCGAGCCGGAAGTCGCCGAACGTGACGATGGCGTTACCCGCACCCCAGGCGGCGATGTACTCCTTGTCGAGCAGATGGCCGACGCTGCCGAAGCTGCCCGAGCCGGTTGCGATGCGGACGCTGTTCCATGTCTTGCCGCTGTCGCCGGAGTTGGCGACGACGACGTCAGGGTTGACCCCGTTGACCGGCCCGGCGAAGCGGAACCCGAGTGTCGCGTAATACGCGTGGCCGCTCGCGTCGAAGGCCACCGCCGGGTCGCCCGTCGCCTGATAGGCGGAGTTGGATTCGATGGGGTACTCGGACCATGTCTTCCCGCCGTCGAACGTGACGTGCGCGCGCGAACGAATCGTCTCACCGACGTGCCCGCCCGGATTGAGACCGAGCTGGTAGTCGTTCGCGCCGCCGATGATGTTCAGCGGATTCGTGGGGTTGACCGCGATCGACGTCTCGTTGTGCGGGTTGACGCCTTCGCAGTCCGTATTGACGTTGGCGGTCGTCTGCGTCGGGGTGGTGCAGATCGCCGTCCCGGTCTTGGTGGGCGGCGCCTCGCCGAAGACCGCGCCCGTCACGGGCGCCGGCGCGTCGCTCACGTTGTGGACAAACTCGATCGGCTGGAGACCTTCGCCCTCGCCGCCGCGTGCCGTCGCCGCCCCCACCCCGAGCGCCAAGGCCAGCAACACGATCGTGAACGCATGAGTTCGCTTCATCGCGCTCCTTTTGCCGTTAGGGACCCTTCCTCGCGGGTCCGTATAGACGACGATATGCTCGGTCGGCGACTAACTCAAGCGCGACGCGCACACGAAGCTTCGGTGGCCCGGACAACAGCACGGCGGCCCGCCCATCCAAACGGCATGAAATCCCGACACGCCTCGAACGGCAGCTCCGCGCCACACACGTAGCACGGGCCGCCATAGCGGCCAGCCGACCACCACGGCGAATTCTTCTCCTATCCCGTCTGCCCGACAGGCAGAGAAATCGCTGCGCTGGGGATCAGAACGCGGAGATAGGGCAAGGGCCGGTGTTCGTGACGAACGCGCCTTCGATCAGCGATCGTTTGATCGAACTCCCGCTTAGCGCAGTCGGGCAGTAGACGACGACCTCTTCGGGTTCGCCGTATTCGATGACGGTCAGGTAGGCGCAACTCAGGCAGGAACTACAGTTGCGCACCTGTTAGGGTCGGCGCCTGGTTCGAGAGCCGAGGGGGTTTGTATGCAGCGGTTGAGGAGGCGTCTTCTCGGGAGGCTGGGCGGCGTCGTTCTGGTCGCCGTTTCAGCGAGTGCGGTCGCCGCAGCAGCGTTGGCTGGTTCGCCGGGCGCGACCAGCCGTCAGTACGAATACCCGTTGAAGGTGACGATCTGCCATCACACGGGGTCGGAGACAAACCCATTCGTGACTATTGCCGTCTCCGAACATGCGGTCCCGGCGCACCTGGCGCACGGTGACACGCTTGGTGTCTGCTCGTAGGGCGTAGGGAGCAGGAGAGCGTTCGACCAGCCGGGCGCTCTTCTGCTCCCGGCCGATCTTCGACCATAGAAGACCGCCTAGCGATCTCTTACCGGTACAAGGCCAAGCCATTGCACTGCTCCCGGCAGCTGAATATTGGCGTAGGTCGTGAAGGAGTGGCTCCAAGACCCGGTGACGGCCTCGACGCGTCCGCGCGGCCGCCGTTTCTTCAGCTCCCGATAGAAGACCCCGGACTGGTGCGCCTGGTCGATCACGATTCTGTCCGCGTCGCTCCACCAGAGCTGCAGCGGCATACCGGAGCGGGCAACCGCAAGCAGCCAGCGTGGGGCGCTCAGCGAGGCGGTGACTTCGAAACGTCCAGGGCCCGTTAGCGACCCTCGAGACGGCCGTTGGGCTCCCAAGGTCTGCCTCCGGCTCCCGCCAGTTCGTCTCGCATCGTTTGAACAGGTAGTAGCCGACGGTTCTCCCCTTGGTCGCGACGTTCTGACCAGAGGACATGAACTTGTCCCGGCTCTGCTGCCCTTCTTCGACGAAGACGAAGGAACCGGTCACCAGCTCCCATCCCTCCCGGCAGATCGCGTTCAGGATCGCCGTCGGGTCGTTCGCCTTTTTCTTCGTCGTGCTGCCGACCATCGCGACGATGATG
Source organism: Gaiellaceae bacterium (assembly GCA_035697545.1). Lineage (GTDB taxonomy): Bacteria > Actinomycetota > Thermoleophilia > Gaiellales > Gaiellaceae > JACDAN01. The sequence goes on along the minus strand of DASSCT010000012.1, from coordinate 6,924 downwards.
GCTTCCTGGCTCATCACGTCGAACGAGGCCTGGAAGACAGCGTCACCCTCTCCGAAGGCGGTCCGGGCCTGGCCGACGGGAGTAGCAAGGAAGGCCAGGCGAAGGCGCTCCCGTTCCTTGGCTCCCTTGGCGCGTGCCGCCTCTGCCCGCGCGGCGTCTTTCCGCTGCCGGTCGGCTTCCTTCTGTTCGGCGGTCTTGCGTATCAACATTGGCTAGACGGCGAGAATCTGCAGGCGGATTCGCCCTGAGCCGCTCAACGACGCCGTGACGTCGCAGTCACCGTGCATCGGCAGGCGCAGCTTGTAGAGACGGCCCGAGCGCATGCTGTTCAGGCTCGTCGAGCGGGAGCCAATCGAGAACCCGCGCGAGCAGGCGACGACGGCCTGGCCGGAGAGGCCCCGACCGTAGCCACGCACCCAGAGCGAATGGGTGTTCTTCTTGCTGCCGCTGGCGGCGGTGACGGCGAAATCGCCAGACGAGCGCGCGCTGCCGATCACGCGCAGCCCTCCCGCGGTCGCGGTCGCCGTCGCGACGCAGGCAAGCAGCGCCATGAGGGCGAGTGCAATTGTCAACTTGCTTTTCATCGTTCCTCCGTTTTTGCTGGTTCCATCGTCATCCGATGTAACGACACTGGTCAGGTCATCGGCAGCGCAGCGAGAGATGCTCCGGTTGGACTAGGTCCGTAGCGGCATTGCGGGCCGCGAAGCGGACGGGAGCCAACCGGAGGCTCAGCCGGCTCGACCACTAATGCGGGCTCACGTCACCCGGGCCCGTGTGGGAGGCCGAGTTCTCCGGCTAGTGGTTGCGGGCGCCCCGCCTCAGCTGACGGGCCCCGCTCGAAGCTACGCGTGGATGCGCACGTGACTCGCTAGTGGATCGCCGGCACGCGGCGCTTCGCGGCCTGGTTTTCGTAGCGGGCGAGCGTCTCGGCCAGCTGCGCGATCTGCTGCTCTTGCTCTTCGACAAGGGCGCGGAGGTGCTCGATCGTCTGCCGCGTGTTCGCGTGGGCCACGCGGCTACCGCCGCCGTAGTTGCAGCGCGTGCAGGCGGCGACGAGATTCGAGGGGTCCCAGAACAGGTGCGGCGCCTGCGAGCTCGGGATCAGGTGGTGGACGGTCGATGCGTCGCCGGTGCAGCGTGGCCCTTGGATCTGGCACAGGTGGCCGTCGCGGGCGAGCACGGCTTTGCGGAGGCGCTGCCAGGCGGCGGTTGAGTACCTAGGGTCACGCACTGTCGAAGATTGCCTTCCCGAGCTCGCGGCCGGCATCCGTTGCGATGAGTCCGCCGTCTCGAGGCTCGGCAAGACCGCGGCTGAGGAGCCAGCGCTCGAGCGCGCCGGCGCTGAGGGAGCTGAAGGGCGTGCGCCTCGTTCGCTCTGGCGGCGAGCTCCCGAGCAGTCCGGCCGAGGGTTGTTGCCTCCGCTGGCGCGGCCACGCACTGAGTCTACGCTCGCCGTTTTTTAGACGCGGCGCGCGAAATGAGGGCCAGTCACGGATTGGCCGCGACAGTTCGCCACGCCAGCTACAGCAGCACGTTCAGGTGGGCGAGCGCGTCTTCCACCGGATTGCCTTCGAGGAGCTCCTGATACGCCCGCTTGCCTCGGTGGTATCCCTTGTCCCTGAACCGTTCCTCCGGTTCCGGCAGCTGATCCGCCGCCTTCCAGAACCAGTCGAGCACCGTGGGCGGCCCGACCCTCCTCGATTGCCCTCGGACAGCAGTCGTGACCTCCGCGCGGGGCACGTCGCGCGGCTCGAGCGCCTCCGCCAGCTGGTGATGGACGCGGTTACGGGCGAACCGCAGGCCGAGGACGATCTCGTCCTTCCAGAGCATGGGCTCGTAGTCCATGATCGCCACGGCCCAGTTGAGCGCCTCGAACAAGGGAATGAACCGCTCCTTGCGCTCGCGCTGACCGGCCGTTTCCGCGAAGCGGGCAAGGGCGCGTCTATAGCCGTCGACGAGCCACTCCCAGTCCGCCGAAGCCGGGCTCACTCCGTCGCCCATAGTGCGGAGGTTCGCATACGAATCGCCCGGGGCGGAAAAGGGGGCCGGGGCAGATCCGAACGCTATGGCGCTGACTCCCGAACCGGCCCCCGACACGAACCTACGAAACGTCATCCTGCGGCGCTAGACGCCCCTCAAGCCACGTCCTCAACGACTGCGACGGCGACGACTGCAACTAACAGGAATCCGTAGAAACCCCCGTTAACACCCGCTCACCCAACTTGGCGATCGCCGCGTACCCGACCAGCGCTCATCCGAGCCTAACCGAGCCCGTCGCGCGGCAAGCGGGCGCTTCACGAGGAGTAGTCCAAAGGGATGGGACGGGAGCCAGCACCGGCCAAGCGCGCGACTGAGGTTTTCTCGGCAGTTGCCGCCTGCGCACTCGTCGTGTTCGGAATTGCGCGCGCTCTGCCCGCGGCCCAGGAGGCAAGCAAGGTCTCCGGCCAGGCCGAAGCTGCCTCAACGTGGGCGGGGACGCTCCAGCGGCGTCTCTCCTCAGCCAGGGAGACTCATGCTCGCCTGATCAGATTGCGGGGAAACGAACACCGGGAGCTCGTCGCCCTCCGCCGAGCGGCGGCGAGCGGGTTTGCCGCGGTTCGCGCTCGCGGCAGCGACCAGGGCGTGCGGGGCGGTACGCTCACCGGCGGCGAAGACGGAGCGCGAGCGGCTAGGCGTGAGCGCAGGAAGGTTTCTGGCGGCTGGTACTTCGTTGGCGTCGACTGGCGCGACGGCCTACCCGTGCTCGGCACCTACTCGAAGCTCGATCCGGGCTCCTGGGAGGCGTACTGGATCGAGAACGGCGAGGTCTACTACCGGGAGACAAGCTAATGCCCCGGCGTCCGCTGCGCCTTGCGATGATCGCCCTCCTCGGCTTCGTCGGCATCGGACTGCTTGTTGTCGAGCAGGACTTCAATCGGCAGTCAGCAGCCGATCGTGCCGCCCAGCGGCAGCTCGCGCCGGAGATGCTGAAGACCCGAAAGCTGCTCATAGCCCAACGCGCGCGAAACGCTGCCCTTAAGGCCGAGCTGTTGCGCTTGCACGATCGGCAGAAGCCGCTTCTTCAGGAGCACGAGCGTGCCGAGCAGAGCGCGTACCGCGGCGCGTACGTCCGGGCGCGTCGAACCGCCTACCGCGATGCGTACCTCACTGAGTTCCCGATTGAGGTTAACGACGGCGAGGAATGGTTCATCGTCAAATCTACGGCCGCAGATGCGCTGGATGTCTGGACGGCTGACGCCGAGCATGAGTTCCAGATCCAGGACGGCGAACCCTACCGGTACGCGTTCGGAGAAGCCCCGGCCGAGTGGGAGGTCGTCGGCGGGGTCAATGTCGACGGCTCCGAGGGGTACGTGAACGTCGACGGCGACTGGGTTCCGAGTCCATTCTCGAACCCGAATCTCGAGCCGGAGGGGCCGGGCCCTAGTGCGATCTGCGCTGACGGCACCTACTCTTACTCGCGCAACAACTCCGGCACTTGCTCATATCACGGAGGCGTCTCCAGCTGGCTGCCCTGATTTACGCCGCTGCTGCACCGAGTCTCTTGGGAACGGGCTAACGACGGTGCATCGCTCGGACGGTGGGACGCGCTGAATGCCTCGGAGCTGTGCGCAGGCGGGTCGCGCAGCATTTCCATGAGGCCGTCGGAGCGGGGGGACTGGATTGTCGCCATCTGCGGTTCAGCTCCCGCGGAAGCGAGCGTTGCCGTGATCGCCTACGAAGGCGTAGAACACGCGTGCCTGTCGACTACCGCGTCTTTGCGTTGATGTTGCTCACGGCGATCGAGCCGAAGCCCTCACTCACGCGCCCTCGGTTCGCATAGCTCGCGCTGTTCTGCCCTATTGGTCCGACCTACTGGCCGCGTTCGGCCGACTACGAGGGCTTGGCGTTGCGATTTGCGAATCGCAGTTCGCCTCGCTTTGAGATGACCGCAAACGCCGCGGCAGCGACAAGGAAGGCGGCAGCAAAGATCCATAGGGCGTTCTCGGCAAGGAATCCGACGGCGGCGGTGGCCACGCTAGCGGCGGCCAGGACAAACGGCCATCGCCGTGCAACGAAAACGGCCATCAGGACGATCGCGCCGAGTGCTAGTACGACGTACCCGTCGGTCACCGTCGCCTCGCCCTCGCGATTCTCGGCCAGTCCAGCGAGGCTGCCGAGGACGATCAGTAGTAACCCTTCCACTACTGCGAGACCCCCGCCGATTGCCGCGGCGACGATTGCGGCTTTCATCACTCCGCGCGCATGGTAGGGCGGGCTGACTTGAGCCGTCGGCCCCCGCCTCGGCAGCCGCCTGGATTTCGTTCTGCCCTATTGATCCACGCTACTTAGCGTGTCAAAGGGCCTGTTCTTTCAGCGCGTGACGCTGAACAGACGCCGCCACTCAGAAATTCCCTTGAGCTGGTGCTGGCCGCGATCGTCAAACTCAAGCCCGGAGCCGGTGACGAGATCACGGGTCGTCGCGGTCACGAGCACCTCGCCCGCATCGGCGCAAGCGAGGACACGCGAGGCGAGATGCACCGCAATCCCACGCGGCTTCTCCCTGCGTACGCGCTCAACCTCGCCGGTGTGCACGCCAGCGCGCATGTCGAGGCCAAGCTCACGCAGCGAGTCTCGCACCTCAAGCGCACAGCGGATTGCGCACGCAGGCCCATCGAACAGTGCGAGGAACCCGTCGCCCGCCGTATCGATCTCTTCGCCACGAAAGCGCTCGAGCTCGCGCCGCACCTCGGCATGATGACGGTCAAGCAGTTCACTCCAGGCGCGGTCGCCGAGCCCGCTCGCACGGTCGGTCGAGCCGACGAGGTCAGTGAAGAGAATCGTCGCGAGCACGCGATCCGCGAGAGGTGTCGGGCGCACGCCCGTCAGGAACTCCTCCACTTCGTCGATCGCCTCGGGGACGAGCCATGGCAGGTACTGGCTGCCAGGTGTAGTGACAAGACGTGCACCAGGAATACGGGCCGCGATGTACGCGCCTTCGTCGGCGAGCTCCTCAGGGTGGAGCACGAGCGTCGGGGCCTGGATGGATGGCAGTGCAGGGCGCACGTCGATATCGAAGTTCGCCGTGATCAGATCGCGGATCGCACCGGGAGTGGCGCCGGCACGGTCGCGGGCGATCCACCAGCGCCTCAGCGCCGCGTCGGCACCAGGAGAGAAGGACTCGAGCGACGACGTCTCCTCCGTCCCCCAGACCTCGACAATGTGCTCCATAGCCGCGACGAGGTCGTCTCGCGTCGTGTGCCAGGGGTAATCGTCGGAGCGCGTGCGACGCGCCCACGTTCCGAAGAGCACCAGCGCGGAAGTTCGCTCCGGGTACGTCGCCGCAAAGACCGCCGCCATCGGACCGCCTTCCCAATACGCGAAGAGCGCGGCGCGCTCACAGGCAACCGCGTCCATCACAGCACGCACATCGTCCATTCGCGTCTCGATCCCCCCAAGCGTCGAAGGTCGGTCAGACAAGCCAGTGCCGCGCTTGTCGAACCGGATCAGTCGCGCGAACGACCCGAGCCGTTCGAGAAAGCGCGCGTGGCGAGACTCCTGCCAGTCGAGCTCGAGGTGCGAGATGAAGCCCGGTACGAGCATTAGATCGAAGACCCCGCCGCCCGTGACCTAGTAGGCGACGTTGACCCCGGCGTTGCGCGCATAGCGCACTTCGGGCTGCTCCATGGCTGAAGTGTCTCCGCAGAGGGCTGCCTTCGCCAAAGGCAGCGTCTGGAACTCGTGCTGACCCCATTGATCCACGCTACTCGCGGCGGAAGGCCGCATCAGTCGTCGTCCCGTGCGCCCGCGTAGACCGCTGCTCCAACCTGCTCCATCAACCCGAGGTCGTCGCGGTGGTTCCAGATCTCGGCGACCTGGCCGTTCTCGAAGCGGAAGATGTTGACGCCCGAGAAGATTGCGCTGCGGCCGGTTGGTTCGATCGCGCCCCATGCGCCGAGATGAGTGCCTGAGGCTGTCCACTGCGCAGCGACGAACTCGTCTTCTGCGATCACGATCTCGGCTTCAAAGCGGAGGTCGGGGAAAGCTGCGCGGAAGTCGGCGGTGATCCGCTTCATTCCCTCTGGACCAGGGAGCGCCTGGGTTGATCGGAGATCGTGGCGGACGTAGTCGTTGGCAAAGACCTCGTCGATCACGTCAAGCTTGCCCTTGGCCCAAGCCTCTTCGTAGAACCTCCGAACAAGGGCTTTGTTTCCGGACGGCGGCACGGCAGTGAGTCTGGCCGAGATCCGGGGCCCGAACAAGCGCGCGTTCTGCCCTGTTGATCCACGCTACTCAGCGCGGTCGGCCCGACGAGCGATGTCAGGCGAGAGCACGCTGGCACATGCCGCGGTTCTCGACGTTTGACGCGCGTCGTCGCTTCGGTGCCCGAACAGGATTAGAGTCGGGCTGTGCGCGTCCAGGTGGGGGACGTTCGGCTCTACTTCGACGTTGCCGGGATGGGGCTTGTCCCGGATGGACCGATGATGCGCGAGCGGCCGATCGTGGTCTGCCTACATGGCGGTCCGGGATTCGACCACAGCACGTTGAAGCCGTTCCTCGGCCCGCTCGAGGATCAGGCGCAGCTCATCTTCCTCGACCACCGTGGCCAAGGGCGCAGCGACGAGAGCACGCCTAGTCGCTGGAACCTCGATACATGGATCGACGACGTGGCTGCGTTCTGCGATGTGCTCGGAATCGAGAGACCGATCATCCTTGGGCAGTCGTTTGGCGGACTGGTCGGCCTCGGGGTCGCAATCCGGTACCCGGAGGTGCCAGCGCGGCTGGTCGTCTCCAGCAGCGTTGCGAGGTTTCGGCCGGAGCGGGCGCTGGCGATGTTCGAGGAGCTGGGCGGTGAGGAGGCTCGGGAGGTAGCGGCGCGGTTCTTCCGCAGCCCCAATCAGGAGAGCTTCGACGCCTTCATGGTCACCTGCCTTCCGCTCTATGGCC
>DASSCT010000011.1:0-5449 GCA_035697545.1 Gaiellaceae bacterium | reverse complement strand
TGGGGGCCCGGATACTTCGATGCGATCATCAACCACGACGGCAAGGTGGGCCCGCCGCCTCACCTCGGCGCGTCCGGATTCCGCCGGCCTTCGGCCTGGCCGGCCACGACCTCCACACCTGGGGTGCCGGCTGGGGAACCGTGACCTACTGGAACGCATACGTCGCGAACACGCAGATGATGGGGATCGGGAACTTCTACGACCCGCGCCTCAACGACCCGGCCAAGTACCCGGTCGCCGCGAGGAGCGGGCGCTGGAACATCCGCTGCGGCCGCCCCGTGGGGAACGTCGTCAGGGCCCTGTGCGCGCCCGGCGAGGAAGATCGCGTCACCCCGAAACTGGCCGCGCTCCACTTCTACCAGCTCGTGTTGCCGGCGCCGAAACCACCGAAGGGGACCTTCAATCGAGGCGCCGCGAAGCGCGGCGAACGGATTTTCAACGGCAAGGGGACGTGCGCCGGCTGCCACATGCAGCCGCTCTTCACCGACGCAGGCTGGAACGCGCGCACAGGCCAGGAGATCTGCATCGACAACTTCCACGCCAACCGCGCGCCTGACAACGCCTATGTGACTGCTCCGCTCGCCGGCCTCTTCGCGAAGTCGAAGCGCGGCTTCTACCACGACGGTCGTTTCGCGAACGTCGAGGCCGTCGTGGACCACTACAACTCGTGCTTCGGCCTTGGACTGACGGGGCGCGAACAAAGCGACCTCGTCGAGTACCTCAAGAGTCAGTAGGAGGAGAACCCCTCGGTGCCGAGGGGTTCTCCAGGAGCGTTGCTAGTTACTCCTCGTCGACCGGGATGCCGCACTGCGCAGCGGCTCCGAAGAGCGCAGCGCCGACTGGGCTGGCCTCGAGGTGGTCGATGCCCTTGAGATTGGCGAGCACCGACTCGTTCGGGTTGTTGCCGGCGAGTACGCCGTTGGGCCCGGCGACACCGATGCCGAGCGCGAAGTGCAGCGGCAGATCGTCGCCTGCCGCCTTGTAGGCAGCGCTCGCACAGGCCGCCTGCTCGCTCGTGATCTCCTCGCCGAGGGCGGCGAGCGACTGCTGGAGCGCCGGACCGCTGCTCAGGTCGAAGAGCGCCCAGTTCCCGGACTTTGTCGAGTTCGTCAGCCCGGTGGCTGATGACGAGACGCGGATGCAGTCGAATGCCAGCGCCGAGCCCGTCCCGACGAGTGCGAGCGCAAGCACGGCAAGTAGAACCGTAAGACGTTGCTTCACGTAGTTCGCTCCTTTCGATTGAGCCGCAGGACGGGCCTCATGCCCGGCCGCAGGAATGGCCACAGAGATATTGCGCTCGCCGTTCGGAGTCAAGTCTGGACCTAACCCGTTCGAGCAGCTGCTACCCAACCGCTATGCCGCTTGGGGCCCTTGTCGCGGTGGCGGATGGACATCCCGACTCGCCCCGCCGTAGGAAACGAAGGACCCCTGCGTGCAAGAGACGGTCGCCAGTTGGCGCACGATGAGCAGAAGGCCGACGGCGCCTGCAAGGAAGACGAGGCGCCCAGCGCGGACACCGTTGCGGCATCTGACGGTATCCCGTCGGAGGTTCCGAGCGTCACACGTATGACGCAAGAGCGTGCGGGCGAGCGCTCCTCGCACCAGCGTCCACCACTCTCACCCAGAGTCAGTTGCGCTCGAGCATGACGGTTGACCCGACACTCTCGTGTTGTCCGCGCTGCCGAGAGGGGCGAACGCCTCGAGGTCGATGCCCAGCCCGGAGATAGTCCTTGCCGGGACCGGGTCGGCCGTGGTGAACGAAGCCGGCGTTCCGGTTCGTCTACCCCTGCGTTGGGCGCCGGCCCGCACTAGGCGCGTACCACGGACCGTCCTATGCTCGTCGCATGGTTGTGTGCCCCCAATGCGGCTCCGAGCTCCCGGACGGCGCCCGCTTTTGCCCCGCGTGCGGGACGGCCGTAGCCCCGGTCCGCGGCGAGGAGCGGAAAGTCGTCACCATTTTGTTTGCCGATCTCGTCGACTCGACGGTCCTCGGCGACAACCGAGATCCAGAGGAGCTGCGCGCGGCAGTTCTTCCACAAATCGCGCGGATGCGAACCGAGCTCGAGCGCTTTGGTGGGACGTTTGAGAAATACGTCGGCGATGCTGTGATGGCGGTCTTCGGCGCCCCCACGGCGCACGAGGACGATGCGGAGCGCGCGGTTCGCGCCGCGCTCGCAATTCGCGACGCGATCGCGGGGGTCAAGGTCGCCGTGAACACCGGTGAAGCAGTCGTTCAGCTCGATGCACGCTCGGGAGCCGGAGAGGGAATCGCTACTGGAGACGTGGTTACGACCACGTTCCGAATCGAGGAGGCCGCCGTCCCTGCAAGCGTCCTCGTCGGCGAGTCCACCTTTCGCGCGACGCAGGGTGTAATCGAATACAGCGAGCGCAAGGTGCTCCAGGCGAAGGGCAAAGCACATCCCATCGCGGTATACGAGGCACGGCGCGCTGCGACGGAGCTCCGGCCCGCATATGGCGGCCCACCGCTCGCCCCGCTCGTTGGCCGTAAGGAAGAGCTCGCGCTGATCCTCGACACCCTCGCGCGCGCACGACGAGATCGCACCGTGCAGCTGCTGACGCTCGTCGGCGTGCCCGGCATCGGCAAGAGCCGGCTCGTCTGGGAGCTCCAGCGCACCTTCGCAGACGAGCCGAATCACGTGACCTGGCTCCGCGGCCGCTGCCTTCCTTACGGAGACGGCGTCACCTACTGGGCGCTCGGCGAGATGGTGAAAGCGCAGGCCGGGATCCTCGAGACCGACGACAGTGAAACGGCGGCCGCCAAGCTTGCACGATCGGCGCGTGCTGCTGTTCCATTCGGCACCGAGGCGGCATGGGTCGAATCGCACCTGCGCACGCTGCTCGCGCTCGAGGGCGACGTGGGACGCAGACGTGACGAAGCGTTCGCGGCCTGGCGCCGGTATGTCGAGGCACTCGCGGAGCCGGGTCCGCTCGTGCTCGTGTTCGAGGACCTGCACTGGGCGGACGACGGGCTGCTCGACTTCATCGATCACGTTGCCGACTGGTCGATCGAACGACCAATCGTGCTTCTGTGCACGGCGCGCCCGGAGCTACGCGAACGGCGCGCGGCGTGGGGTGCGCGAATGAACGCGGCGACCATCCTGCTTCCGCCTCTCAGCACGGCGGAGACCGGAACTTTGGTCGAGCTGCTGCTTCGCCAGACGCGCGTGCCAAAGAAGCTTCGGACGGCTGTGCTGTCGCGGTCAGAGGGAAACCCGCTCTACGCCGAGGAGTTCGTGCGCATGCTCGTGGACCGCGGATTGCTCGTGCGCAACGGTGGCGGCTGGGAGCTGCGCGCCCACGACCTTCCAGTGCCGGACTCCGTTCACGCCATCATCGCAGCGCGGCTCGACACGCTTCCGACGCACGAGAAGGCGGTGCTGCGCGACGCATCCGTGGTTGGCCGGGGGTTCTGGCCGAACGCCGTAGCGGCAGTCTGCGGCTTCGCGCCTGAGGATGTAAATGCGTACCTCCGCTCGCTCGAGCGGAAGGAACTCGTACGGCGGCGCGGGTCGAGCGCTGTTGCCGACGAGATGCAGTATTCCTTCCACCACGCGCTCGTCCGCGATGTCGCGTACGCACAGATTCCTCGAGCGGAGCGGGCAGACAAGCACAGGCTTGCGGCCGAGTGGATCGATGCGCTGGGGCGGCCCCAAGACCATTCTGAGACGATCGCGCACCACTACCTGGAGGCGCTCGAGTACGCCCGGCAAACAGGGCAGGACGAGTCGGCCTTTGCCGAGCGCGCACAGTCGGCGCTGCGCGACGCCGGCGATCGCGCACTTGCGCTGAACTCCTTCGGCTCGGCGGAGCGGTTCTACGCTGCCGCAGTCGACCTCTCCGGGGACGAGGCGCCGCCCAAGTTGCTGTTTCGACTCGGTAGCGCGCGGTTCCGAGCCGTCGGAACCGGCGGCGAGGTCCTGGAGAGGGCCTACGCCCAGCTCCTGGAGCGCGGTGACGTCGAACTCGCGGCCGAGGCCGAGGTGATGCTGGCGGAGGAGACGTGGATGCAGGGGCGACGTGATGCGGGGTTCGAGCATCTCGAGCATGCGGCGGCCCTCCTCCGCGACGCGCCGGCCACGCGCTCCAAGGCATACGTTCTCTGCAGTCTCGCGCGGTTTCTCCGCAATGACGGCCGCGATGACGACGCGATCGGGGCGGCGCGGGAAGCGATGGCGATGGCGGAGCAACTCGGCCTCGACGAGCTCTGCGCGAACGCCCTGTGCACCCTCGGCGTGGCGCGTGCCGAGACAGGCGACCTCGGCGGAGTCGAGGATCTGGAGCGGAGCATCGCGATCGCCCAGGCAGCGGGGTCGCCGGAATCTGTACGTGCATTCCTCAACCTCGGCAGCATCCTGGCACGGCTCGGGGACCTTCCGCGCGCGTTCGCGCTGCACGCGGAAGGACACCAGGCGGCCGAGCGGTTCGGCGATCTCGGCGGGCTCAGGTGGCTCGAGGCGGAACGGCTGTACGAGGATTTTTGGTCAGGGCGTTCGGACGAGGCGCTTCAGCGCGCCGGAGACATCCTTCGCGAGGTGGAGGCAGGCACTTCCCACCGGATGGAGCTCGACGCGAGGCTGATCCGTGGTTGGATCCGGCTCGAGCGCGGCAACGTCGACGAGGCTGAAGGCGACGCGCGGCGGGCGCTCGAGTTCGCCCGAGGTGTGGGAGATCCGCAGGCCCTCTTCCCCGCGCTTTCCTTCGCAGCTCGCGTAGCCGCTGCGGCCGGGCGCGAAGCGGAGGCGACGGCAATCGTCGACGAGCTGCTTCGATCGTGGGACGGATGGGCCTTGGCGCTTCCTTCGACTGGGCTTGCCGACCTCGGAATCGTCGCCCACGACGTCGGCCGCGCTGAAGAGCTCGTCCGCGTTGCCTCAGGGAAGACGGCGACACGCTGGTTAGACGCCGCGCTTGCCGCGGCGAAGGGTGAATTCCTGCGGGCTAGCGAGCTCTACCACGCGATCGGCTCGGTTCCCGACGAGGAGATCGCCCGACGGCGCGCGCGTGCCACCGTCAAGACGGAATAGGGTGGCTACTCCTCGTCGAAGCCGGGGAAATCAGGGACGTTCTCGAGCACCTCGGCGTGGTGAACCTGATGGCCCTTTGACCGGAGGCATCTTGTGATCCGAAGGAGATACACGTCTGCGTCGTCCCGCGCTCCGTAGTGGACGAGCGAGTGGACCCTTCCTGCCGCGTCCGTCGCGATTCTTCGGAGCACGCCCGGACCACCGACGTCATTCACACACTCTTGGATGTGCCCGGCCGTCTCCTGCGGAGACGAGCTCGTGATGTGGTAGCAGTTCGGCACGAGGCGATCATCGCGCATCGTGCGATCAGTTGCAAGGACTGGAGCCCCACGCGCACGAGATTTATTGCTTGAAGATCGGGTAGAGAACCCCTGATGCGGACTGCGCTCGCCGCGGCACTGGCC
>DASSCT010000010.1:0-4136 GCA_035697545.1 Gaiellaceae bacterium | reverse complement strand
CTATGACGATCGCTTCCTTCGGCGAAGAGCAGAAGAGCACGGGGCCTCGGACTATCTCTTGAAGGAAGACTCCGCCATCCTCATCCGCGATGCCATCCTCCGGGCTGGGCGGTCCGAGGCCGAGTGAGCGTGAGGTTGCTGATTCGATCCGAGACTCCCACATCATCGGAGCGGGACGAGGCTGGGTATTGCGGCGCTCAGCGTGACGGCGGACCGCATAACGCCAGTTATGCGACACGGCGCCACAGCAACATGGCAGACTTGCCCGCCGACCGGGACGAGGATTACTGCGGCCAGCGGGTACCGCTTGACAGTGAGAACGTGACGCCCCCGCCACTTGGGCCGGGCGTACACTCCTGCGGTGCAGACCTGCCCCAGCTGCGGCGAGGAGAACCCCGGCCGGTTCCGCATCTGCGGAATGTGCGGCGCCCAGCTGGGAAAGGTTGAGGTCGTCGAGGAAGAGGTCCGCAAGATCGTCACGGTCGTCTTCTGCGATCTGAAGGGATCTACCTCTCTCGCGGAGCGGCTCGATACCGAGACGCTCCGGTCGCTCCTGAACGACTATTTCAACACGATGCGCGCCGTCCTCGAACGGCACGGCGGAACGGTCGAGAAGTACATCGGCGACGCAATCATGGCCGTCTTCGGGCTGCCGCTTCTGCACGAAGACGACGCGGTGCGGGCGGTCCGCGCCGCGGCCGAGATGCAGAAGGAGCTCGTCCGGCTGAACGCCCGGTTCGAGGAGGCGTACGGCGTCCGGATCGAGAACCGGACCGGGGTGAACACCGGCGAGGTGATCGCCGGCGATGTGAGCGTCGGCCAGCGACTCGTTACCGGCGATACGGTGAACACTGCGGCACGCCTCGAGCAGAATTCCCCGACGTTGGAGGTGCTCTTGGGGGAGAGCACCTACCGCCTCGTCAAGGACGCGGTCGTCACCGAGCCGGTCGAACCCCTCGAGCTGAAGGGCAAGTCCGAGCTGACGCCCGCCTACCGGTTGATATCGGTCCGCCGCCACGAGGAAGGTGTGGCCCGGCGCCTCGACACCCCGATGATTGGCCGCGAGGAGGAGATGGCGGCCCTGATGGACGTCCTCGCCCGCGCGGAGGAAACCCGTTCCTGTCAGGTCGTGACCCTGGTGGCGCCGGCGGGGACTGGTAAGTCTCGACTGCTCCGAGAGTTCGTCAACCGATCTGGGGTTCACTCGGTTCGTGGACGGTGTCTCTCCTACGGCGAGGGCCTGACCTTCTGGCCTCTCGCCGAGATCGCTCGGGCCGCGGCTGACATCTCTGACGACGACCCCGCCGCCACAGCCCTCGAGAAGCTCCAGCACCTGGTAGGCCCCGACGCCCTGGATGTCGCTGACCGGATCGCTGGTGCGATCGGCCTGTCCTTGGCGGCCTACGTCCTCGAAGAGACTTTCTGGGCGATCCGCCGCTTACTTCAGATGCTCGGTGGCGGCCGCCCCCTCGTCGTGGTGATCGACGACATCCACTGGGCGGAACCGACGTTCCTCGAGCTGATCCGGACACTGGCGGTGACCGAGTACGATGCGCCGCTCGTCCTCGCGTGCTCTGCCCGGCCCGAGCTCTTCGACGCGCATCCGGACTGGGGCGAGACGATCGAGCACCACCGGCTCCTCACGCTCCACCCCCTGTCCGACGACGAGAGCGCCCAGATTGCCGCGAACCTGCTTGGCGCGTCCAACCTGGACGAGGAGGTCCGCAAGCGGATCGTGCACGCATCGGAGGGCAACCCCCTCTTCGTCGAACAGATGCTCTCGATGCTGCTGGACGACGGGATCCTCGGGCGGGACGAGAACGGGCGCTGGATTCTGATCCGCGACGTCGCGGCGATCACCGTCCCGCCGACGATCCGGACGCTCCTGTCGGCACGCCTGGATCGCCTCGGCGCGATGGAGCGGGTGGTCGCCGAGCGCGGGGCGGTGATCGGTCAGGTGTTCTTCCGGGGAGCGGTCGAGGACCTCTGCCCGGACGAGGTCCGACCGCACGTGGGCGAGAGCTTGGAGAGCCTCACCCGACGCGAGCTGATCGAGCCGCAGGAGTCGACGTTCGCCAGCCAGGACACGCACCGATTCGTTCATATCATGATCCGCGAGGCCGCCTACCACGGTCTCCTGAAGCGGACCCGCGCCAACCTCCACGTCCGGTTCATCGACTGGCTTGAGCGGGTGGCCTGGGATCGGATCCTCGAGTTCGAGGAGATTCGCGGGTATCACCTGGAGCAAGCCTTCTTCATCCTCCAACAGCTCACCCCGAACGACGAGAAGGTGTGGCAGATCGGCGTCCGAGGATCCGGCTGCCTCTCCTCCGCCGGACGCCGCGCGCTCGCGCGGGGAGACATCCCCGCCGCCGCGAGCCTGCTCCGTCGAGCGTCCAACCTGCTCCCGCCCGGTCATCCGGAACGGCCACGCCTGCGGCTCGATTCCTCCGACGCACTCACGGAGCAGGGTGCCTTCGACGAAGCTCGTGCGATGCTCAACGCTGCAATCGAGGAGGCGCACCAGCTCTCGGATCGAGTGCTAGAGCTGACCGCCAGCATCCAGCAACTCGAGCTCCTCTACACGATCGATCCGGAGGCGGTCGAGCCGACGATCGTCGCGGGCGTCGAGGCTCATCTCCCCGAGCTCGAGCTGCTGGAGGCTCACGAAGGGCTCGCGCGGGCGTGGCGACTGATCATGTCGGTGCGCCAGATGGGCCTGCAAATGGGTGCGTCCGAGGCGGCCGCCCGGCGCACTCTCGAGCATGCCAAGCTCGCCGGCAACCGGCTCATGGTCGACCGGGCGATCGCCTCGCTGGGCTATTGCGCGTTGGTTGGCCCGACTCCCGTGCTGGAGGCGATCGAGCGCTGCCGACAGCTCCTTGAGGAGGTGAAGGGCAACCGCAAGCCGGAAGCGCTCCTCGAGGCCGCGCTCTCGCACCTGGAGGCGATGCGCGGCAACGTCGACGAGTCGAGGAGGTTG
Organism: Gaiellaceae bacterium; assembly: GCA_035697545.1. Lineage (GTDB taxonomy): Bacteria > Actinomycetota > Thermoleophilia > Gaiellales > Gaiellaceae > JACDAN01. The sequence goes on along the minus strand of DASSCT010000010.1, from coordinate 1,153 downwards.
TACCGCGATAGCCGGGCGATGCTCGAGGAGCTCGGGTGGACGTTCCTCGCCGCGATGACCTCGTTCGATTCAGGCCCTGTCGAGATTCTGGCGGGGGACCTGGAGGCAGCCGAGGCCGAGCTCCGTCGCGACTACGACACTCTCGAACGGATGGGCGAAACGAACTACATCTCGACGACGGCCGCGCTCCTGGCGGAGGTGCTCTTCCGACAAGGAGACTTCGACGGAGCCGACGAGCGCACCCGCATCTGCGAGGAGCTGGCGGCGCACGACGACGTCGTCTCGCAGTTCCGCTGGCGGAGCGTGCGAGCGAAGATCCTGGCGTCGCGAGGGCGGTTCGCCGAAGCGGAGACATTAGCTCGCGAGGCCGTGACATTGATCCGAAGATCGGATGACCTGAACTCACAGGCCGAGGCGTCGCTCGACCTGGCGGAGGTGCTGCGCCTTGCCGACCGCCCACTCGAGGCGGCGGAGGCAGCTCGCGAGGCGCTGGCGCTCTTCGAGGCGAAGGGCAACACGGTCGCGGCCGCGATCACGCGGGCGACCCTCGACGAGCTCGCCGGCGTCAGCTGACGAGCGCGCCCGGAATGCCGTAATGGCTCCGCTAACGCCGTCGTACTGTCGCCGCTTATCCGGCGGGCCTGTCCATATACATTCACGAACGCTTGCGCACGCGGGCGTGACCTCGTCCGGCGCCGACCTCTCGATCCGCGGACAACGTTCCTTCTGCGTAGACCGAGAGCCGAGCTCACACCGGAAGTCGCTAGAGTGGTCGAAGCGGTGCTCCGACGCGAACGCGGCCGGGTTTCTCGACGGCCGCGTACACGCCCAGGCAGCTTTCGTTCAGCTTCGCCACCCCACGCAGGATCGCTGGGTCGTTCGGCAGATCGTCCTGGGCGTTCGTTGCCATGACGCAGCGCTCGGAGCGGTCGAGGATGCGGATCTCCGTAGTCCCCAACCTGAACCGCCCGCCGAGCCAGCCGTCCTCGACGAGGTCGCTGCCAGGAACGTCGAGGAGGATGTTCGGACGGAATCGTCGCCTGTCGACCAGCGAGAGAGGAAGCGCGGCCTGTAGCCAGCGCAAGGAGGCGGTCGTAAGGAGATGCAGCGGGGCGGCGTCGTGGTGGCGCACCGAAGACTCTGCGAGCACCTG
>DASSCT010000009.1:0-8734 GCA_035697545.1 Gaiellaceae bacterium | reverse complement strand
GTCGTCGAGGGCGGCGATCCCGTATGAGCGCCTGGCTCCGTCGAGCGGGTAGCTGGTCACGTCGATCTGGTCGGCCAGCCGCGGGAAGACGTCGATCCCGTTGGCCGAGAGGCGGTAGGCGTGCTGGCCGGGAGCGAATTCGCTTCCCCGTAGCTTGAGGACTCGGAGGGAACGCGTCTCGCGCTCGGACGCTCGCGTCGTGGAGAGGCTGATGATGGCGTCGGCGACCGCGAATTCGGGTGCCACGGCGATCTCCTCTTCGCCGTACTCGCCGATCCAAAACGACGAGGCCGGGAAGGCGGACAGGTGGCCGGCGAAGTCGTGGAGGAAGTGGCGAAACTCGGCGGCCTCCCCGTAGGCAGAGAGCGCCTTGAAGCTGTCGATCACGATGATTCCCGGACGGCGCTCCTTGATCAGCGCGGTCACCTGCTCAAGGACGCCGGCGAGGCCGCGCTCGTTGAGAGCTGGGCCGAGGTCCTCGTAGAAGACCGAGTTGCCGACCGCTCCAGAGTCGAAGAAGCGGAGGCTCTGGCCGTAGCGGACGATTTTTTCGAACGGCTCCGACACCGTGGCGAGGTATAAGGCGGGCCGCTCGATCGTCGCGTTCGCGAACAGGTATTGCTGGGCGAGGATCGTCTTGCCGGTTCCCGGCAGCCCGATGAGCATGTTGATTGCGTCCACCGGGAGGCCGCCCCCGAGCACGCCGTCGAGGCGGGAATGGCCGCTCAGGAGACGCTCGCTCATAGCGACGTCGCGCCTTGCAGGAAAGCGCTCTTCCCGAGCAAGTCCTTGACGGTCGAGACGAACTGCAGCGGATCGAGCGGCTTCCGCAGAAAGGCGTCGGCACCCGCTGCGAGCGCCTGGTCGCGCGCGTCGAGCGTGGAGATCACCAGGCACGCAGGCACTCCGGCTTCCTTCAGACGCTGACACAGGTCGGCGCCCGTGCCGCCGGAGATGAGCAGCTCGATCACCGCGAGCTGGGGCACGCGTTGCTCGAGCTTGAGCGCTACGTCATCGGCGTCGAGAACGAGAGCCACCTCGTAGCCCTCGGTCTGGAGGAAGAACTCGGCGAACTCCGCCGCGTACGGATCACGCTCGGCGAGCAAGATCAGAAGGCGAGGCGCCTGCTCCCTCGCATCCGTTGAGCGGACGCCGCTGCGGCGCGCGAGCTGCTCGCCGAGCAGGCGATGGGCCTCGGCCGGCTGTAGCCCTCGATCGAGTCCCTCCTTGACGAAGCGGAGCTGTTCGACCTGTCCGCGTGTGTAGAGCCGATGGCCGCCGTTGCTGCGCTCGGGCTTCACGAGCCCATAGCGCTCTTCCCAGTTTCGGATCGTCGCGGCCGGGATGTCGAGCATGCGCTCAACGGCGCCAATGCTGTAGATCGCGAGCTCGCTGTGCTGCATGACGACTATCTTACTTCGTCAGCACCTCCAATGTCAGCGAGTTTTTAATCAGAAGTTCTCCAAGTACCTCATCAAATACCTCATCATTTGGGCCATAGCTCATCAGAACTGCGGTAAGGTGGCCAGCGTGATGAGACATGAACAAATCACCACCGCTCCGCCCGAAGCAGGTGCTGCGGGCTGGGGGCCAACTAGGCCTTTCGCGAGCGAACTGCCGCAAGCCCGGACCGTGCTAGCCGACTTTTCGCTGGCCCTCGAGTGGTATGGGAGCGAATCAGCGGTTCTCGTCCTCGCTGGCGAGCTCGACCTTTTCCGCGCCCCGGCGATCGAAGACGCGTTGGCAGAAGTGCACCACCTGACCGTCGACCTTCGCTTGGTCACTTTCATCGACGTGACCACACTCGTCCTGCTCCTCGGCGCGAGCCGACGCCGGCAGGCGCACGGGGGCCAGCTGCTCGTCCTCGTCGGGCCGCAGACGCCGATGACTGCGTTCGAGGCAACGGGCTTCGATCGTCTCCTCGCAATCAGGAGACTGGACCGCGAACGAAGAAACATCGCTCAATGCACGGCAAGTAGCGAGAGGACTGGTTTGAGTCCTCCGCCTCATACGACGCTCAAAGGGAGGAACAACAATGGCAACAATGGAAGCAACTGAGCGGGCGCGCACGAAGACACCTGTCTACGTCGGCGATCGCACCACCGACGAGACCAAGCACTCGCTGAAGACCACCGAGTTCTGGGCGATGGCCGGCCTCATCGTGGCCATCCTGGCTGCCTCGGCCGTCTCCGACTCACTCGGCGATGTCCGCGCCTGGACGCTCGTCGCCGCGGTCGGGATCGGCTACATGATCAGCCGCGGCCTCGCCAAGTCGGGCACCAAGCACGCCGGCGGCGAAGAGTCGCTCAACAACCGCTAGAAGCACGCCAGTCAGGTCTGTGCTCGGGGCGCACTCGCCCCGAGCACATGCACCATTGCACTACAAGCCGGCGGGGGACTCCAACCGTCGACCCCTCCTTACCATGTACTTCCGCCGGCAACCGGTCGCAAGCCGCGAGAAGCGGTGGGCCGAGGTCCGGGTTTAGCCAAGTTCGGCGACGACGAGGCGGTAGCCGACATCGAGTTCGGACAAGGTAAGCAGTGAGGCGTAGCGGCTGTGCCAGGAGCGATCGGTGAGATCGCGCGCGAGCCGGGCGACACCGTCGGCCACGAGCCGATCGTCGAGCAGGGCGAAGGTTGACATGTTCGCCCGTACGGCTTCGTCGAGATAGGCGTTCGGTCGGCGCCAGTAGGCGGCGGTGAAGCCGTCCGTGCAGTCGGCGGGCACCGGCACGGGTTCGATCGTGACGCGGCCCAACACCTCGAACTCGATCAGCTCGGGATAGCGGGAGGTTGTGTCGCCGGCGAGGCCGGGGAAGTAGTCGTCGAGCCAACCGAAGGTCGCATCGGGGTCGTGCGTGAAGAAGACGGCGCGCCTCCGCGCGACGCGGCGGATTTCGGCGAACGCTGCTGGACGATCCGCCCAGTGATGGGCGGCCAGTACTGCGAGAGCCGCGTCGATGCTCTTGTCCGGCAGCGGTAGCGCCTCAGCCACGCCGCGGACTGCCGGTGGGAGCGACGGAGGCCGCTGCCGGATCATGAGCTCGGACGGCTCGACTGGAACGACCGCGAGATCGGTCGGTTCGTAGGAGCCCGAGCCGGCGCCGATGTTCACGACGGAACGGGCGTCGCCGAGCGCCGCCCGAATCGCCCGCGCGATCCTCGGGTCGGGGCGACGTGTCTCGGCGTATGCGCCGCCGATTCGGTCGTAGAGAACGTTCATAGCCGGCCCACGTTCGATGATCTGCAAATCAGAATGCGTTTTCGACCGACTTCCACTCCTGGAGGCGTTGTGCGATGAGCTGGGCCCGCTCCTCCTCACTCCCGCCGTCCAGCACCTGGAGGTCTGAGGGGTCGGCTCGAAGGTAGACGCCGGCGGTTCGGGCATTCAGCCCGGGGTCGCGATCCGACCGTGTCGTCCAGTACCCGGTGGCGCGCTCGGCGGTTTCCACCCTGATCTCGCCGGTGCCCTCAATCTGCGGAGCATTCGGGTGCCGAGGGCGCTCGCCCTTCCAGAAGTAGAAGATGCCGGCCGGATCCCTGCGCTCCTTCGCAGCCTCGCTCCAGTAGCGGGCCGACAGGGTGCCGTCCTCCTGCCAGGCCCGGCCGGTCACGTTCAGGCCACCGTCGCGGTCCCGCGAGATGCTCAGGAGGCTCACCGCCGACGGTTCTTCCTCGCTCCGCATAGTCAGCGAGAGCTGCCACCACAGCCCCTCGACCGGTCCGCGGCGACCCTCGGTCTCGATCGCCTTGCGGAGCTTCTGGTTGATCGCGCGAACCTCCGCCGGGCTGGTGGCCGGGTCGTAGCGGACGGAGGTCAGTCCGAGCAGATCGCTCGGCAGCTTCGAATCGTTCGCGTGGAGGATGAACGTGCGCCGGATGCCGAGCGCGCCGCCGAACAGCCCGGCCTCGAACACGACGTTGTCGCGCGGCGACGCCTGGCCAGACTGGGACGCGTCCGTCGTGGTCCAGTCGTCCTGCGCGAACACGAACGCGGCGAAATCGACCTCCTGGCAGAGCTCGACGAGCCGGTCGAGGGTCGACCGCCCTGGGTTGAAGGTGGTCGTCCAGGGCTCGACGTCGGCGACGTCCTCGAGCCCGCGCGTGATCGCCTGGAGCAGTTTGGCCTGCTTGCCCGACGACCCGAGGAAGATGCGCGGCTTCATCATGCGCGATTCATGATGACCGACATGGCGCACACGCTACGCCGCGCGAGCCTACGTGCATGCCGTGCCTGGAGCGTCCGGTGGACGGCTCTCCCGATCGTCTCGCTAAACGCGGCACGAGCTTAAGCGTCGCGGGTCGCGCTTCCGGACTGACGATGCTGCCGACAATGCTCTCGGCGTATCGGTGGTACTTCGCGCGGTAGGCGGCATCGATCTCGTCGTTCATGTCCTCCGTCTCGACGAGGAGCACGTCCTTGTCGACGCCGCCGGCCCGAATGTGGCCTTCATGACGCACCTGCACGCCGCGGAACCAGGAGGACCCGCGTCCGTAGACGGACCGAACGTAGAGGTCGTCGCCGTGGCGGATGACCCAGATCGTCACGGCCTTTCGCAGCGTGCCGTCACGCCGCATGGACGCGATCGCGAGCTCCTCTGCTCCGCCGATCCGGTCGAGCTCGTCGTTCGTCCATGTGCTCATAGCTGCTTCTCCTTCCGGGCTCGCATGTGCGCGGCTCAGCGGCCGGTCAGCCGTTCCAGTCTTTCCGGATAGCGGTCGCCGCGCACCGCGATGTTCGAGACGGCGCCCTCGATTTCACCTAGATCGTCGGGAGTCAGCTCGACGGCGGCCGCTCCGATGTTCTCTTCCAGGCGATGCGGCTTCGTGGTGCCCGGGATCGGCACGATCCACGGCTTCTGAGCGAGCAGCCAGGCGATCGCGATCTGGGCGGGCGTCGCTTGCTTCCGGGCCGCGATTTCGCCGAGCAGAGCAACCAAAGCCTGGTTCGCCTTCCGAGCCTCGGGTGTGAAGCGGGGAACGATGTTGCGGAAGTCGCTGCTGTCGAACGTTGTGTTCTCGGTGATCGCGCCCGTGAGGAAGCCCTTGCCCAGCGGACTGAACGGCACGAAGCCGATCCCGAGCTCCTCGAGGGTCGGAAGTACCTCCTCCTCGGGGCGCCGCCACCACAGCGAGTACTCGCTCTGAACCGCCGTGACCGGCTGCACGGCGTGCGCGCGCCTGATCGTCTGCACGCCCGGTTCCGAAAGCCCGAAGTGCTTGACCTTGCCTTCTCGGATCAAGTCCCTCACCGTGCCTGCGACGTCTTCGATCGGCACGTCCGGGTCGACACGGTGCTGGTAGAGCAAATCGATCGCGTCGACCTTGAGCCGCTCGAGCGAGCCCTCGACGACCTCCCTGATGTGCTCCCGCCGGCTGTTGAGCCCCCGCTGCTGCCCATCGGAATCGAACGCGAAGCCAAACTTGGTCGCGATCACGACCTGCTCGCGCACCGGCGCAAGCGCTTCCCCCACGAGTTCTTCGTTCGCGAACGGCCCGTACGCCTCGGCCGTGTCGAAGAAGGTAACGCCGCGCTCGACGGCCGTCCGAACGAGCGCGATCATCTCCTGCTTGTCGGCGGCCGGGCCGTAGCCGAAGCTCATGCCCATGCACCCGAGGCCGAGGGCCGAGACTTCGAGGTTGTTGTTTCCGAGCCTCCGCTTCTGCATCGCGTCTCCTTTCAGAGCTCGATCATCACCTTGATCGCCTCGCGCTCGTTCATCGCGCGATAGCCGTCGGGCACGCCGTCGAGGTTCGTGACCCGATCGAAGACGCGGCCGGGCTCGATCCTGCCCTCGAGGACGTCCGGGAGCAGCTCCTCGATGTACGCGCGCACAGGCGCGGGCCCGCCGCCGATGGTGACGTTCTTGAAGAAGGTCGCAATCGCGTCGGGCACCGAGTCTTCTTGGGGCAGCCCGACGCGCCCGACTGCGCCACCGGGACGAGCGATGTGAAGGGCCGTCAGCGTCGACTGCTCCAGGCCGACGCACTCGAGGACCGAATGGACGCCGAGGCCCTCGGTCAGCTCGCGTACGCGCTCGACGGCCTCGTCGCCGCGCTCGCTGACGACGTCCGTGGCGCCGAGCTCCGTCCCGAGCGTGATCCGCTCGGGATTGCTGCCGAGGAGAATGATCCGCTCGGCGCCGAGCCGCTTCGCCGCGATCACGCCGCACAAGCCGACGGCCCCGTCTCCGACGACCGCCGTCGTCCTCCCAGGGCCGACGTTGGCGGCGACGGCGGCGTAGTGGCCCGTTCCCATCACGTCCGAGAGCGTGAGCAGCGACGGCATCACCGCGTCGTCGGGGCCGACCGGCAGCACGACGAGCGTCCCGTCCGCCTGCGGCACGCGCACGGCTTCACCCTGTCCGCCGTCGACGTCGTCGAAACCGTACCTGCCGCCGTGAAGGCACTCGTTCTGCAGACCCTCGCGGCAGAACACGCAGGTTCCGTCGGACCACAGGAACGGCGAGACGACGAGGTCTCCGGCCCTGACGGTCTGGACGTCAGCGCCGACGGCGTCGACCACGCCGATGAACTCGTGGCCCATGCGGCGGCCGGAGTCGCTGCGCTCCATCGTCTTGTACGGCCAGAGGTCGCTGCCGCAGATGGCGGCGCGAGTGACGCGAACGAGCGCGTCGGTTGGCTCGATCAGATGGGCGTCTGGGAGGTTCTCGATCCGGACGTCGCCGGCGCTGTACATGACAGTTGCGCGCATGGCTAGGACACCTCCGCGGTCGCGTCGTCGTAAGCCAGCGACGCCGAGAGGTCGCGGAAGGCGTCGATCTGCGCCTCGAGATCGGCGACCTTCTGCTCGGCGAGGCCGATCGCGTCCGGGCCGGCGATGAACCGGCGCGGCGGTGGCTCCTCGTTGGCGATCGTGACGAGCGCCTGCGCGAGCTTGGCCGGATCGCCGGGCTGCTGTCCGCTCTGGGCGTTCCACCACTTCAGCTGCTCGGCGGTGCGGTCGGCGTAGTTCTCGATCGACGGCTCGGCGTAGGTCACCGACTCCTTCGTGAGCAGCTCGGTGCGGAAGAACCCAGGGTTGACGATGGTGGTGGCGATGCCGAACGGCACGACCTCGTGCTGCAGCGACTCTGTCCAGCCCTCGAGGCCGAACTTCGACGCGGCGTAGGCCGAGCAGAACTCGAAGCCCATAAAGCCCGCGGTCGAGGAGACCGAGATGAGGTGGCCTGAGCGCTGCTTGCGCATGACGGGCAGGACTGCGCGGGTGACGTTCATCGGGCCGAGGAGGCTCGTCGCCAGCTGCCGCTCGACCTGTTCCGGGGTCAGCTCCTCGAAGTAGCCCGCCTCAAAATTGCCGGCGTTGTTGACGAGCACGTCGATGCGGCCGAAGCGGTCGACGGCGGCCTGCACCGCATCCTCCGCGTCGGCTGGGCTGGTGACGTCGAGCTTGACGACCAGCAGGTCGCCCGCTTCGCCGACGGCCTCCGACACGGCGTCCGGGTTGCGGCCGGTGGCGACGACCGCGTCGCCGGCAGCGAGGGCCACCTTCGCGATGTCGACGCCCATGCCGCGCCCGGCGCCGGTGATGAACCAGATCTTGCTGTCGGTCATTGCTCCTCCAAACAAGCTCGGGACAGTCATTCCCCGTTCCAAAATAAGCACGCGACGGCGCCGCGTGACCGTCCCTGTTGATCCTGGTACCGGCAGGCCCCCTCAGTCTGGGCGGCGCGGAGTTACCCTCGTCCTGTGGACACCAGGAACGAGATCCGCGAGTTCCTGACCTCCAGGCGAGCAAGGATCACGCCGGAGCAGGCGGGTTTGCAGTGGTATGGCGATAACCGCCGCGTGCCGGGGCTCCGTCGGGAGGAGGTGGCGATTCTCGCTGGGGTCAGCGTCGACTACTACACCCGCCTCGAGCGTGGGAACATGCGCGGGGTCTCCGAGAGCGTTCTGGAGGCGCTCGCCCGTGCCCTTCAGCTCGACGAGGCCGAGCGTATGCACCTCTTCGACCTCGCACGGGCGGCGGGCACGACGGCGAGAACTCGTCGTCGGTCAACGAAGCAACGAGTCCGGCCGAGCGTGCAGCACCTCCTCGACGCGATCACCGGCGCTCCCGCGCTGGTGCAGAACGGCCGCTTGGACATCCTCGCCGCGAACCCGCTCGGGCGTGCCCTCTACTCGGAGATGTACGTCGATCCGGTCCGGCCGATCAACCACGCGCGGTTCGTCTTCCTCAACCCGCGAGCGCGCGACTTCTACGGCGACTGGGAGCGCATCGCGAACGACACCGTGGCCATCCTGCGCTCCGAAGCCGGCCGCGATCCACTCGACCGTGGGCTGTCGGACCTCGTTGGAGAGCTGTCGACGCAAAGCGAGACGTTCCGCACCCGATGGGCTGCGCACAACGTTCGCATCCACCAGACCGGCGTCAAGCATGTCCACCACCCGGCCGTCGGAGATCTCAGCCTGACGTTCGAGATGATGGAGCTCCGGGCCGACAGCGGTCTTACCATCCTGACGTACACGGCCGAGCCCGGCTCGAGGTCCGAGGAGGCGTTGAACCTGCTCGGAAGCTGGGCGGCCACGCTCGACCAGGCGGAGCCGGCCAACGTAACCGACCGCTGAAGCGTTGTCTTAGGGCTGGCGTGCGAGCCGCCATGCCGCGCGCGGGTCGAGGCGGGGACCGCTGTGGAGGAGGCCGTGGGCGTAGACGCGGCCGGCGAAGCGGACGAGCGTGTAGATCGCGGCGAGGACGAGTGCGACCGCGAGC
>DASSCT010000008.1:0-4336 GCA_035697545.1 Gaiellaceae bacterium | reverse complement strand
GCGTTTTTCAGCATCAGCGGGGGCGAGGACGGCTCGCGTCACGGCGTCCTCGTCGAGTACGACGACACCGAGAAGATCTTCACGAACCCGTCCGAGAAGCGAACCGAGGACTACGTCACCGGCCGCTTCGGTTAAGCGAGGTTGCTTTGACGTTAAGAAGCGGAGAAGGCGCTTTTCCGGAGAACCGCTTCTAGGGCACAATTCTCGTCCCCCATGCTCGTCGCGCTCGTAGCCCACCAGCGAACGCCTACCAACGTCGCGCTGGCCGCCAGCCGCTGCGACGTCCAGGTGCTGCCGCCGGCTGAGGCGCTCCGCGCGCTCACCGAAGGCGACATCGCGATTGGCCGCCTCGACGTCGCCGCGGCGCTCGACGGGATCGAGAACGGGCTGTGGGAGCTCGCGCGCCTGCAGGGTGCCGGCGTCCGGGTCCTGAACGGGCCAGAGCCGCTGGTCGCCGCGCACGACAAGCTGGCGACGGCGCGAAGCCTGGAGGCGGCCGGAGTGCCCCATCCGCGCACAGTCCATGTGACGGACCCGACTTTGCCCATCCCGCTCTCGCCGCCTGTCGTCGTCAAGCCACGCTTCGGAAGCTGGGGGAAGGACGTCGTCCTCTGCGAGGACCTCCCCGCGCTGCATCGCTGCCTCGCCGACGACGCGGCGCGCCGCTGGTTCCACACGCACGGCGCCCTGGTTCAGGAGCTCATCCCGCCGCTCGGCCACGACCTCCGGATCGTCGTTTCGGGCAGTTCCGTGGTCGGCGCCGTCCGGCGCGTCGCGCGACCCGGTGAGTGGCGGACAAACGTCGCACTCGGGGCGAGGCGCGAGCCGGTCTCGCCTCCGGCGGAGGCGTGCGCGCTCGCAGTGGCCGCCGCGCGAGCGATCCAGGCCGACCTCGTCGGCGTCGATCTCCTTCCGACGCCCGACGGAGGCCACGTCGTCCTCGAGCTGAACGGAGCCGTCGAGTTCAACGATCAGTACGCACTCGACGGCGGCGACGTCTTCGAGCGAACGCTCTCGGCACTCCTGCCGGCACCCGAGCCGGCCACCGTGATCGTTTAACTAGGCCGTTCACCGGTCTGTTACCAGTCGTTCACCGAGCGTCCACCCCGCTGTGACGACGCGCGGGCGAAGATTCCCTCGATGGCGAAAGTCCTGATCGTCGAGGACGACGAGGTGATCGCCAAGGGCATGGCCAGCCACCTCGCCACGGCAGGCTTCGACCCGCAGTGGGTCTCGAACGGACAGACAGGGCTCGCCCGCCTTCGTTTCGAGAAGCCGGACGTCTGCGTCGTGGACCTGATGCTGCCGATGCTCGACGGCTGGAAGCTGATCGAGAACGCCCGCGCCGAAGGGATCGGCACGCCGGTCGTCGTCGTTAGCGCTCGGGGCAGCGAGGAGGACCGCGTGCAGACGCTCGAGCTCGGAGCGGACGACTACCTTGTCAAGCCGTTCTCGATGCGGGAGCTCGTAGCGCGGGTTCGCGCAGCCGCGCGGCGTGGCGTTCGCGATCAGCCGGCCAAGCAGGGCGACGTCATCGAGCTCGAGGAGCTGCGAGTTGATCCCGTCAGCGTGCAGGCCTACCTCGACGGTAAGAGCGCCGAGCTCACGCTGACCGAATTCCGCCTCCTGTACGCGCTTGCCGCCGAAAGCCCGAGGGTTGTCACCCGCGAGGAGCTGCTCCAGCGAATCTGGGGGCGTCGGCTCACACGGCGCGACCGCACGGTCGACGTCTTCGTCCGCAAGCTGCGCGAGAAGATCGACGCCCGCTCTCCGCACCATGTGTTCCTGCACACGCGGTACGGCGTGGGCTACAAGCTCGAGCCACAGCTCAAGTAGTGCCGGCCAGCGCGCAGCCTTCCGGGTGACGCGCGACGCCGACGTCGATGTCTCCGACGAAGCGGACGAGCTGCTCGAGGCTGTCTAGCTCGCGCGCGATTCCGGCGCCGCTCCTCGCCGACGAGCGAGGGCCGGTGACGCGGATGGCCGAACGTCCTCTCAGAATGGTCGCGATGCGGGCGGGTGTGATCGACGTGGGCTCGAACACCGTGCGCCTGCTCGTGTCCGCGGGCGGGCGCCGCGGCGTCAGTCCCGTTCTGAGCGACCGGGCGCACCTCGGGCTGGCGACCGACATCGAGCGCGGCGGCCGGATCTCAGATCAGAAACTCACGGAACTAGCGGATGTGGCTGCCCGCTACGCCGCGCGTGCGCGCGACTCCGGCGCAGAGCGGCTCGAGGTCATCGTGACTGCGCCCGGCCGGCAGAGCTCGAACGCAGGCGTCCTTCACCACGTCCTGGGCGAAGCCACCGGTTTTCCCGTCCGCCAGCTTTCCGCAGAGGAAGAAGGGCGACTCGCATACGCAGGCGCAGTGGCGGGCTGTCCCTCCCTGCCCCAGCCGATCGGGGTGATCGACGTCGGCGGCGGGTCGACGCAGTTGATGGTGGGAACCTTCTTTGGCATGGCCTGGCTCCACCCACTCGATGTCGGCACGTTGCGCCTGACCGAGCGCTACGTCGAGACCGATCCGCCATCGAAGCGTGAGCTTCAAGCGATCGCGAGGGCTGTCGAGGAGGCGTTCGAGGGCATCACACCACCGATTCCGCGCAGCGTGCTGGCAGTCGGAGGAACCGCGAGGTCTCTACGTCGGATCACCGGCAAGCGCTTCGGCCAGAAAGACCTGCGCGGCGCACTGGAGGCGTTGTCGTCGGCACCCGCGCAGCGGGTGGCCAGCAAGCACGAGCTCTCGCCCGAGCGAGCTCGGGTTTTGCCTGCCGGCATCCTCGTCCTCCGCGAAGCGCATCGGCGACTCGGCGTCACGTTCGAGGTGGCCCGCGGCGGCGTCCGTGAAGGCGTCATCCTCGGTCAGCTCGCTGAGCTCGCCGAGGCAGCGGCCTAGCCCTACTCCGGAGGAGGCAGGCGCCCGAGCTCACCGAGCTTGCCGTCGGCAGCTTCGACGATCACCGTCGCGCCTTTCTTGGTCTTGCCGAGAAGCGGCTCGAGCTCGGGCCCGTGACCGCAGACCGCGGTGGCGGTCCCACCGAGCCCGAGCAGGAGCGAACGCACTCGCTCAGGGCCTACGCCCTCGGCGAGATCAGCTGCGAGCTCCACCTCGACGCCACGGGTTCGGCCAAGCGGCTCGACCGTCTGGACGCAACGAGTGAACGGGCTCGAGACGATCCGTCTGATCTGAAACGCCGCGAGCTGCTCGACGAGACCGGACGCCTGGCGTTCGCCTCGGTCGTCCAGCGGGCGCAGCGAGTCGTCGCCGACCCACTCCTCGGCGTTGCCGGCCGAGGCATGCCGATTGACGAGCAGCGGCAGTGGGACTGCACGAAGAACCTCGAGGTCACGCTCGTAACTGAGCGTCTCCTCGGCCTCCTCATGTGAGAGCCACGCGATCTCGTCCACCTCATCGTGCGGCTCGAATGAGCCCGACTCCACTCGCATCGTCCAGTAGCGAACGAGCTTGCGCCGTCCCCGACTGTCGCGATAGGTCGTGCTCGGCAGCTCCTGACCGAGGACGCAGGAAAGGCCCGTCTCCTCCGCCACCTCGCGCAGAGCCGTCTCCTCGTCGGTCTCACCCGTGTGGGCTTTGCCTTTCGGGAACGTCCAGTCGTCGTAGCGAGGCCGGTGAACGAGAAGAACTTCGGCCCCCGCGCCGCCCGCGCGGCGCACCACCCCGCCGGCCGCGCGGACGAGCTTTCGCCGCAGGCTCAGCGCCACTCGGCGTCGCCGGCTCGCTCGAGGCGGTTCCAGGTCTTCGGCCACGCTCGGCGAGCCTCGGAGCGGCGGCGACGCTGTCGCTCGATCAGCCGCCCCGCCGCAATCGCCGTGCGGCCGGTCCCCCGGACACGCGAGACCAGATCGCGGATCTGCTCTTCGGCGACGACGGCGTCCTGATGTTCCCCGAGCACGTCCTGGAGGTCCTTCGCACGGTTGACGAAGCGCTTCCTCGCTCCGGCGGCCTCGGCCGCATAGCGGGCTCGCTTCGCCCGAATTCGGAGCCGGTGCAACTCCTCATCCGCCGCGTCGACGTCGAGCGCTCGCGCGGCTTTCCGCAGCCTCCGGTAGTCACCCGCGGCGACGTACTGCAGATCGGCTCCCTCGCTCAAGCTTGGTATGCGCTCCAACTCGGCCAGCAGCGTCGCGTAACGAGGGCTGTCGAGGGCTTTGACCAGCCGTTTCCGGGCTTCCTGCCGCTCTGCTTCGAGGAGCTCGAGCACGGCTCCGAACGCGGCCGCCTCCTCCACCGTCGCCAGCTCGTGGACGAGGTACTCGATCAACACGTCGCGGTCCCGGACCTCCCCCAGCAACGCGCCCAGCCAGCGGAGCTCGTCA
>DASSCT010000007.1:0-2586 GCA_035697545.1 Gaiellaceae bacterium | reverse complement strand
GGAATCGTCTCCGGAGGATCGCGCGGGCTCGGCCTCGCGCTCACTCGGGCGCTGGTCGATCGCGGTTGGCGGATCGTCGTCGACGCGCGCGACGGCGAGGCCCTCGCGCAGGCGTGGCCGGATGCTCCTCAGGACGTGCTCATTCCCGGCGATGTCGCCGACGCCGAGCACCGGCGAGCGCTGGTCGAGGCCGCCGGCGAGCCGATCGACCTGCTCGTCAACAACGCGAGCCTTCTCGGGCCGAGCCCGCTGCCGTCGCTCGAGCGCTACCCGCTCGACGAGCTGCGGCGGGTCTACGAGGTCAACATGCTCGCGCCACTTGCGCTCGTCCAGCTTGCGCTTCCTCGGCTCGCCGAGGGCGCGCGGATCATCAACGTCGTCTCCGACGCCGCCTTCGAGGCGTACGAGGGCTGGGGCGGCTACGGCTCGTCGAAGGCGGCGTTGGCGCAGCTCAGCGCCGTATTGGCCGTCGAGCATCCCGGCCTTCGCGTCTACGCGGTTGACCCCGGCGACATGCGCACGCAGATGCAGCAGGACGGGTTCCCGGGTGAGGACATCTCCGATCGCCCGCCGCCGGAGGAGAGCGTCCCCGGGCTTCTGGCGCTGATCGAGGGCGACCTGCCGAGCGGGTCGTACAGGGCCCGCGAGCTTGTGGAGGTCTCGGCGTGAGCGCGCTCACCTTCGAGCTGCCCGCCCGCCTCGAGGCCAAGCGGCCGCCGGAGGCTCGCGACGCGGTTCGCCTGCTGGTCGCGGATCGTTCGGACGGGAGCATCACGCACAGCCGCTTCCGCGAGCTTCCGCACTTCCTCGCGCCGGGCGATTTGATCGTCGTCAACAACTCGGCGACGCTTCCTGCGGCGCTCCCGGCGGAACTGCCCGATGGGACTGCCCTGGAGCTGCGGCTCTCGACGCCCGCCCGCGGTCTCGACGCCGATCACTGGATCGTCGAGCTGCGCCTCCACGACGCGCCGTTCACCGCCGGCGAGGTCGGCTACGAGCTGCAGCTACCGGCCGGCGCGACGGCGGTGATCCTGGCTCCCTACGCGGCGCCGCGCCTCTGGCTCGCGCAGCTCGAGCTGCCCGGGCCGCTCGAGGCCTATCTCGCCGAGCACGGGCATCCGATTCGCTACCGGTACGTGCCGCGCGACTGGCCGCTCGCCGAGTACCAGAACGTCTATGCGGTCGAGCCCGGCAGCGCGGAAATGCCGAGCGCGGGCCGACCGTTCACACAGGAGATGATCACCGAGCTCGTCGCCCAGGGCGTGCTGGTCGCGCCGATCACGCTGCACACCGGCGTGTCGTCGCAGGAGCGCAACGAGCGCCCCTATGCGGAGCGCTATCGCGTTCCCGAGCACACCGCGAGGCTCGTGAACGCCGTCCGCGAGTGGGACGGGCGCGTGGTCGCCACCGGAACGACCGTCGTTCGCGCGCTCGAGACGGTCGCCCAGCCTGACGGCACCGTCGCCGCCGGCGAGGGCTGGACGAACCTGATCGTCACGCCGGAACGAGGCCTTTGGGCGATCGACGCCCTCCTCACCGGCCTCCACGAGCCGAACTCGTCCCACCTCGACGTCCTCCGGGCCGCATCCGGCGACGAGCTACTCGCCGATAGCTACAGTGCCGCGCTTCGGCACGCCTACCACTGGCACGAGTTCGGCGACAGCCACCTGATTCTCGGCGTGCAGATGGAGAGGAATTCGCAATGACGATCGACGACCAACGGCGCTGGCTGGCACTCCTCGTGCTCTGTCTCGGGGATCTCATGATCGTCCTCGACTCGACGATCGTGAACGTTGCGCTGCCGTCGATCCGCGAGGACCTCGGATTCAGCGCCGAGTCGCTCGCATGGGTCGTCAACGCGTACCTGCTCACGTTCGGTGGCTTCCTGCTCCTCGGCGGCCGCCTCGGTGACCTCTACGGACAGCGGCGGCTGTTTCTCGGCGGGATCACGCTGTTCACACTGGCCTCGCTCGCCTGCGGCCTCGCGACTTCGCAAGAGTTCCTCGTCGGCGCACGGGCGGTCCAGGGCATCGGCGGCGCAGTCGTCTCGGCGGTGGCCCTCTCGCTGATCATGACCCTCTTCACGGAGCCCGGCGAGCGCGCGAAGGCGATGGGCATCTTCGGCTTCGTCCTCTCGGGCGGAGGGACGATCGGCGTGTTGCTCGGCGGAGTGCTCACGGACGTTCTCAGCTGGCACTGGATCTTCCTCGTCAACCTCCCGGTGGGCGTCGCCGTCTTCGCTCTGACGCTCTCGCTCTTGCCCTCGAGCCCAGGACAGGCCGCGGCCGGGCGGCTCGACGTTGCCGGCGCGATCACCGTGACGGCATCGCTCATGCTTGCCGTGTACGCGATCGTCAACGGGAACGACGCGGGCTGGACGTCGGCGCGGACGCTCGGTCTCCTGGCGACGGCGGCCCTGCTCCTGGCAGCGTTCCTCGGCATCGAGGCGAAGGTTGCGGCGCCGCTCGTGCCGCTCGGGCTGTTTCGGATCCGCAACATCGCGACTGCGAACGTCGTCGGCGTGCTGATGGCCGGCGGGATGTTCGCCTGGTTCTTCCTCTCCGCGCTCTACCTCCAGCTGATCCT
>DASSCT010000006.1:0-21788 GCA_035697545.1 Gaiellaceae bacterium | reverse complement strand
TTGGCGACGAGCACCTGCTCGGCCACCTCGGTCCAGGGCGTCTTGCGCGAGAACTTGCTCATGCGCGGGAGGACTGCGTCGATGAGGCCGTCGCGAAGTGCGATCCAGTCGCCGACGACCGGCAACTCGCCCGGCCCGGCTTCGTGCCTGAGCCGGCCGGTGAGCGCTACGAGGAGCTCACGTTGTTCGGTGACGACCTGCCAGGCGCCTCGGTGCTGGACCGCGACACGGCCGGGCTCGAGGCCGAGCGCTGTGTGCTCTTCGAATGCGCGAGCGATCTCGTCGTTCCAGCCGAGACGCTCGAGATTGGGGCACTGCAAGCTGACTCCTTTCCTGCAAGGGCGGACGAAGCGGGTCTCGCAGGACCGGGAGTTCGCTAGCGGAGTGGGGCCCTGCGAGTGGGGAAGCGATCAAGCTCAGCTGTCATGGCGCCTCCTCTCGTCGCGGGCCGCGCTTTGCGCGCTGGAAGCAGGGTAGGGAGGCGGTCGACGTACGTCAAGGGCGGCGGCGTCACTATCGTCTCGGCGTGCTCTTGCGGCTGATTGCTCTTGCGGGTGTTCTGATCCTGGCCGGTTGCGGCGGAAACGGTGGCGACGACGAACAGCCGGTCGACGCCTTTCGCGCGTTCTCGCAGGCAGCTGCGGGGCAGAGCGGCGACAAGGTTTGGGAGGCGCTGTCTGAGCGGATCACGTCGCAGGTCTCGAAAGATCGGTTCACATCTCCGACCGTTCTCAAAGGCCTGAGCGACGAGTACACGTCGGTGTCCTCGTCGAGCGCCCGGACCGCGCTCGACGTCCGGCTCGGGGACGACTTGGCGCTGGTCGCGCTCGACGGAGGCGAGGGGGTCAAGCCGATGATCATGCGTCGCGAGGACGGCAAGTGGCGTGCGCAGCTCAACGAGCTCACGATCGCCTACAGCTTCAATCGACCTCGGTTCGGGGTGGAGGTTCCCCCGTCTGCCCGCGGCCCGGTCAAGGCAAGGGCGTGGGTCGACGGCAAGGAAGCCAGGGTCCTGCGGACGCATGGGACCCCGCCGACCTTCCGAATCGTGCCGGGTACGGGCAAGCACAACGTGGTCGCCTTCGCCGAGGCCGGAGACAGCACGGGCGCAGCCGCCTGGACGATCGGTGCCTAGGGTCTAGCCGCCGAGCCGTTGTCGCCAGGCCTCTCCTGCGGCGCGGCCTTCGGGCGTTCGCAGGAAGTGCTCCAGCGAGACATGGACGAAGGAGCCCTTCGCGATGGCGAGGAGGTCGTTCCCGTCCTTGAGCTCCCCGTCGATCTCGAGCCTGCGGCTGCGATCCTGCTCCAGCCCCGCGGAGATGGTGAGCGTGCGGTTGATGTGGACCGGCTCGAGGAACCGAACCTCGAACCGGGCGGTCACGGAAGGGAACCGGTACCAGGTGGCGAGCAGGCCGCACGCCTCGTCGAGCGCTGCGGCGACGAGGCCACCGTGGACGAGCCCGGGCGCCGCCTGGTGGTGCTCGGCGAACGAGAACGTCGCCTCGTACGACGACTCGCCCTCCCGCTGCGGCGTCGGCAGCCGAATGCCGGTTGGATTGTCCCCGCAGCCCCAACAGGCGGCGTCGTGGTGGGGCGGGATCTTCACCGATGTTCTAACGAAGGCCGCCGCGCTCGAAGTGGGCCTTGAAGAAGTTCTCCGAGCCGGACGTGGCCATCGCGGCCGACGCGGAGATCTCCAACGCAAGCGTGGCCGCCGCGACGATCTGGGCGAAGCGGTAGACCTTCCCCGGGCCCGCACACCCGAGCAGCGAGAGCCAGGAGCGCGCGTAGGGGAGCGTCGTCCCGCCGCCTACGGTCGCCACTTCGAGCCCGGGGAGTCGAATCGCCGCGTTCAGCCCGCCCTCGACGCGCCTCCCGGTCCCATGTGCCATCGAGCTCGTCCCGACCATGCCGAGGTCCTGCCCCGTAGCCGCGAAGATCGCCGCGATCGCCGTCGCCGGCGTGAATGCCACGGACTGCATCCCCGACGCTACCGCGCCGTGTGTCCCTGCCCAGGACAGCTCGACGAGATCGTCGACGGTCGTCCTCAGCACCCGCCGGACCGCGTCCTCGGTCAACGTGCACTCGGCGATCACGGTCTTCCCGTGCCCGCCGCGCTCGAAGTAGCGGTGGGAGACCTTCTTGTCACCGCCCATGTTCGCCTCGAGCAGCGCCCGGTCGGGCTTGACCGGAGCATGCTTCATGACGAAGCCCATGTTCAGCGCATACGCGTTCCGAGTCATCATGTTCGCGCCCACCGCGTCGCCCGTCGTGAACGCCCACATCACGTGGCACATGGGACCGACCACGTGCGTCTCGACCTCGCGCAACTTCGCCCAGCGCGAAACCCACTCCTCGTCCCGCCCCGCGAGCCACTCGCGCATCGCCGGAAGCGAGCCTTCGATCCAGCGGGCGAGGGCCGCCGCCTCTTCCGCCGACCGGCAGATGAAGCACGAGGCACGCGTGATCCGGTCGCCGAGCACCTCCGTCCGAAAGCCCCCCGACTCGGCAGTCGCCCTCGCTCCGCGGTAAAGGGAGTCCGACATCGAGCCCTCGGTGTGCGCCAGCGGGACGTACACGTCCTCGATCGCGCGCCCCCGCTCCACGACCTCGCCGTCGGGCTCGGTCAGCTCGTAGTCGCCGAGGGAGATCGTCAGCGGCCCGATCACCGCCGTAGGGATTACGGAGATCCCGGTCAGCGCCTCCTGAGCCTTGGCCCAGGGAGTCAGGTCTTGACCGAAGACCTCACGATCGACACGCCCGTCCAGCGCTTCCTGGCGCGCCTTGATCGACGCAGGATCGTTCTTCCGTGGCCAGCGCCGGAGCTCCATGACAGCTGACCAAGCGTAACGAGGCAGTAACCTCGGCGGCCGATGGCACGGGCACGACTGATGGACGGGAAAGCACTCGCCGAGCGGATCAGGGCCGAGGTCGCCGAAGAGGTCAGGGAGCTCGGCGAGGTCGGCCTCACGACCGTCCTCGTCGGTGACGATCCCGCGTCCGAGATCTACATCCGGCGGAAGCAGGAGGCAGCGCGCGAGGCGGGGATCCTCTCCCGCGACTACCGGCTCGCCGAGGACACGACCGAGGAGGAGCTGCTCGCACTCGTCGCCGAGCTGAACGCCGACGACGCCGTCGACGGGATCCTCGTCCAGCTCCCGCTCCCCGAGCAGATCAACGAGGAGCGCGTCATCGACGCCGTCGATCCCACAAAGGACGTCGACGGCTTTCACCCCGTGAACGCGGGCAAGCTCTTCCTCGGCCAGGACGGGCTCGTCGCCGCGACCCCGACGGGGATCATGACCCTGCTGGACGAGTACGACGTGCCGCTCCACGGCGCGCGCGCGGTGGTCGTCGGACGAAGCACCATCGTCGGGAAGCCGGTTGCGCTGCTGCTCCTGGCCCGACACGCGACCGTCACTATCTGCCATTCCCGCACGGCCGATCTCGCCGCGCACACGGAGGCCGCCGACGTCCTGGTCGTCGCCACCGGCCACCCCGGGCTGGTCACTCCAGACATGGTCAAAGAGGGCGCCACCGTGATCGACGTCGGCATGAACCGAACCGAAGATGGCCTCCGAGGCGACGTCGATCCTGACGTCGCGGAGCGGGCCGGCCTGATCACGCCGGTCCCAGGCGGGGTCGGGCCGATGACGATCGCGTCACTGCTTCGAAACACCGTCAAAGCCGCGCGCCTCCGACACTGCTAAGGTCCCGCCGTTAGTGCAAGTTGTTCGGCGGCTCGGTGCCCGGGCCGTCGTTCGTTGTTTGAAGGAGGAACGATTGCCTGAGGGCACCGTGAAGTGGTTCTCGAACGAGAAGGGCTATGGATTCATCGAGCGTGAGGACGGCGACGACGTCTTCGTCCATCACACCGCGATCCAGTCGGAGGGCTATCGCTCGCTGACCGAGGGTCAGCGGGTGTCGTTCGAGGTCGTGCAGGGCGATAAGGGCCTGCAGGCCGCGAACGTCCAGCCGGTCTAGGCCCGGACAGTTTCGATCATGAGACGCGGGCCGCAAGGCCCGCGTCTCGTTTTGGGAGGATTTCCCCAATGGCGATCACGAGGGACGAGGTGCTTCACGTCGCGCGCCTCGCGCGCCTCGAGCTCCGCGACGACGAGATCGCGCGCTTCACCGAGCAGCTGAGCGCGATCCTGGAGGCCGTCGCCAAGGTCTCGGAGCTCGACCTGTCCGACGTGGAACCCACCGCCCACCCGCTCGATCTCGTCAACGTCTGGTCCGAGGACGAGCCCCGGCCCTGCCTGCCGGTGGACGAGGCGCTCGCGAACGCCCCGGAGCGCGAGGCCGGCTTCTTCAAGGTCCCGCCCGCATGAGACGTCGCTTGCGATGTCTCACTCAGGCCGTGCGGGCTCTGCCCGCGCGGCCGTCTGCAATGACCGGTCGACACGCGGGAATCAGGCGGGTTCGCGCATGATCGACACACTGCGACTGACCGCCGAGGACGCGATGGGCCTGCTCGAGCGCCGCGAGGTCTCGGCCGCCGAGCTCCACCGCGCCTATCTCGACGCGATCGGCGAGCGCGACTCAGAGCTCCACGCCTTCCTGCGCACCGTGGACGAGCCCGACGGCGAGGGCGTGGCGATCGCCTTCAAGGACTTGATCTCGACACGGGGCGTGGAGACGACTGCCGGCTCCAAGATCCTCTCGGGTTACGTCCCCGTCTACGACGCCACCGTGGCGAGCCGCTGCCGGGCGGCGGGTATGCCGCTCATCGGCAAGACAAATATGGACGAGTTCGCCATGGGCTCGTCCACGGAGAACTCCGCCTTCGGGCCGACCCGCAATCCTTGGGATCCCGAGCGCGTCCCCGGCGGGTCTTCGGGCGGCTCCGCGGCCGCCGTCGCCGCGGGGCTCGCTCCGTGGGCGCTTGGCTCCGACACCGGCGGCTCGGTGAAGCAGCCCGCGTCCCTGTGCGGAATCGTGGGCCTGCGCCCGACCTACGGGACAGTCTCGCGCTACGGGATCGTCGCTTTCGCCTCGAGCCTCGACCAGATCGGCCCGATGACGAAGACCGTTCGCGACAACGCGCTCCTGTACCGCGTCCTCGCCGGACGCGACCCGGAGGACACGACCACGGTCGAGCTGCCCCAGCCGGTCGAGATTCCGGAGCGCGAAGACCTGAAGGGCATCCGCGTTGGCGTTCCGCGGGAGCTGAACGAGGCCGAAGGTATCGAGCCCGGTGTCATGGAGGTCGTGCAACGCACGATCGAGCTCTGCCGCGAGCTCGGGGCGGAGGTGGGGGAGACGAGCCTCCCGCGCTCCGTCGACTACGGCATGCCGTGCTACTACCTCATCGCCCCCGCCGAGGCCTCCTCGAACCTCGCCCGCTACGACGGTGTCCGTTACGGCCTACGCGTCAACGGCTCCAACGTGCGTGAGATGTACGAGAAGACCCGCGACGCCGGCTTCGGCGACGAGCCAAAGCGGCGGATCATGCTCGGCACCTACGCGCTCTCCGCCGGCTACTACGAGGCGTACTACGGACAGGCCCAGAAGGTCCGGACCGTGATCGCGGACGAACATGCGGCGGCCTTCGAGAACTTCGACGTCCTCGTCTCGCCCACGTCGCCCACGGTCGCGTTCAAGCTGGGCGAGAAGGCCGAGAACCCGCTGGCCATGTACCTCTCGGACGTGCTGACGATCCCGTCCAACCTGGCCGGCCTCCCGGGGCTCTCGATCCCCTGTGGGCTCTCCGACGGCCTTCCGGTCGGCTTCCAGCTGATCGGGCCGCAATTCTCGGAGAACACGCTCTTCCACGTCGGCCACGCGCTGGAGCGGGCGATCGGCTTCGACTTCGTCCCCGGGAGGCTGAAATGAGACGTCGCTTGCGATGTCTCCTTCAGGCCGTGCGGGCTTTGCCCGCGCGGCCGTCTGCAATGACCGGTCGACTCGTCGGAAGCTGGAAGGTTCGGCTGTGACCTGGGAGCCGGTCATCGGGCTCGAGATCCACATCCACCTGAAGACGAGGACGAAGATGTTCTGCCGCTGCGAGGTCGCCTACTTCGAGCCGGAGAACTCGCGGACGTGTCCCGTCTGCCTCGCCTTTCCCGGCTCGCTGCCGGTCCCCAACGCGAAAGCGGTCGAATGGACGATCAAGCTCGGGCTCGCGCTCGAGTGCGAGATCGCCGAGCACGCCGTTTTCCACCGGAAGAACTACTTCTACCCGGACAACCCGAAGGGCTACCAGATCTCCCAGTACGACGAGCCGCTGTGCGTGAGCGGCCGGCTCGCGCTTCCCGGCCCAGAGGGCGATGCCGAGATCGGCATCGTCCGCGCGCACCTCGAAGAGGACGCGGCGAAGAACGTGCACCTCGGAGGCGCGGAAGGCCGCATCGGCGGCGCGACAGCCACGCTCGTCGACTTCAATCGCGCGGGCACGCCGCTGGTCGAGATCGTCACTCAGCCGGATCTGCGCTCGGCCGACCAGGCGCGGCGCTTCCTGCAGCTCCTTCGCCAGACCGTCGTCGAGCTGGGGATCTCCGACGCGGAGATGCAGAAGGGGTCGCTGCGGTTTGACGTCAACGTCTCGGTCCGACCAGAGGGCTCGGACGAGCTGCGCACCCGCACCGAGCTCAAGAACCTGAACTCGTTCGCCTTCGCCGCGAAGGCGATCCAGCGCGAGGTGGAGCGGCAGATCGCCGTCTACGAGTCGGGCGGCGAGATCGAGCAGGAGACGCTGCACTTCGATCCCGGCGCCGAGGCGGCTCCGCCGCTGCGCTCGAAGGAGGAGGCGCAGGACTACCGCTACTTCCCGGAGCCGGATCTCGTCCCGATCGAGGCGCCGCGCGAGCTCGTCGAGCGGATCCGGACAGAGCTCCCGGAGACGCCCGCGACGCGGATCCGGCGGCTCGCCGACGGGCTCGACCACGACCTCGCCGAGGATCTCGTGACGAGCGGGCGGGACCGGCTCTACGAGCGCGTGCCGGGTGACAGGCGCGCAGTGGCCAATGTCCTCATGAATCAGTTCGCTGTCTCGGGCGTCGACCCCGAAGCCGTCGACCCCGAGGAGCTCGGCAAGCTCATCGAGGCGCGCTCGCGGATCCCGCGCGAGAAGCTGACCGAGGCGTTCGCCGCGAGCGGCGACCCGGGCTTCTCGGCCGAGCGCTACCTCGGCGACGGCCTCGTCGCCGACACAGCCGAGCTCGAGCCGATCATCGAGCGCGTCCTCGCCGCCAACCCCGGGCAGGTCGAGGCCTACCGCGGCGGCAAGGAGGGCCTGCTCGGCTTTTTCGTCGGTCAGGTGATGAAGGAGACGCAGGGCAAGGCCGACCCGAGGGTCGTGAACGAGCTCTTGCGTCAGAAGCTCAGCTAGACGTGCCGGAACGCCGTCGCCGCGGCGGTGCCTTCTCGGCGGCCTCGGCCTTCTCGCGGGCCTTCTTCTTCCGCTGGCGATCTCTCGCCCAGCGCACCCTCGGGCGGTCTCCGCGTCCCATTGCGCGCAATCGTAAGCTCACGGCATGAAGCACGCCACCGACTACCTCTGGTTCGAGACCCCGAACCGCCGCGACTACGTGAACATCACGGGCGAGGTCGAGGAATTCGTGGGCCGAAGCGGCATCCAGGAAGGCCTCTGCCTAGTCAACCCGATGCACATCACCGCCGCCGTCTACGTCAACGATGCCGAGTCAGGCCTCATCCAGGACTTCGACGACTGGCTGGAGCGGCTCGCGCCGCACGAGCCCACGGACCAGTATCGGCACAACAACGGCGAGGACAACGCGGATGCACACCTGAAGCGGCATCTGATGAGCCACCAGGTCGTCCTTCCGATCACCGGCGGCAAGCTCGACCTCGGCCCGTGGGAGCAGGTCTTCTACGCCGAGTTCGACGGGCGTCGGCGCAAGCGCGTGGTGCTCAAGGCGATCGGCGACTAGAGCAACTAGAGGAGCCCGCAGATGCGGGCCGTGCTCGGCCACGGGTGAAAACCGCGGCCGGCGCGCAAGGCGCGCTCGCCGACCCACATCTGCTCCACGGGCGACCACCTGTTCGCCCAGCCCCGGCGCAACAGGTGACGGGGCGCGTGCGCGAGCATGAACGAGCGATCCATCTGGAGGCCGCCCCAGTACGGATCTGACGGATCCGTCCACGCTCCCTCGTTGCGCTGGAGGCAACGCCATGCGCGCTCGTGGGGAGGGTTGTGTGCACGACGCCTCGCGTGCGCTGCCCGCCGATGCCACTGGCGAAGAATCAACAGCCGGTAGTCCAGGTCACGCGTCTTCAGGTACAGCCGCCGGCTCTGAGTGCGGCGGACGCCCATCAAGCGCTGCCAGCCCCACGTCGCCCGCTCGTACCGGTGGATCTTGGGGACGATGCCCTTGCCCTCGTCCAGTCGTGCCTGCGACGGCTGGACGACGTTCGCCGTCGGAAGGCCGGCGGCGGCAAGACCAAACAGTGCGACCGCGAACGCGGCCGCGCGCACGAGTTGTCGACGCACGAAGTTTCCTCCTTGTGCTGGGAGCCGGCTCCAGACGCGGGAACTGGGCCGCAGTCCGCGTTATCGGAGCGCTTGACGGCTTCCTTTAGTTCGCTTCCGGGCGGGTTCGAGCGCCCTTGCGGCTGCACTTCTTATCAGACCGACGTTTCTAAGCTGGCAACGAGCGCCGCGATTTTCCGCTGGAAACCGTAAAACCTGTGTAAAGAAATAGGGCAGCAAGTGCCGAAAATGCAGCGGTTTCTGTCGCGCCCAGCCCGGCAAGAGCGCTGCCTGCCGCGGCAACGGCCACGCCGAGCAGAATCAGCCCCGTCCCGAGTGGCCGACGCCTGATCGTCAGCGCCGCGACCCCAGCCACAGCGGCGGTTCCGCCGATGTTCCCGACGAGGGCGAGGAGGCGTACGGGGAAGAAGTCCAGGTGCGCCTGTGCCTCCGGGATCGAGCTGCCCGACACGCCGGCTGAGAGCGGCTCCGCCAAGACGACGCCGAGCGCGAGACCGGCGTAGACAAGCACGACCGGGATCACCCAGCGCTTGCCCAGGAGCAGGAGCGAGCCGGCGCCGAGCAGCGGGGCCGTCAGGAGCCCGCCGAACAGGTAGTAGAGGCGAAACGCCGTGTCGTTCCACCCGGCCGCCGAGCCCCAAGCGAGCGCGGCCGACGCGAGCGCATAACACCCGAGCGAAGCTGCCCACATCGCAAGCTCCGGCGCCCGACGGGCCCGCCAGCGGCCGAACAGCCGCCCGGAGAGCCGGAGCGAGATCAGGGCGGCGGCGAAGGCGAGCAGCGCGTCCATTCCGATCGCGCGCGGACGTTATCGGGAGCCTGAGCTACTGTCCGAGCGAATGGCTGAAAAGCGCTATCTGTTCACGCCCGGCCCAACGCCGGTTCCGCCCGAGGTGCTGGCGGCGATGAGTCGCCCGATCATCCACCACCGAAGCTCCGACTTCCGGGAGGTGCTCGGGCGCGCCCTCGAGCGGCTCCACGAGGTCTACCGAACCCAGGGGGACGTGCTCATCTACACGTCGTCGGGAACCGGCGGGATGGAGTCGGCGGTCGCGAACCTGACGCAGCCGGGGGACCGTGTCTTCGTCGTTTCGGCGGGACACTTCGGCGAGCGCTGGACGACAATCGCGAGCAGGTTCGATTGCGAGGTCGAGGAGCTCCGCTACGAGTGGGGGGAGGCCCCGGCCGCGGAGGATCTTGCCGCTCGACTCCGCGAGCTCGGCGGCGCCAAGGTCGTCTTCACGACCCACTCGGAGACCTCCACCGGCGTCGTTGCCGACATCCAGGCGCTGGCCGCGACGGCGAAGGAGGCGGGCGCGCTGGTCGCCGTAGACGCGATCTCGAGCCTTGGCGCCGTTCCGCTCGAGACGGACGCCTGGGGTCTCGACGCTGTGATCTCGGGGTCGCAGAAGGCGCTGATGACGCCGCCGGGCCTCGCCACGGTTTCCGTTTCGGACGACGCGTGGCGCGCCGTCGACGGCGCTGCGCGCCCGCGCTACTACTTCGACTGGACACAGACCCGCGAGAAGCAGGAGCGGTTCGACCCGTCCTTCACTCCGGCCGTCTCGATCGTCGTCGGGCTCGACGTCGCGCTGGGTCTGCTGCTCGAGGAGGGCCTCGAGCAGGCCTTCGAGCGACATGCCCGTCTCGGCCGGGCGTGCCGGGCCGGAGTCAAGGCGATGGGGCTCGACCTCTTCTCCCCGGACGACGATCGGTCCGCCGTCGTCACTGCGATCAATGCGCCTGAAGGGATCGATTCCGGCGAGCTGGTGCAGACGCTGCGCGACCGCCAGGGAATCGTCCTCGCGCCGGGCCAGGGGGTGTTGAAGGGCAAGATCTTCCGAATCGGCCACATCGGCTACTACGACGTCTTCGACATCACGACGGCGCTCGCCGGAGTCGAGCTCGTTCTCTCGGAAATGGGCGCGGACATCGAGCGCGGCGTCGCCATTACCGCAGCGCTCGAGGCCTTCGAGCACACAAGGGTGTGAGCGCCAAACCTCGCGTTCTCGTTCGCGAGCCGATCGCCGAGGCCGGGATCCGTCTGCTCGAGGAGCGCTTTGACGTCGACGTCGACGGCGCCACACCCCTCGACGAGAGCATCGCCGCCTACGACGCGATTGTGATCCGCTCCGGCACCGAGCTGACGGCGGAGCTCATCGAGCGGGCCGAGCGTCTGAAGGTGATCGGACGGGCCGGGGTCGGAGTGGACAACGTCGATGTCGACGCCGCGACGCGGCGTGGGATCGTCGTCGCCAATGCACCCGAGTCGACGGTGGTTTCCGCCGCCGAGCACGCGATCGGCCTGCTCGTCGCGCTCGTGCGCCACATCCCGCAGGCCCACGCCGCGCTCAAGGAAGGACGGTGGGAGCGGTCTGCGCACGGGGGCATCGAGCTGGAAGGCAAGACCCTCGGCGTGCTCGGGTTCGGGCGAATCGGACAGCAGGTCGCCCGCCGCGCAATCGGCCTCGGGATGCGGGTCGTGGCCTACGACCCCTTCGTTACGAGAGACCGGTTTCGAGAGCTTGGCGCAGAACGGGCTGAATGCCCGGAGGATCTCCTGGCCGCGGCCGAGTTCCTGACGCTCCACCTCCCGCTGACGCCAGAAACCGCTGAGACGATCGACGCGGCAGCGATCGCGCAGATGCCTGACGGCGCCCGGCTCGTCAACGCAGCCCGTGGCGAGCTCGTGGACGAGGACGCGCTGCTCGAGGCGCTGCGGTCTGGCAAGCTCGCCGGAGCCGCGCTGGACGTGTTCTCGTCCGAGCCGTACTCCGGCCCGCTGCTCGAGCTGGACAACGTCGTCGTCACACCGCACCTCGCCGCGTCGACGGAGGAGGCCCAGGACCGAGCCGGTGTCATCGTCGCCGAGCAGGTCGCGGCAGCGTTGGACGGGGAGCTCGTCACCAACGCGGTCAATATCCCGGCTCTCCGGCAGGAAGACCTCGAGGTGCTGGGCCCGTATGTTCCCGTGTCCGCACAGCTCGGGCGCCTGGCGATCGAGCTCGCAGGCGGGCGCGCCGAGCGCATCGAGCTCACGTATTACGGGAATCTCTCCGACTACGACACACGCCTGCTCACCGCAGCAGCGCTGAACGGCGCGTTCCAGGGACGCTTTGACCAACCGGTCAACTACGTCAACGCGCCGCTGCTCGTGGAGGAGCGCGGGATCGAGGTCGTGGAGCAGCGGCGGCGCTCCTCGCGCGACTTCACGAACCTCGTTCGCGTCGGCGTGACCGCCGACGGCGACGAGCTCCATGTCGCGGGCACGGCCATCGGCCGCGAGAACCGCATCTGGCTCGTGAGTGCGCTCGGCTTCGAGCTGGAGATGGAGCTCGCGCCGCTGCTCGTCTTCTTCCGCTACGACGACGTGCCCGGCGTGATCGGGCGGGTCGGGACGCTCTTCGGCGAGGCCGGCGTCAACATCGCCAACATGGCCGTCTCGCGGACGCGGCGCGGCGGCAAGGCGTTGATGGCGCTCTCGATCGACACGGAACCACCGCCGGAGCTGGTCGAGCGTGTCAAGGCAGAAGGCTTCGACGACGCCAGGTTCATCTCGCTGGGCTAGAGGTGAGGGCTGGGTCGCCGCCCAGCTCGTCCTGTTTGCGCTTATCGTCGCCTCCTGGTTCGTCGGTCCGGACCTTTCGGCCCTCGGACTGATCCCTGCAACGCTGGGCGTCGTGCTCGGCGCCTGGGCGCTTCGGGCGCTCGGGTCGTCGATGACAGCCATGCCGGTTCCGAAGGACGACGCTCGCCTGGTCCAGGAAGGGCCGTACCGACACCTGCGCCACCCCATCTACGTGGCAGGAACGCTGTTCTTCGGAGGTCTCTCGCTCGTCTTCTCGGTCTACGGCCTCGTGCTCACTGCGGTGCTCGCGCTTTTCTGGATCGCAAAGGCGCGCAAGGAAGAACGGCATCTCGGCGAGCGCTTCCCCGAATATGCCGACTACCGGCGGCGCACCCCGTTCTAGTTACGCTTGCGCGCGTGAAGCGCAGTTGGCCCGAGGCGGTCGAACGCGTCGCCGCCTTCCTGCGTGACGGTGGCGTGGAGGCGCGAATCGAGGAGTTTCAAGCGGGAACGCCGACGGCCGAAGACGCGGCCCGGGCCGTGGGCTGCAAGCTCGGCCAGATCGTCAAGTCGCTCGTCTTCGAGTGCGAGGGCCAACCGTTCCTGGTGCTGGTTCCCGGCGATCGGAGAGCAGACGCCCGCAAAGTTGCGCGCGCGGCCGAATGCCGGCGTGCAAAGGTGGCCGGGCCGGACGAAGTCCGCAAGGCAACGGGGTTCGCACCCGGCGCGGTTGCGCCGTTTCCCCTGACGAAGATCACTCGCGTTTTCATCGACCGGCACCTACTGGTGCACGAACGCGTCTGGATCGGCGCAGGGTCGGAGAACCACTTGGCAACCTTGACGCCGGGCGACCTCGTGCGCCTGGCGAAGGCCGAGCCGATGGACGCCGTCTCGGACGAGACTTAACATCAGCTGAAAAGGAGGAGCATGCGCGAGACCGAGAAGATCTGGATGAACGGGGTGTTCGTCGACTGGGCGGACGCGAAGATCCACGTCGGTGCCCACGGACTCCATTACGGAACCGGTGTCTTCGAGGGGATCCGGTGCTACGAGACGCCTAGTGGCTCGGAGGTCTTCCGCCTCACCGACCACCTGAAGCGATTCGACGCCTCCGCGCGCCTGCTGTACATGGACCTTCCGTACACGATCCAAGAGCTGCACGACGCCTCGATGGAATTGATCCAGGTGAACGGTCTCCCGGAGTGCTACCTCCGTCCGATCGCATTCTTCGGGTACGGCGAGCTCGGGGTCGCCACGGCCGGGAATCCGGTCGACGTCGTGATCATGAGCTGGCCGTGGGGCGCCTACCTCGGCGACGAGGGGTTGAAGAAGGGCATCCGCGCGAAGATCTCGAGCTGGAAGCGCGTCGGGCCGAACACGATTCCCCACGCCGCGAAGGCGACGGGCATCTACCTGAACTCGATGCTGGCCGTCGTCGAGGCCAACCGTGCCGGCTACGACGAGGCGATCCTCCTGACCGACGACGGCTTCGTCGCCGACGGTTCAGGGGAGAACGTCTTCGTCGTCAGGGACGGGACAATCTCCACGCCGCCGCTCTCTACGTCGATCCTGCCCGGCATCACGAGAGCCACGCTGATCGAGATCGCGCAGGATCTGGGCTACCCCGTCGCGGAGCGGAACCTGATCCGCACCGACCTCTATCTCGCCGACGAGGTGTTCATGACCGGCACAGCGGCCGAGGTGACGCCGATCCGTTCGGTCGACGACCAGGAGATCGGCCCACCCGGCGAGGTCACGCTCGCGCTCCAGAAGGCGTACCTGGAAACGGTACGCGGCGGCAGCGAGCGCTGGTCACACTGGCTGGAGTACGTGCCGGTCCCCGCGCCGGCGCCCGAGCCGGCGCAGGCGTGAAGCCCGCCGCGACGCGGCGGATCCCGCTCGCCCGGCCGTACCTCGACGAGAGGGAGGAGGAGCTCGTCCTCGAGGTCCTTCGCTCGGGCCGGCTGTCGCTCGGGCCGACGATCGACCACTTCGAGGAGCTGATCGCCGAGCGCGTGGGCGCGCCGCATGCGACCGCCGTCTCGAGCGCGACCGCCGGGCTCCATCTGCTCGTCCACGGCGCGGGCATCGGGCCGGGAGACGAGGTGATCACGTCACCGCTCTCCTTCGCCGCTTCCGCCAACTGCTTCCTCTTCGAGGGCGCCACCCCGGTCTTCGCCGACGTCGACCGTCGGACGTGGAATCTCGATCCGGGCGCCGTCGAGGCGGCCATCACCGACCGGACGAAAGGCCTCGTGGCGGTGGACATGTTCGGCTACCCCTGCGAGCTCGGGCCGCTGATGGAGCTCTGCGAGCGCTGTGGGCTGACCTTGATCCAGGATTCCGCCGAGGCGCTGGGTGCGGAGTACAAAGGGGCTCCGGTCGGCTCGCACGGCCCGCCCTGCGTCTTCGGCTTCTATCCGAACAAGCAGATCGCGACGGGCGAGGGCGGAGTCGTCACGACGCACTCCGAGGAGCAGTGGAAGCTTCTCCGCAGCCTCCGTAACCAGGGCCGCTCGTACGAGGGCGGCGGTTGGTTCAACCACGTGCGGCTCGGGTTCAACTACCGCTGGACCGACCTCCAAGCCGCCGTCGGCATCGCGCAGCTCGAGAAGCTCGACCGGATGCTGGAGCTGCGTTCCGCTGCCGCCGCTCGCTATTCGGAGCTGCTGGCGGGCGTGGATGGGGTCGAGCTCGCGCCTGCGGACGACGCCGACCACCGGCGTTCCTGGTTCGTCTACGTCGTCGCGCTGGCGCCGGAGATCGACCGCGCGCGCGTCATGGTCGAGATGCGCGAGCGGGGGGTAGACGTGGCCGAGTACGTCCCCTGTGTCCACCTGCTCAGCTACATGCGCGAGCGCTTCGGCTTCGCGGAGGGGCTCTGTCCCGTCGCCGAGGACATCGCGAGCCGCACGCTTGCCCTGCCGTTCTTCCCGGCAATCGAAGCCGAGGACCAGGAGTACGTCGTCGACGCGCTGCGCGCGGTCCTGCCGACCTAGCCAGCGTTCATAATCGCGCGATGGCCGACGGCGTGAACAGGATGGTGTTCCTCGGCTTCGGGAAGTACGCCCGCGCCGACAAGATCTATGCGCTCGAGCCGCTCACCGGCGACGAGCGCGGTGGAGGCCGGCGGACGCGGGTCTGGATCGAGGGCGTTCCCGACCCCATCATCGCCGGGCGAACCGAGCGCACGATCCTGCACGAGATGGGTCAGGAAGCGGCGGCGAACACGCAGATCATCGATCAGTCGGTCGAGCTTGCCGAGCGGATTGCCGCCGGAGCGGAGAGCGGTCGTGTCGATCTCGCCGACCTCGGTCGCCGTGCCCGCCGACTGCTCGAGGCTACCGCCAAGCCGCAGGACGACGAAAAACTCTTCTAGCCCGCGCTTGACGAACCGCACTCGCAGGCGGCTCGGATCTGAGTCCCGTCGCATCAAGGCGTCTGACCCCACGAGCACGGGCGGCCTGCTTGAATCCTGGCGCCGCGGCGTGGGGTCTGACCCCTAGACCCCTAGTGAGCGTTCCGCCAAGCCTTCCTAGCGCGGCGTGACCGACATCGGCCGGCCGGAGCCGCCGGAGCGTGGCCTGCTCGCTCGCATCGCAATCGACATCCGGCCGCTCCGAGGGTCGCGCGACTTCCGGCGGCTCTGGTTCGGCACGGGGATCTCGGCCATCGGCAGCCAGATCACGACTGTCGCGATCCCTTTCCAGCTCTACGACCTGACCCGCTCGACGTTGCTCGTCGGGTTGCTCGGGCTCGCGGCGCTCTTTCCGCTCTTGATAGTCCCGATCTACGGGGGCGCCGTTGCGGACGCCGTCGATCGGCGCCGCATGCTGCTGCTCTCCGATATCGCGCTCATGCTCGTGTCGGGCGGCCTGCTCGTCAACGCCCTCCTGCCGGATCCGAGCGTCTGGTTCCTGTTCGTCGCCGAGGGGCTCGGGACGGCGGCGTACGGCTTTCAGCGCCCGGCCCGGAACGCACTGACGCCGCGGCTCGTCCCCGACGACCAGCTGCTCGCGGCCATCGCCGTCGAAGACCTCGTCTTCACGCTCGCCCGAGTGGTCGGGCCGGCGCTCGCCGGCGTACTGATTGCCGCCGTCGGCCTGGCGCCCGCCTTCGGGATCGACATCACAACGTTCGCAGCTTCGCTGCTCTCGATCTGGTTGCTGCCGCCGTCACCGGCTGCGCCGGACGCAGACCGCCCCAGCCTTCAATCGATCCTCGACGGTTTTCGGCTCGTCCTCCGGCGCAAGGCGCTGCTCGGGATCTTCATCGTCGACACGAACGCCATGATCTTCGGGATGCCCAAGTCGCTCTTCCCAGCCTTCGCAGAGAAGCTCGGCGGCGGGCCCGGCGTTCTCGGTTTGATGTACGCGGCGCCGTTTGCCGGCGCGCTCGGAGCCTCGATCAGCTCGGGCTGGATGATGCACGTACGCCGCCAAGGCCTCGGCGTCTGCGTCGCGGCGGGGGCCTGGGGCGTGGCGATCGCGCTCTTCGGCTTTGCGACGTCGGTCTGGCTCGCACTCGTGTTCCTCGCGGCCGCCGGCGCAGCGGACTTCATTAGCGCCGTCCTACGCTCCAACATCCTGCTCACCGTGACGCCAGATTCGATGCGCGGACGGCTGTCGGGGATCGAGCTCGCCCAGGTTGCGGGAATGCCGGAGCTGGGCAACGTCGAGGCGGGGATCGTCGCCTCGCTGACGAGTGTGCGTGCCTCGATTGTCTCCGGCGGCGTGCTCACCGTTCTCGGAACGATCGCGGTCGTGTTCGCTCTTCCGGGATTCGTCCGCTACGACGCGCGCAACCCTCAGAAGGAATGACGCTCGGGCGAGACTTCTTCGCGCGTTCGGTCCACCAGGTCGCGCCCGAGCTCATGGGCGTCGAGCTCCTCGTGGACGGCGTCGGCGGTCCTATCGTCGAGGTCGAGGCGTACGACGACGAGGATCCCGCCGCTCACGGTTTCGGCGGCCGCACCGAGCGGAACGCCTCGATGTTCGGCCCGCCCGGGCACGCGTACGTGTACCGCTCCTACGGCATCCACTGGTGCCTGAACTTCGTTTGCGCTTCCATCGGGTCTGCGGAGGCCGTCCTGATCCGGGCGCTCGAGCCTCGCTATGGGCTCGACGAGATGCGTCGGCGGCGGGGGCTCGACGACCTGCGCCTCCTCTGTGCAGGCCCCGGCCGTCTGTGTCAGGCCCTTGCCGTCACAGGCGAGCACGACGGCAGGCGGCTGGACGAACCGCCGTTCGAGCTCCGAGCCCGTACAGACGAGCCCGAGATCGCCGTGGGTACCCGCGTCGGGATCACGAAAGCCGCGGACGAGCCGTGGCGGTATGTACTGGCGGAGTCGCCGTTCCTCAGCCGCGCCGTACGACCAGGCGGATCGGCAAACCCGGGGCGGCCGCGACGGGGCCACGCGGCAACTGGCGAATGACCCGGCCGTCGGCGCTGCCGACGACTGCGGGCTGGAGCTTGAGGCGTTCCAGCTTCTGCACCGCGCGGTCGACGGGCATTCCGACGACGCTCGGCACGACGCCGAACCGCGGCCGCGCGAGGATCAGCAGCACCTCGTCATGCGCCGACAGCGTTCCTTTCCTGGGGATCTGGCCGAGCACGAGGTCGAGCCGCTGGCCACGCCTCGCGGGCTTGTAGACGACCCGAGAGGTGAGCGGCTGCCGCGCGAGCTGGTACTTCGCCTCGGCGAGCGTCGAACCGATCAGCTGCGGAACTTGGACCTCGTTCGGCTTGCAGTCCGCCTTCCGCGACGGCCGGTCGTCCTCGAAGTACCAGACGCTCCGAACGGCACGGCAAATCCCGTTGTCCGCCATGAGCTGACCGCCGCGCTGGACGACGTTGACCGGAACGGAATAGGGAAGGCTGGGGGAATCGAAGTAGGCCGGCCGATCGTGCAGGTAGTCGAGCGCCTTCTCCATGAAGGTCTTCCAGATCAGCGCCGGGAAGGTGCCGCCCGCGACGGGATCGCCCTGGTACTCGGTCATCATCGGCACGAGCTTGGTCGGGTAGCCAACCCAAACCGCGACGGCGAGCTGCGGCGTGTATCCCACGAACCAGGCGTCGCCGTAGTTCTCCGTCGTGCCGGTCTTGCCGGCGACGGGCCGGTCAACAAGCCGTGCGTTGTGGCCGGTTCCCGAGGTGACGACCTTCTGGAGGATCTCGTTGACGAGCTTCGCCTTCTCCGGCGCGAGGGCAGGACGCTCGACGGCCTTATTCGGCTTCGCCCGCCGGCCGTTCTTGGAGACGGAGACGATCGCGCGCGGCCGGTTCCCGAAGATGGAGCCGTCGATCCGCCGTCCCTCGTTCGCGAAGCTCGAAAAGGCGCGGGCCATCTCGAGCGGATTGACCGCCTCGGCGCCGAGGCCGATCGCGAAGTAGTCGTTGAGTTCGCTCGTGATCCCCAGGCGGTGCGCCGTCCTGCGGACGTTGCGCGGCCCGACCAGAGCCGTGAGCTGCGCGAAGACCGAGTTGTCGGAATGGATCGTCCCGTTCTCGAGGTCGGTCGGGCCGAGGTATTCGTCCTCGTAGTTGGAGACCGACCAGAGCTTGTCGCCGAGCGAGATCGTCGTGGGTTTCGAGACAAACGTCGTCGAGGGCGAGATCCCCTGGTCGAGCGCGGTTGCGAGGACGAATGGCTTGAAGGCCGAACCGGCCTGGCGCTCGCCCTGCACGGCGAGGTTGAACTGGCTCTCCCGGAAGTTCGAGCCGCCGATCATCGCCTTCACCGCGCCGTCCCGCGGGTCGACCGCGACGAGCGCCGCCGCGGGGCCGTTGTCGTCCTTGAGCCAGCGTGCGATCGCCCGGTGGCCGATCTTCTGCAACGGGAGGTCGAGCGTTGTCTTGACGACGAGCCCGCCGCCGTAGACGCCGTGCGTCTTGTACTTGTCCACGAGCTGCTGGATGACGTAGTTCGTGAAGTAGCCGGCGGGCCCGCGCGTGTCGGGCGGGTGGACGTCCTTCGGAAGCGGCCTGCGGATTGCTCTACGGAACTGCTGAGGTGTAATCGAGCCGAGCTCGAGCATCGTGCGCAGGACGATGCGGCGCCGCTCCTTCGCTGCCCTCGGATTCGTCACCGGGTCGTAGCGGCTCGGGTCGGCAGGCAGTCCAGCCAGGAGGGCGGACTCGGCGAGCGTGAGCCGCTTCGCGTGGTGGCCGAAGTAGGTGAGCGCGGCCTGATCGACGCCGTAAGCCCCGTTCCCGTAGTAGATCGTGTTCAGGTAGGAGGTCAGGATCTTCTTCTTCGACCACTGCTGCTCGAGCTGCCACGCGAGCGCCGCCTCCCGGAGTTTTCGGCCGATCGACTTCTGGCTCTTGACGTAGGTGTTCTTGATGAACTGCTGTGTGATCGTCGACCCGCCCTGGACGACGCCCTGGTGGCTCAGGTCGGCCCACACCGCGCGCCCGATCGCTCGAACGTCGACACCCCGGTGCTCGAAGAAGCGGCGGTCTTCGATCGCGACGATCGCCTGCTTCATCACCGGCGCGATGTCGTCGTAGTCGACGAGGACGCGGTTCTCCGTTCCGCGGAGTACGGCGAGGACGTGCCCGGTCGAGTCGTAGATCTTCGTGTTGACCTGGTTTCGCTGCCTCGACGGGTCCAGCTTCGGCACCGCGCCGCGGACTGCGGTCACGAACCCGAAGGCGAACGACGACAACGCCAGGACGAAGAGCGCGAGCATTAAGACCAGCAGCCGCAGCTTCCTGATCCTGCGGCTCTTCTTCGGCGTCGGCGATTCACGGCGACGGCGAAAACGCAAGATCGGGGGAGTCTAGTGACCCTGTCGGGAGGTCACTACACTCGGTCGCCGATGGGAGTCGCCGAGCTCACGAGGAACGCGGTCGACGTGCTGCCGGAAGGCGGGCTCGAGCGCAAGCTCGCCCTCGGCCGGCCTCTGCGGGTGAAGCTCGGGATCGACGTCACGTCCCCGGACATTCACGTTGGCCGCGCTATCCCGCTGCAACGGATGCGTGCCTTTCAGGACGAAGGCCACATCGGCGTCCTGATCGTCGGTGACTTCACGACCCGAATCGGCGATCCGTCGGGCCGGTCGACCGAGCGGCCGATTCTCTCCGACGAGGAGATCGACCAAAACGCCAAGACCTATCTCGAACAGGCGATGGTCATCCTCGACCCCGATCGAACAGAGGTGCGGTTCAACGGCGAATGGCTCTCGAAGTTGACCTACGCCGAGGTCGTCAGGCTAGCCCGAACGATCACCGTCGCGCGAATGCTCGAGCGGGACGATTTCGCCAAGCGCTACGCGGCGGGTCAGCCCATCTCCATTTCCGAGCTCCTCTATCCGCTGATGCAGGCCTACGACTCCGTTGCAATCGAGGCGGACATCGAGCTCGGCGGTACGGATCAGCTCTACAACCTGCTCGCCGGCCGTGAAGTGATGCAGGCGTACGGGCTGGAGCCGCAGGTCGCTTTGACGAATCCGTTGCTGTTGAGCTGGGACGGACAGAAGATGTCGTCGTCGGTCGGGAACAACATTCCGCTGACGATGGCGCCCGAGGAGCAGTTTGGTCGGACCATGCGTCTCTCGGACGACCTGCTCCCGCAGTGGTACGAGCTCGTCATGGGGCAGCCGCCGCCGCAGGGTGACCCGCTTGAGGCGAAGCTCGCCCTGGCGCGATTCATCGTCGCCCGCTCGCACGGCGAGGAAGCGGCGCGGACCGCCGAGGAGCACTTCACGCGCGTGGTGCGGGAAGGGCAGGCGCCGGAGGACGTCCCGGAGGCGCCGCTTCCTCCTGGTGATCCGGTGCATCTGCCGGCGCTCATGGCCTCGCTTTTCGGCCTGTCGACGAGCGAGGCGAGGCGGTTGATCTCGCAGGGCGCAGTGCGCATGAACGGCCAGATCGCCTCCGAGCTCGACGTCCCGCGAGCGACCCTCGACGGCGCGCTTCTGCAGGCCGGAAAGCGCCGGTTTGCGCGCTTGACAGGCCCTTAGACGCTGCTACCATACTCGGGCTGCCCACCCGGGCGGTGTTGAAAAGTCCCTGCAAACTCGACGACTGGAGAGCCCCCAAGAGCGACTGATACGAGCGGTACGTTCGGATCATTTGGGGCCTTCGGCGCGAGTCGGAGGCTTTTTTACGCCGTCAGGACGGCGACGGTCTTTGAAAACTCAACAGCGTGTACGAACGCCGAGACCTGGATCCTTCTTGGAGGGTTCAGGCTCAACCTGTCAGCCTCAACGTCGAGAGCGATCGACCGGCAAAGCCGGCCGATCTCTTGACAGGCATCGCAAGCGATGCCTTCGGCCTTGGGGCGCTTTGAGCTTCAAGCTCACCTGACGAAGCTGTCAAACCCACCTTCGGGTGGACGTGACAATCACTTCTTCACGGAGAGTTTGATCCTGGCTCAGGACGAACGCTGGCGGCGCGCTTAACACATGCAAGTCGAGCGAGAACCAGTCCTTCGGGACTGGGGACAGCGGCGAACGGGTGAGTAACACGTGGGTAATCTGCCCTCGGCACTGGGATAGCCCGGGGAAACCCGGATTAATACCGGATGGCCTTTCGAGCCTTTGGGCTCGTCAGAAAAGGTAGCTTCGGCTTCCGGCTGAGGATGAGCCCGCGGCGGATTAGCTTGTTGGTGGGGTAATGGCTCACCAAGGCGACGATCCGTAGCTGGTCTGAGAGGACGATCAGCCACACTGGGACTGAGACACGGCCCAGACTCCTACGGGAGGCAGCAGTGGGGAATCTTGCGCAATGGGCGAAAGCCTGACGCAGCGACGCCGCGTG
>DASSCT010000005.1:0-23956 GCA_035697545.1 Gaiellaceae bacterium | reverse complement strand
CGCGCCGTCGCCGGCATCGAAGCGGAGCTCGAGAGCCAGGTCCAGAAAGGCCGCTACGACGAGGGCAAGGCCCGCTTCCTCAGCTCACTCGTCACCGGTGGAACCGGGTACGAGCACTTCGCCGACTGCGACGTCGTCCTCGAGGCGGTCTTCGAAGAGATGGACGTCAAGCAGCAGGTTTTCGCCGACCTCGAAGCCGCCGTCCCGCCCGAGTGCGTGCTCACGACGAACACGTCCTCGCTCTCCGTCACCGAGTTGGGCGCCAACCTCGAGCATCCAGAGCGGCTTGCTGGCCTGCACTTCTTCAATCCGGTGGCGGTCCTGCCGCTCGTGGAGATCATCAGAACGCCGGAAACGAACGACACGACGCTGGCCACCGTCTGGGACGTCGCCGCGCAGCTCCGAAAGCGCCCCGTCGTCGCCAAGGATGCGCCGGCATTCGTCGTCAACCGGGTGCTCACGCGCATGACGGTCGTCCTGATGGACGCGCTCGAGCAGGGAAACACGGTCGAGGAGACCGACGAGGCGATCCTGCGGCTCGGGCTGCCGATGGCGCCGTCCGTTCTCCTGCAGATGGTCGGGCCCCGGGTCGCCAACCACGTGCTCCAGACTCTCAACGACGCCTATCCCGACCGCTTCCCGCTGTCGCAGACGCTCGCCAACTACGCCGAGGGAGAGGATGAGATCGTCGTCCGCGGGGACGCCAGACGGTCGGTCGACGAGATCCAGCAGGCCGCGCTCGAGGCGATCGCGGACGAAATCCGCCACATGCTCGACGAGGGAGTCGTCCAGAGCGCCAAGGACGTCGACACCGCGCTCCTCCTCGGCGCGGGCTGGCCATTCTTCCTGGGCGGAGTCACGAAGTACCTGGATCAGAGGGGCGTGTCCGAGCGGGTCTCCGGGCAGCCACTGGCGGGATCACGGGCCGCGGCACCTGCCTGAACTTCCCCTGATCTTCGGGTACAATCCGAATACAGCGCTCGCACGGGGACTGAGCGAGCGCGGTCTTTCTTCGGAGGTGGCGGCGCAGAGGACGTTGCCGCTCACGTTGCACGAAGCTATCGAGCAAACCACTCTCCCTTCTGAAGCGACTTCTTCGCTCGTCGACGATGCCGAGCGCGCCGCTGCATGGGCGGGTGAGCCCTTCCTGCACCCGGACGAGAGCCCCGAGGTCGTCCTGAGGGCCGGCACCGCGCGGCGCGGTGCACTGGATGACGCGCTGAAGGAGATCGAGAGCGGCCGCTCCGAGCCGTCCTCGGAATGGAAGATCCGTTACGC
Organism: Gaiellaceae bacterium; assembly: GCA_035697545.1. GTDB lineage: Bacteria > Actinomycetota > Thermoleophilia > Gaiellales > Gaiellaceae > JACDAN01. Next base: position 22,678 of record DASSCT010000005.1, on the reverse strand, counting down.
GCTCATGCTCGGGCTCGAGCGCGTCCTCAGCGAGCGTCCGCCGAAGCTGAAGTCGGGCACGGAGCTGCGTCGGCACCAGGTCGATGCGCTCGCCGGGATGCTGACGGAGCTCATCGCGTCCAACCAGCGCGCTGCGGCGGAGGCGAACGGCAACGTAAAGCTTCTGAGCGACGAGGAGGTGGCCGAGCTCGAGGCCGAGGAAGACGAGGAGCTCGTCGAGGGCGAGGAGCTCGAGCTCGAGGCTGCCGCGGCAGCCGACCCCGGCGCCGCGCGCCGCTACCGCTTCCGGCACCCCACCGCCTCGGGCAAGACGATTGCGGCTGCGGGTTTCGTCGAGGCAGGACGGACGCTCGGGGTCCTGATCCTGACGCATCGTCGCCTGCTCGTCTCGCAGTTCAACCGGGAACTAGGCGAAGAAGGCTACGGCGATCGACTCGCGCCCGCCGTCACGCGCGGCGAGAAGCCGGCCCGCCCTGATCTCATCACGGTCCAGACGTACGCCTGGTTCGCGCGCCACGTGAACGATCTCGAGCGTGGCGTCTACCACCTCGTCATCGCCGACGAGGCGCACACGGCGCTCGGCGAGAAGACCAGCGCGGCGATCCGGGCACTCACGGAGCCCGTCTATATCGGGATGACGGCGACCGAGCAGCTGATCGCGAAGCAGGTCTCCGACGTCTTTCCTGCCTCGGTCGACGACCTTCCCCTCCAGGACGCAGCCCGCCGCGGTCTGATCGCGCCGCTTCGCTCGCTTCGCGTTCCACCGGCCGCTGCGATCAACTCGGTTCCGATCGTCGGCGGCGACTTCGAGGAGCGCGCCCTGGCCGAGGTCCTCGACCACCAGGCGCTGAACCAGGCCGCCGCGAGCCTCTACCGCGACCGGTTCGACTCGACGCCGGGGATCGTCTACGCGGCGGGCGTCGACCACGCGTACAACCTCGCCCGCGAATTCCGCGCCGCCGGGCTGAAAGCGGAGGCGGTCAGCGGGCGAACCCCGCCCGTCAGGCTGGCGGAGATCCTCGCCGCCTACGAGCGCGGCGACATCGACATCCTCATCAACGCGATGCTGCTCGCGGAGGGCTGGAACTCACCACGCGCGACGGTGGTCATGCACCTGGCGCCGACGGCCAGCCGCCGGGTCTACCAGCAGCGCATCGGTCGGATCATGCGGCTCCACCCCCGCAAGGAGGCGGGCGTCGTCGTCGACTTCGTTCCCAAGGGAGCGACGCACAACGAGCGCGTGATCTCGCTGCACAGCCTGCTCGACGCAGACTTCTACCGCGAGGGCGCCAGAGTGACGCCCGCGCCGCGCAGACGGGCGCAGCGGCGGGCCCGCCGCAAGCTCTCGCCGGCTCCGTGGCTCGTCCCGGTGACGCCGGACGTGCGGCGACGGTTGTCCGTCATCGCCCGCGAGTGGCAGCGCGTAGATCCCAGGTATCTGGATGAGGAAGAGCAGCGCTTCTGGGCCACGATCGCGGGCCGGCAGGTGCGGTTCGAGGAGCGCGTCGAGTTCGCGAAGAAGCTGGCCGAGGGCCACACGACACGGGAGGCGCTCGAGCAGTTCTTGTTCACGTGCGCCGCCGAGAACCCCAACCGGCGGCTGCGGATGACTGCGCTGGCCGACCGGGTCGGAATGAGCGTCGACCGCGCAAGCTTCGACGACCTCGTCACGCTCGTGACCCAGGCTCCGACGTGGGAGAAGGATCGAGCCCAGGGCGTCCGGATCCTGCTTCGGGGCCTCGCGGAGCGCAAGGTGGATGCGCCGGAGCAGATCCTCTGGCGCTGGACGTGGCGGCTCGCGCGGGCGACCCGGAAGATCCAGGACCGGCGGGCGAGCGCCGAGTACCCCGAGGCGAAGCGCCTGCTCGGGGCGCTCGCAAACTCACGCGGACACCGGCACGAGGAGAACGCGCAGAAGCTGATTTCGACGGCGAAAGAGCTCCCACTCGAGGTCGGTGCCGCGCTCCTGGCATCGGCGGAGGGCTACACGCCGAAGGCGACGAGGCTCATCGAAGCCGCGCGCGAGGAGCTCGCGTCGGTCGAGGAGGTTGCAGCCGCACTGGCCGAGAACCTCCCGCAGCCCAAGCTCCAGTCCCGCTCCAGGCGCCGGCGCCGCCGGAAGCGGCGCGGCAAGGGGAAGCCGCAGGAGCAGGCAGCCCAGAACGGCGCGCAGCCGGAAGCGACCGAAGAGCAGCCCGAACAGCAGGCCGAGCCGGCCGCCGAAGCCTCCTAACGACCTACTGACCGGTCGCGGCGTCGGGCGGGCCGTTCTTGCGGTCCCGCTCCCGGAGGAACCTGGTCAGCTCGGCGGCGAGCGCGTCGCCCGACGGGAGGTCGGACTCGTCGATCTCGTCCGCCCGTTGCTCGAGGTCGTCGACGTACGCCTGCGTGTCGGCGTCGGTGGCCACAGCCCGGCTGACCTGCTCGACATACCCTTCTGAGGCTTCCTTCAGCTCGGCTACGTCGATCTCCGTGTCGAGGAGCGACGCGAGCCGCTCGCAGAGCGCCAGCGCCGCGCGCGGGCTCGGCGTGAGCGAGACGTAGTGTGGAACGGCGGCCCACAGGCTGACCGACGGAAGACCTGCCTGGCGGCAGGCGTCGTGCAGCACGCCGACGATTCCCGTCGGCCCCTCGTAGCGAGACGCCTGGAGCCCGAGGCTTTCGACGAGCTCGGGGTCGCTCGCGCTTCCCGTCACCGGGCACGGCCTCGTATGCGGCACGTCCGCGAGCAGCGAGCCGAGCGACACGACGAGCTCGGTGCCGAGCTCCTTCGCGAAGTCCACGATCAGACTCGTGAAGGTCTGCCAGCGGAGGTTCGGCTCGACCCCGAGCAGGACAATCAGATCGCGGTCGAAGCCGTCGGCGCGCGCGTGGTAGAAGGCCGTCTCGGGCCAGTCGATCTCCCTCGTCAGCCCGTCGACGAGCTTGACCTGGGGCCGGACGGCCTGGAAGTCGAAGAACGCCTCCGGATCGACGTCGGCGATGCGCTCCGCGTCCCACAGGCGCGCGAGATAGCCGGCGGCGAGCGACGCGCCCTGACCCCCGTCGTTCCACCCACGAAACGCGGAGACGAGGATTGGCCGCTCCAGGTCGGGCCGGTCGTAGATCCGAAGCTCGTCTGGCATCCGTTGCAGATTATCCGCGTGCCGAGCCGAGCCAGGCCGGTGGGCGCCAGAGCATCGTGACGAGCGCCACCGTCAGCGCCCAGACCGCCGCCGCCAGGGCCACGTGGAGGGCGACAATTCCCCATGGAAGCTCCAGCCGGTACTGGATCTCGCCGACGGCCATCTGGACGAGGAGCACGCCGAGCACAATCAACGCAAAGCGGAAGAGCCAGGGTGCGAGCTCCCGTCGGGCACCGAGGTAGCCGAGGACGAAGAGGAACGCGCAGCCGAACAGAGCCGTCACACGGACGTGAACCCAGAGTGCGTCGGGCAGGCTGCCGAGCCGGTGGATGACATCCGGATCGCCGGAATGCGGTCCCGCGGCGGTGGAGAAGGTGCCGCTGACGACTAGGCCGAGGCACGCGGTCACGAGGACGAGCCCCGCCCAACGCAGTTCCCGCGGAAAGTCAATCGGGGCCGTGCCGCGCTCCTCGCGCAACGCGGCCAACGCGATCACGACGGCGCCGCCGAGAGCGAGCAGCGCGATGAGGAAGTGCACGATCACGATTTCGGGCGGCAGCTCGTAGCGGATTGTCGCGAGGCCGAGAGGCGCCTCGGCGACGGTCAAGACCGCGACGGCGACGGCCGTCCTGAAGAGCCAAGGCGGACGGCGGCGCGCCGCCCACGCGACGAGAATCGAAAGCGTGATCGGAAAGATCCCGACGACGCGGTTGCCGAATTCGATGAAGGCGTGGTAGTCGGCCGCCGGGAAGAACTGACCTTCCTCGCAACCCGGCCAGCTCTCGCAGCCCAGCCCCGATCCCGTCAGCCGGACGAGGGAGCCCGTGATGACGATGACGTAGAGCGCGGCGGCCGAGGCGACCGCGAGCCTGCGGAAGCGCGTGGGGCTCAGACGCCCTCCACCCGGTCGAGGAAGTCGGCGAGCACGGAGCGGAAGCGCTCGGGCTCCTCGACGAACGCGGTATGTGAGCTTTCCTCGAAGAGCACCCGCTCCGCACCCGGGATGGCTCGACGAGCCTCTTCCGCAAGCTTCGGAGTGCACTCGTCGTAGCGGCCGGAGGTGAGGAGCGTAGGCACGCCGATCTCGCCGAGCCGCGGCCGGACGTCCCAGTCGCGAAGCCGCCCGGTTGCGTTCCACTCGCTCTCGCCCCAAAGCGTCTCGTAGACCTGCCGGTTCCTGCCCGCCAAGCCACGCTCGACGCACGCGGGTTGCGGCTCCACGCGACAGATGTGCCGTCGCCGGAACTCGGCATCGGCCGCCTCGCGCTCGGGATCGCCGGGCGGGAGATCGAGCGCCCGCTTGACGTCTTCGGGCAGCTCGTCTCGCAGTCGGCCTGCCTCGGCAGTCCAGGTCTCGGTCGCAGTCGGAGGAGAGTTGAGTGTGAGGCTGACGAGGCCATCCGGCTTGGTCAGGCCGTACTCCAAGGCGAGCATCGAGCCCCACGAGCTGCCGAGAAGATGGATCCGGTCGAGCCCGAGAGCGTTGCGTACCGTCCCCACCTCGTCGAGGAATAGCTCGAGCGTCCAAAGCTCGGGATCGTCGGGCCGGTCCGAGCTGCCGCACCCGAGCTGGTCGTAGACCACGATTCGGCGGCCGCCCTCTGCGAGACGCTCCAGCGGCTCGAAGTAGTGATGCGTCGACCCGGGGCCGCCGTGGAGGCACAGGAGCGCCACGCCGTCCTCCGGCCCGACGTCGCGGTACCAGGTCCGGTAGCCGCGGAAGGCGATGCGCCCCTCGGTTTGCCTCACAGGATCAACGGCTCGAGCTTCGCCGGGTAGCCGTCGGCACCCGGGAACGGCGTCGGTCTGGAGCCGAGATAGAGCGGCCGGTCGGCGGCGTTGAGCAGGACGGGCATGAGGTCGGGTCCCCGGAGGTGGCCCAGGATCCCACGCGAACAGTCGAGCTCGCCGAAGGACTCGACCTGATCGGCCCGCACTCCTGGACCGGCGACGAGCAGCGGCACCGGGTCGCCGGAATGGATCACATCCGGGGAGGCCGGTGTCGCGTGGTCGCCCGTCACGCAGACGACCGCCCGATCCGTCGGCAGCTCCCCGAGCTCGCCGTCGAGGAGCTCGATCGTCCGTTGCTTGACCGCCGGATCCTTCGTATGTCCTGCAGCGTCGGTCGCCTTGAGGTGCGAGAACACGAACGTGTCTCCGGCGTCGAGACGCTCGCGCACGAGCTCCAGCCGCCGGCGCAGATCGGCGCCGGGATCCTCGGTCTCCGGCGCATGCAGCGGCTCGAGGCCGACGGCCCGCGCCAGCCCGTGAAGGAAGTGCGAGTCGGCGATGAACGAGCCCGTGACCCCGTGGCGTTCGAGGAAGGTCGGCACCGGGTAGCAGCGGCCCCACCACTTCAGCGTGATCACGTTGAACCGCTCTCCGGCCAGGCGGTCGATGACGACGCGCGTCCATCGCTCCGCGGCGCCGGCGGTTCGCTCGGCATCGGAGTGCGCGGCCTGCGGCCGCAGGACCGGATGGCGGTCGCGAAAGAACGCGTCCGAGTCGGTGACGCGGTCGTCGGCGCCGCCCGACACTCGCAGGATCGCCTCACCGCGACGCAGGTGACTGAGCGTGAAGCGCAGGCCGTCGACCTCGATGTTCGCGCAACGCTCGATGAGCGCGTGCGCCTCCTCCTCGTCATCGCCGTAGCGGGGTCGACCTGTGAGCCAGAGCCGGCCGTCCCGGCGCTCGGCGGGGCGCAGCGCCGCAAAGGCGAGGACGTCGTCCGGGCGCACCTCCTGCTCGGCGCCGAGCGCTTCAAGCACGGCCCGATTCGGGAACTCTTCGGGCCGGTACCCAAGAAGCCACCAGTGCGCGACCTCGCTGGAAGGGGCGCGGCCGGGACCGACGGCGTAGAGCACGCCCGTCGAGCCACGAGCGGCGAGTGCGTCGAGGTTCGGCGTGCGGGCCGCCTCATTCGCCGTGCGGCCGCCGAGACTCGCGTGCGCGCGATCCCCGAGCCCGTCGAGGAGCAGAACGACGATCGGTTGCACGCAGGGAGGGTAGTGCCCCGTCCAGTACTACATGCCGGCTTCGGGCCCGCGATCACGCGGCGCCAGAGCCCACCCTCGTCCTTGCCAAGGCTGTCTAGCCTTGGCCGCGGCCGAGTGCGACCTCTGGCTTGGTGCTCGCGACCCAGAAGGTCGGCGGCAGTACTGGACGGGACACTAGACCGCGACGCGCTCGAGCTCGCGGATGACCCGCGCAACTCCCGGCGGCACGAGCGACTCCCAGTCGCCGCTTTCCCGGAGCGCCTCGCGGACATCGGCCCCCGAGATCGCCTTCTCGACGCCCTCGTCCAGGATCACAACCTCGTAGCCGGCCGCACGAAAGCGCTCGAGCTTGGTCCCGCCCCACTCGGAGAAGAGGCGAAGGTACTGGGTGACCCCGTCCGGCACGTACGCCGGCCAGAGTTCCGGCTCGTTCACCGGGAACGGGATCACGTGCAGTCCGGTCGGATCGAGCCCGAGATCGGCGCCGGCCGCTTTCACCATCAGCAACCGCTCGGCGTACGACCAGGGGTTGGACTCCGGCAGGTGTCGAACAGGGTCACTGGGCTCGAGCTTGATGCGCGTGGGATCGGGATTCGTGATTCCGACGAAGACCTCGTCGGACTCGGCGGCCGCGCCCCGGAGGTACTCGAGGTGGCCCACATGGAACGGCTGAAAGCGCCCGTGGATCATCCCGCGGCGAACGCGGGTCATTGCACGACGACTCCCGAGCCCTCCTCGACCAGCCCGACCCGGCGGAGGAAGAGGCGGCGCGCCATGAACTCTGCCTCCAGCGTCACTGAACGCTCGGCGGGCACAGAGACGAGCAGCCCGCCCGCCGTCTGCGGGTCGTAGGCGAGCGCCTCGAGTGTCTCGGGGACGCCGTCGACGACGTCTATGTGCGGCCCGGCGAACTCGCGGTTGCGGGGATCCCCACTCGTCCGCAGGCCCGAGCGCGCGAGGTCGAGCGCGCCGTCGATAGCCGGGAAGCGCTCCGACTCCAGTCGGATTCGCACGCCGCTGCGATCGGCCACTTCGTGCGCATGGCCGAACAATCCGAAGCCGGTGACGTCGGTGACAGCGCTGGGCTCGAACGGCCGGAGGGCGTCAGCCGCGTCCTTGTTCAGGGTGCGCATCCAGCGCACGGCGCGCTCGAGCTGCTGCGTTCCTACGTCGCCATTCTTGTAGCCGGTCATGATCAGCCCGGTCCCGAGCGGTTTCGTCACGTAGAGGACGTCGCCTCGCGTCGCGCCGTTCTTCGGCCAGATGCCGTCCGGATGAACGGTGCCGATGACAGCCAGTCCATACTTCGGCTCCTCGTCGCGGATCGTGTGCCCGCCCGCGAGCAGTGCGCCGGCGGCGCGCACCTGCTCGTCGGCCGCGGCGAAGATCGCGGCGAGCATCTCCGTCGGAAGCGACTCCGGGAACGCGGCAATAGAGAGAGCAAGCAGCGGCGATCCGCCCATGGCGAACACGTCGTTCAATGCATTCGTCGCCGCGATCGCGCCGTAATCGCCCGGGTCGTCGACGACCGGGGGAAAGAAGTCCAGCGTGAAGATCAGCGCCCTGTCGTCGTCCAGGCGGTAGACCGCGGCGTCGTCGGCGGGAGACAGGCCGACGAGCAGCTCGTCGGAGTCCGCCGGGACGAAGCCGCGCAGGAGCTCTTCGAGCCGCGCGGCCGGGTATTTCGCCGCGCAACCGCCGCACGAGGCGAGGTCGGTCAGGTTGACGGTCCCGGAACCGAGGTCCATGGAAGTTGCGGCCTCCTTGCTGAGGGACGGGGAATCGTGCCTAGGTCCTCGTCAAACCGCAACGCCGAAGCGAGGCAGGGAATTCCGTGCCGCGCGCTTTGCCGTGGGTGAAGGCGGACGGCCTTGAACTGCCGCACCGCCGCAGGTGTTTTCTACGACGTCTGACCTAGTGGACGAACCACTGGTCGAAGAAACCGCCACCACTTACAGCGGCGAGGATGACGAGGGCGACAAGAATGAGCAGCTTGATCTGATCCGCACGCACAGCATTCACCTCCTTTCCCCTAGAACCTGAAGTCCTGGAGCGCTTCCGCAGCGTGCCGGTAGAGCTGCGCGGCCATCCGATCCTGACCGCGCCGCGCCGCCAGGTCGCCCTTTGCGATCCAGACAGAGGCACGATGGCTGAGGGAGGAAAACTCTTCGAAGTTGCGCTCGGCTTCGTCGAAGGCGGCTTCGGCCTCGTCCAGGCGTCCCTGCTCGAGGAGTGAGCGCCCGAGAACGAGCTGCGCATTGCCCAGCTCGTCGACCACGTCGACGCCGTCGCCGAGCAGCTTCAGCGCCTGGCGGGCCTGCTCTTCAGCGGTCTCGAGCTCGCCGGTTCGGAGGTTGATCTGCGCCAGCGACGAGACGGCTCGGGCGGCGTCGGTCTCGGTGCCGTACTCGAGCAGCGTCCTGAACGACTCGTCCAGCTGCTGGACGGCCTCCTCAGGCTTGCCGAGCAGGAAGTTGAGACCGCCGAGGTTGTTGAGAAGCTTCCCCACCGTCGCACGGTCTGCGATCTCCTCGAACTGGGCCTTCGCCTGCTCCGCATAGTTCCGGGCCAGGACCCACTTGCCCTGGCGCTCGGCAACGATGGAGGCGTGGAAGTACACCCGCGCGAGCGCGCGCGGATCTTCGAGGGCCTCGGCGAGCTGGAGCGCCCGCTCGAGATCCTCGCGCGCAGCCTCGAAGTCTCGCTGGCGGCGGTAGCACCGTGAGCGCCACCCGAAGATCTCGCCCCGCAGCCGGTCGCAGGGGAGCTCCGAGCGCTCGGCGAGGGCCAAGGCCTCGTCGAACAGGGCGATAGCAGTCTGGATGCTCGAGAGCTCGACCCGGCAGGCCCCGAGCCGATACAGGACGTCCGCACGGTCGACGTCCGAGAACATCGGGTCCTCGACGATCGCCTTGGCGCGGGTCAGGAGCCCGAGCGCGTCCTGCACCTCGCCCGAGCGCATGAGCGCCCACGCCTCACCGGTGAGGTGGCGAAACTCGAGCTCGGGCGACGCGATGCCGAGCACCGTGGGCCCGATCTTCGCGTACTCCGAGAGCGCATCGGCGTAGTCATGGTTCTCGTTCAGCGCCTCGGCGCGGGCGAGGCTTGTCTCGATCCGGCCGCGGTCATCCGCGGAGACGCCGCTCACCAGGAAGCCGGGGTCGACGCCCAGCCGCTGCGCCAGCCACTCGATCGTCTCCTGCGTCGGACGCGTCTTCCCGCGCTCGATCTGGCTGACGTACTCCTTGGAAAAGCGCTCGCCGGCCAGGTCTGTCTGGGTCATGCCCTGGTTGAGGCGAAGCGAGCGGAGCCGCTCGCCGAGGCCTCCATTGGGGAGACGGCCGACGCGGGTCGGTCTAGCTGTCTGATTGGCTCGGCTCAAAAAGGACGTTCCCGCAGTGGCGTTTCGTGACAACTTGACAATACTCGTCCTTTGCGTCGGCTGGCATCCCCCAAAAGGGGCCACGGCTCCTGGGGAATACGGTCAAGCAACAATATCGCAAAATCACTTGACCGTGGTACTTGACTGAATCGGACAGTGGTCGTATAGTCAACGGACCCAAGCAGCGAGGACCGCTGAGGTTTGCGTTGTGAGGGAGGCGTGCCACACATGGTGAGGCCGCAGGAGGATTGGCTGGGCCGCAGAGTCAACCTCCGGGTCATCGCCAAGGGAGGTGGGCTCGCCGCAAGGAATGCGAACCCCCGGGGGCCGCAGCCCGGGGGTTCACTTCCTAGCCGGGGGCGCTAAAGCGCCCCCTTCTCGTGTTTGGCTCGAAGCCTTCGACTTCGAGCCACCGATATGGGCTGCGAGCGCTCGCCGCTTCCCTCACCCACTTGACTTGGCGGCGGAACCGGCAAAGCCGGTTCCCGCGGCGGATTCTTATTGCTCCGCTTTTCCGGTCATCCACATGCGGCGCGCGGCGAAGATGCTTGGGAAGTCTTCGTCCGCCAGGCCGCCTAGGCGCTTGCTGACTGTTCCCAGAAGGCCGATGGCGATGTAGATCCACGCCTCGGCTTCCGGATCGCGGTCCGCCAGGACGCCGCCTGCTTCCTGCGCTCGCCGGACGACGTCGGCGACGAACTCGTGGACCTCGCGGATGTGGCGCCGGATGAAGCGCCTGATCTCCGGGTCGTCGTTCGCCTCCGTCGAGGCCTGGACCCACAGCAGGGCGATGTTTCCGCGCTTGTCCTTGGCCGCGAAGTAGGAATTTCCCATCGCCGTAAGCCACAACCCTGGATCGGGCTCGGCCGCCACGGCCGCCTCCCACATCGCGCGGCACTCGTTCCACGCCTCGGTCAAGCAGGCGAGGTAGAGATCGCGCTTGGAGGAGAAGTGCCGGTAGAGGATCGGCTCCGTGACGCCGGCCGTGCGGGCGATCTCCGCCGTCGTGGCTCCGTGGTAACTGCCCTTCGCAAAGATCTGGCAGGCGCATTCGAGGACGGTCGTCTTGCGCTCCTCGGCGCTCAGCCTCGACTTCGTCGCGCTCATGCTGCGAGCTCGCTGACCCGCGTTTCCTCGTCGCCCGGCTCCTCGGTCTCGTGCCTTCTCACGAGCGCGAACGAGACCACGGCGCCGAGAACCGCGATCGCCGCGGCGACGGTCAGGGTCGTCGACAGCGCGTCCACGAAGACCTGCTTCTGCTGGAAGACCGCGGGGCCCTGCAGGGCGCCGATCTGGTGAGCCATGATCGCGCCCATCAGGGCGATCCCCATCGATCCGCCGACCTGGCGGGAAGCGTTCAGGACGGCCGAGCCGACGCCGGACTTGTCGACGGAGAGCGCACGAACGGCAGCGGCGGCGCTCGGCGTCATCACCATCGCCATCCCGAACCCGCCGATGATCATCCCCGGGAAGAGCCGCCAGTAGCTCTCCTCCACGCCGAGGCGGGAGAAGTAGATGAGCTGCCCCGCGAGCAGGAGCATCCCGGCCGTGATCAGCCCGCGGGAGCCGATGCGGTCCGTGCTTCTTCCGGCGATCGGCGCGGTCAGCATGATCAGGATCGTCATCGGCAGGAAGGCAGCCCCGGCCTGCACCGCCGAGTAGCCGAGCACGCCCTGCATGTAGAGCGACATGAAGAAGAAGACGCCGAACATGGCGAGCGCCACGAGCAGGACGGCGAGGTTCGCACCGGTGAAGGTGCTGTTCTTGAAGAGGCTCAGGTCGAGCATCGGGATGCGCTGGTGCCGCTCGAGCAGGACGAAGGCGACCAGCATGGCCGCGGCGACCACGAAGGCGCCGACGATCCTGCTGGAGGTCCAGCCGTACGTGTTCGCCTCGATCAGCCCGTAGGAGAGCGCGAACAGGCCGATTCCCGAGGTCAGCAACCCAGGGAGGTCGAGACGCTGCTCGGCCGACTCGTCCCTCGACTCCGGAATGAGGATCAGGCTCGCTGCGATCGCGACGACTCCGATCGGGACGTTCACGAAGAAGATCCAGTTCCAGCTGATGTGCTCGGTGAGCAGGCCGCCGACGAGCGGCCCGATCGCGAGCGCCAGTGCGGCGGTTCCCGCCCAGATGCCGATCGCCGTTCCGCGCTGGCGCGGCGGGAACGTCGCTGCGATGATCGAGAGCGTTGCAGGGTTCATCAGCGCGGCACCTGCTCCCTGCACGACGCGGGCGCCGATCAGCACCTCGCCGCTACCTGCCAGACCGCAGAAGAGCGAGGACAGCGTGAAGATCGCGAGCCCGATGACGAAGATCAGGCGCCGTCCCATGAGATCGGCGAGCTTCCCGCCGGTCAGCATCAGCGACGCGAAGGTGAGTGCGTAGCCCGTGACGATCCACTCGAGCTCGGAGAGGTCAACTTGCAGATCGCGCGCGATCGACGGCAGCGCGACGTTGACCACGGTGTTGTCCAGCATGATCATGAAGAGACCGAAGGCGACCGCCGCGAGGGTCCACCACTTGCGAGCCTCTTCTGAGATCAAATGCAGTTTCACAGGTTAGTGACGGCTATGTTAGCGGCCACTAATCTTCACCGTCAATGACGCGGCGGCTTGCACTGGCCTCGGCTCGCCATCCATGGCGCGCCGTGGGTGCCTGGATCGCCGCGCTGCTCGTCGCCGTCGCGCTGATCGTGGGCTTCCTCGGCGACGCGCTGACCGGTGAGGCGGAGCAGCTGAACAACCCGGAGTCCCAGCAGGCCTACGACATCATCGACAAGCGCCTGCCTCCTTCGCCTCAGTTCACCTCCGACGTAGTGCTGATCCGGTCAGACTCCGCGACCGTCGACCAGCCCGCGTTTCGGCGCAAGGTCGAGGCAGTCCAGGCCGCGCTGCGGGAGACGCCGGGCGTTCGCTACGTCGCCGACGAGCCGACGGCCCAGACGAGGAGTGCGGTCGTCCTCGAGGCCGGGCTCGAGGACGAGGTAGCCGGGAAGAACGTCTCCGACCTCGCGGAGGGCCTGGGTGACGCGACGTTCAACGTCGAGGCCACCGGCGAGTGGACGGTCGAGAACGACTTCCAGACGCTGTCGCAGGAGGACCTGCAGAAGGGAGAGCTCCAGTTCGGCCTCCCGGCGGCTCTGATCGTCTTGCTGCTCGTCTTCGGTTCGGTCATCGCGGGCTTGGTTCCGGTGGTACTTGCGCTCGTCGCGATCATGGCCGCGCTCGGGTTGACGGCGTTTCTCGGGATTTTCTTCGACCTCTCGATCTTCACGGTCAACATGCTCACCGGGATGGGCCTGGCGCTCGGGATCGACTATTCGCTCTTCGTCGTGTCTCGGTTTCGAGAGGAACGCTCGAACGGCCTCGAGAAGCTCGACGCCATCGGAGCGACAGGCACGACCGCGAGTCGAGCGGTGCTCTTCAGCGGCTTCGCCTTCGTGATCGCCATGTTCGGGCTCCTGATCATCCCGAACACGATCTTCCGCAGCCTGGCTGCGGGCGCGATTCTCGTCGGGATCACCTCCGTGCTCGCGGCGCTGACGCTCCTCCCCGCGGTGCTCAGCCTGCTCGGCGATCGGGTCAATTTGTTCCGAATCCCGCTCATCGGACGCAGCGCGGAGCGGGGCACAGGCGCCGAGGGCCGCTTCTGGAGCGGCATCGTCCGCGGCGTCATGCGGCGGCCGGCGATCAGCCTCGTGCTGAGCACGGCGCTCTTGCTTCTCCTCGCCTTGCCGGTGCTCGACTACACGACCGGCGAAGCGGGAATTCGCACGCTTCCCGACCGCTTCCCGTCCAAGCAGGGGTTCAACGCACTGCAGCAGGAGTTCGGCGTCGGGACCACGGATACCGTCCAAGTGGTCATCGACGGCCCGGCCAGAGCGGGCGAGGTAAGGAGCCTGGCGCTCAGGATGCGCCGAAACCCAGCGCTGCGGAACGTCGAGATGCACAACGACGGGAATGGGTTTGCGCTGATCGAGGCGGTCCCCGCCGGAGACAGCCGCGACGAGCGCGCGCTCGACACTGTCCGTCAGCTACGCCGCGAGGAGATCCCCGGAGCCCGTGTGCTCGTCACCGGTGAGACGGCGGAGAGTCTCGATTACCGTCAGCTCACCAACCGCTGGCTGCCGATCCTGATCACCTTCGTCCTCACGCTGTCCTTCATCCTCCTGACGATCGCGTTTCGCTCGATCGTCGTCGCCGCGAAGGCGATCGTCCTCAACCTGTTGTCCGTGGGAGCTGCATACGGGGTGCTGGTCCTGGTCTTCGAAAAGGGGGTCGGAAACGAGCTCTTCGGCTTCCAGCAGGTCGACTTCATCGAGGCGTGGGTCCCGCTCTTCCTGTTCGCGGTGCTCTTCGGCCTCTCGATGGACTACCACGTCTTCCTGCTCAGCCGCATCCGCGAGCGCTATCTCCAGACCGGCGACAACGACGCCGCGGTGGCACACGGAATCGGCTCGACGGCGAGGCTGATCACCGGAGCCGCGCTGATCATCATCGCCGTGTTCGGCGGCTTCGCCGTTGGCGATCTCGTCATGTTCCAGCAGATGGGCTTCGGGGTCGCCGTGTCGCTGCTGATCGACGCGACGATCATCCGCTCGGTGCTGCTCCCGGCCGCGATGAAGCTCCTCGGGGACTGGAACTGGTACCTCCCGAAGTGGCTCGACTGGCTCCCGGATTTCCACGTCGAGGGCTCGCGCTGACCGAGCCGATCTGGACACCGAGCCGGGAGGTGCTGGAGCGGGCGAACGTCGTTCGGCTCATGCGCCGCCACGGCATCGACGACTACTGGGCGCTCGTGCGTCGCTCCCAGGAGGACCCGGAGTGGTTCTGGCCGGCTGCGATCGAGGAAATGGGGTTGGAGTTCTCGCGGCCGTGGGAGCAGGTCGTCGATCGATCGCGTGGGCCCGAGTGGGCGACGTGGTTCGTCGGCGGCAAGCTCAACATTGCGTGGAACTGCGTCCACCGGTGGGCCCGCGGCGAGCACGCCGAAGCCGAGGCAGCGGTCTGGGAAGGCGAGGACGGGACGGCGGCCACGTTCACATACGCCCAGCTGTCGGACGCGGTCACGCGGCTCGCTGAGGCGCTCGTGCGCCTAGGCGTGGAGCCGGGAGATCGCGTAGCCCTCTTCCTGCCGATGTCGCCAGAGGTCGCGATTGCGTCTCACGCCTGCGCCCATATCGGCGCCGTGCAGGTGCCGATCTTCTCCGGCTTCGCGGCGCCTGCGGTCGCAACGCGCCTTCAGGACTCCGAGGCGAAGGTGCTGATTACCGCCGACGGATCACTTCGTCGGGGGCGGGAGCTGCCGATGAAGGCGATCGCGGACGAGGCGGCTGACGATGCGCCGGCGCTCGAGCATGTGGTCGTGTGGCGGCGGTTGGGCGGCGAGGACGTGCCGATGCAGCCGGGTCGCGACGTGTTCTGGGACGAGGTTGTAGGCGAGTCGCCGGGCGAGCTCGAGCCTCTGCAGGTCGATTCGGAGCATCCGTATTTGCTGACGTATACGTCAGGGACCACGGGGCGGCCGAAGGGCGTCGTCCACGTCCAGGGCGGGTTCCTCGTGTCGATCGCGCGCGAGGTCTGCTACCAGGCGGACGCGAAGCCGGACGACGTCATCCACTTTTCGACGGACATGGGCTGGATCATGGGGCCGTGGACGGTGGTGGGCGGCGGAGCGCTCGGCACGACGCTGGTCTTCGCCGAGGGTGCGCCGGATTGGCCGGCCGACCGCCTGTGGCGGCTGATCGAGCGCGAGCGTGCGTCGATCCTCGGCGTCTCGCCCACCCTGATCCGCGCATTGATCCCGCACGGCGATCCAGAGGCGGACCTCTCGTCGCTACGGATCATGGTGACGACCGGCGAGCCGTGGAACCCCGAGCCGTATCGCTGGCTCTTCGACCGGGTGGGAGGCGGGCGCGTCCCGATCATCAACTGCTCGGGCGGGACCGAGGTCGCCGCTTGCTTCCTGTCGCCCACTCCGGCGATCCCGATCAAGGCGTGCTCGCTGGGCGGTCCGGCGCTGGGAATGGCGATGGACGTCGTGGATGCGGAGGGCCGGTCGGTTGTCGAGTCGGGGGAAGTCGGCGAGCTCGTGTGCCGCAAGCCCTTCCCTGGGATGACGCGCGGGTTCTGGCGGGATCCCGAGCGGTACCTCGAGACGTACTGGCGCCGGTTTCCGGGAGTCTGGACGCATGGGGACTGGGCCTCCGTGGACGAGGACGGCTACTGGTTCCTCCACGGGCGCTCCGACGACACGCTGAACATCGCCGGGAAGCGGATCGGGCCCGCCGAGCTGGAGTCGGCGGCGGTCGAGCATCCTGGAGTGCTCGAGGCGGCTGCGGTCGGGGTCCCGCACGAGGTCAAGGGCGAGGTCGCCTGGCTCTTCTGCATTCCTGCGCCTGGTGTCGAGGTCGGAGATGGACTGGCCGCCGAGGTTGGGGAGCTGGTGGCTCGTGAGCTCGGGAAGGCCTTCCGTCCCGATAGGGTCGTGTTCGTGCGGGCGTTGCCGAAGACGCGCAGCGCCAAGATCATGCGGCGGGCGCTGCGGGCGAAGGCAGTCGGTGCCGATCCGGGCGATCTGTCCTCGCTCGAGAATCCCGATGCGTTAGAGGAGATCGGAAGGGTCGTTGGCTGATTCGTTGAGCGGGGTGGCGCTCGTCACGGGCGGCGGGCGTGGGATCGGCGCCGGAATCGCGCGGGAGCTGGCCGCTGCAGGGATGCAGGTCGCGGTCTCGGCGCGGACGAAGGAGCAGGTCGAAGAGGTGGCGCGCGAGATCGGCGGGCTGGCGGTCGTCGCCGACGTTTCGTCGCCGGGTGACGCCGAGGCGCTGGTCACGGAGGTCGAGCGAGAGCTCGGGCCGATCGATCTCCTCGTTGCCAACGCTGGGATCAGCGGGCCGAGAGCGAAGACGTGGGAGGCCGATCCGGTCGAGTGGTGGCACACGCACGAGGTAAACGTCCTCGGTGTCTTTCTGTGTTGTCGCGCGGTCATCCCGGGGATGATTGAGCGCGGGCGCGGCCGGATCGTCATCACGGCGAGCGGCGCCGCCTACTTGCCCCGATTGAGCTCGACCGCCTACAGCTCGAGCAAGGCGGCCGTGAACCGCTTCGGCGAGACGCTCGCCGTCGAGCTCGAGCCCCAAGGGATCGCGGTCTTCCCGATCAGCCCCGGGCTCGTAAAGACGGACATGACCGGAGACGCGTTTCCGGACGACGCGCCGTGGACGCCGCCGGAGCTCGCGCCGCGTCTGGTTCGGGTGCTTGCCTCGGGGCGTGCGGACAAGCTGTCGGGCCGGTACATCCATGCCGAGCACGACGACATCGAGGATCTCACCCGCCGCGCCGACGAAATCGTCGGGAACGACCTCAACGCAATCCGCCTGCAGCGCTAGCTCTTCGGGACGATCCAGGTGGCGCGCGCCGAGCCGAGCAGGCGGTGGTCTTCGCCGAAGAGCGCGGTGCCGGCGTAGAGCTTGCGGCCCTCCTCGCCGAGCGGCCAGGCCATGACGACGCAGCGCTCGCCCGGATGCGGCAGATGCTCGACATGCGCCGTCAGGCGGCCGAGAACGGGATTGCCGCGCTGTCCGAACTCGACGGCATAGGCGCCCGGGCAGTCGAGCGCCGCCCAGACGAACTCGGAGGAGATGACGTCCTCGCGCGGGACCCAGGTCGCCGCGACGAGCTTGCGGCCCTCCACCGGGCCGGCGTAGATCCGGAGCCCGTCGTCCCGCGTCCACCCGCAGACGAAACACTCGGGGAAGACGCTCTCGCGGTCTCCTTCCGGCAGTGCCGCGGCGGCCGCGTCGTCGAAGGAGATCGGGTCGGGAAGGTCGAGCTCGAGATCCGCCGGCGCCGCCTCCGCGACGATCTCCTCGCCGTCGCGGAGCTCGAGCGGGGCTTCGGTCACCACTTCGAGAGGGCGCTCGAGCGGCGGCGGACGCAGCAGCGTGACCTGCGCAGGGCCGTGCATGAAGGATGCGAGGAGCCCGCACGTGTAACCGCCGTTCGCCGATCCGGTGGGACCGCGAAACTTCCGGTCGATGACGAGCTCCACGAGCGGTAGACTATGTTTTCGACTATGAGGCGAAAACTATGAGGCTGGCGCTGGCTCAGATCAACACCGTCGTCGGCGACCTGGACGGGAACGCCGCAAGGATCGTCAGCCGCATGCGAGAGGCCCGCAACGCCGGAGCCGACCTCGTCCTCTTCCCCGAGCTTGCCGTCACCGGGTACCCGCCGGAGGACCTCCTCTTCCGGCCGGAGTTCTTGCGGCAAGCCCGGCGGAGCCTCGATCGGATCGCCACCGAGACCGACGGCATCTCAGCGCTGGTCGGCTTCCCGTGGCTCGAGCGTGATCTCTACAACGCCTGCGCGGTCCTGTCGGGGGGCGGCGTGAAGGCGATCTACCCAAAACGCTTCCTGCCCAACTACGGCGTCTTCGACGAGGTGCGTTACTTCCAGCCCGGCCGGAAGCTCCTCCTACTGAAGATCGGCGAGGCGCTGATCGGCCCGACCGTCTGCGAGGACATCTGGCAGCCCGGCCCGCCCGCGACGGATCTGGCGCTGGCCGGCGCGCACGTGATCGCGAACATCTCTGCTTCGCCGTTCCATGTCGGCAAGGGGCAGGAGCGGGAGGAGATGTTGGTCACGCGCGCGCGCGACAACGCATGCTGGGTCGTGCTCGTCAACGCCGTTGGCGGCCAGGACGAGCTGATCTTCGATGGGCACAGCCTCGTGATCGACGAGGAAGGCGAGATCGTCGCCCGGGCGCCGTCTTTCGAGGAGGCTCTGCTCGTGGTGGACATCGACGCCACCACCGCGGTCGCCCGCCGCCTCGTCGACGCCCGCCGGCGCGCGCTGGCGCGGGAGCGCGAGGTGCCAGACCCGCCGCTGGTCGATCTGGGCGAGCCTCGGGAGCAGCAAGTTCCGGCAAGGCCGGTGGTCGCCGAGCCGCTCGACGATCTCGAGCAAATGCGGCTCGCGCTCGAGCTCGGTCTCCACGACTACGTGGAGAAGAACGGCTTCGCGGAGATCGTCGTGGGGGTCTCGGGTGGGATCGACTCGGCGCTGACGCTCTCCTTGGCGGCCGAGGCGCTCGGCCCGGAACGGGTGCACGCCGTCTCGATGCCGTCCCGCTACTCGTCAGAGGAAACCCGTCGCGATGCGAAGAGGCTCGCGGAGAATCTCGGCACGAGCTTCCTGGAGATCCCGATCGACCCGATCTTCGAGGGCTTTGAACAAGCGCTGGCCGGCGTCTTCGAGGGCCGGGAGCCGGACATCACGGAGGAGAACCTCCAGGCTCGGATCCGCGGAGTGCTCCTGATGGGGCTGTCGAACAAGTTCGGCTGGCTCGTGGTCGCGACCGGAAACAAGTCGGAGCTGTCGGTCGGCTACGCCACGCTCTACGGGGACATGGCCGGAGGGTTCGCACTTCTGAAGGACGTGTTCAAGACCGACGTCTTCCGGCTCGCTCGGTACGTGAACGAGCGGGCCGGCCGAGAGGTGATCCCGCATTCGATTATCGACCGGGCGCCGAGCGCCGAGCTCCGCGACAACCAGCTCGACGAGGACTCGCTTCCTCCGTACGCCGCCCTCGACCGGGTGCTCGAGGCCTACGTCGAGGAGGACCGCTCGCGCGACGATCTGATGACGGACGGGTTCGAGCCGGACGTCGTCGAGCGCGCGATCGCGCTGATCGATCGCGCCGAGTACAAGCGCCGGCAAGCTCCTCCGGGCGTGAAGCTGCGGCCGAAGGCCTTCGGCCGCGACCGCCGCACGCCGATCACAAATCGCTGGACCGGCTAGCGGCGCCTCGCGACCTCACGCAGCGCGCCGAACCAGCGGACCCGCTCGGCATACGGCACCGCCGCGTTCGCCGGCGACGTCGACGGAAGGACGAAGAGACGCGTGGCTCCAAGCGCCCGTTCCTGCACACCCAGCTCCGGCCGCTCGTTGTAGACCCCGCGGTACGCCTCCTTGCCGACGAAGGCGATCCATCCCGGCCTGAGCTCTTCCGCAAGTGCAGTGAGGCGCTCGTCCGCCCCCGCGAAGTCCCCGCGGCGCAGATCGCCGGAGCCGGAGGTCGTCCGCGCCGCCGCATTCGTGACGCCGTAGCCGAACGACGGGAGCTCGAACTGCTCGTCCGGCGCGAGCAGCCGCGGCGTGAACCCCGCGTCATGCAGCAGCCGCCAGAAGTCGTTCCTCGGATTGGCGAAGTGGGCACCGGCCGCTGCCGACCACCGTCCCGGATTGATCCCGCAGAATAGGACCGATCGCCCGAGCTGCTCCCCCGTTCGAGCGATACCGGCGCGATCTGCCCGCGCCGACACGATGACTGCATGAAGCGGAGGACCATCGCGATCGCCATCGCCGTCGTCGCAAGCAGCATCGCCCTAGTCGGCTGCGCCGACGGCGACGATGAGGCAACGAACGAGAACAAGACGTACGAGCCCCAGGTGGCGGTGATCCCCAAGAGCGTCAGCCCGAAGGAACAGGCGAAGGCGCTCCGGGAGCTGAACGACCCGAAGATCGAGAGGGCGAGCGTCCGGCAGCTCGTGCGCGAAAGCAACGCACTGCTCGACGGGATCCACGCGATCATCCGGCGCGGTCCGACCTGCGAACCGGCCGTCCTGGACGAGCTGGAGCAGAAGATCTGGGACCTCGACTTCAACGTCGGAAGCCTCGAAGGCATCCGCCTCAGCGCACGGAACCCGGGCGTGGGAGAGATGAGGGTCGCGGTCGACGGGATGATGGCCGACTACGAGGCCTCAGCGTCGGCGTGCCGCGACATGGGCTACTGAGGAGGAACGAAGATGCTCAGGTCTCGACGACAAGTTCTCGGTGCCCGACAGAAGCCGCTTCTCGCACTCGGGACAGTGGTCCTGTTGTCCGCAGCGATGACACTCGCCGGCTGTGGAGGCTCGTCCACCGCATCCGGTGATTCGTGCGGCGACCTTGGAGATCAGGTCGAGGAGTACGACGTCTTGGCCCCCGGGAACTCGCGTGAGGGCTACCTCGTGGTCCTCCATACCCTCCAACGCGACTGCCCGAGCGAGGCTGAGCAACGCGGACTTGACATATCGATCCTGCCGCGCTGCGAGCGACTCGACGAGGAAAACTGCACGATGTACCGGGGCGCTGCCTAAGTCGAGTCCCGGAGGGCTGACGATGGCGCGTGTCGCGGCATCGAGGAGTGACGGCTCTGCCAGCGTGTCTCGCTGGACTGTGTTGGAAACTTAGGAATACTCCTCAAGAGCACCCGCAGACCGGGCGCGAGGACATCAGGAACGGCGCTCGAGCTACGCGGCGTCGAGCTCGGGTTCGGGCTCTCGGGCATCGAGACGCAACTCAAACAGGCGCCTGATGTCCTCGCCACTCAGGGTGATCTCGAAGCGACTACGGCGAGGCTCGAAGCGGACGATGCTGACGCTCTCCTCGTGGACGCCGTAGCACCGCGCGTAGCACTCGGCCTCGTTCAACGTACGCAAACGCACGAGCGGGACCGTAAATTGCGCACCGGACGGTGGCAGTTCGGGCCAAACACTTCGACTACTGGGTGACCCTCGACGACGAAGGGCTCTCCGCGGACGGCCAGCCGCTCGAGCTCGAGGACGCAAAGGCCGAGCATCTTCTCCTCGCCGGGCTGGCCCGCTGCTCGCTCTCGAGCCTCCAGTACTTCGCCCGACAGCGAAACGTCGACGTCGAGGCCTCCGCCTACGTCTCCGGAACCGTCACTCGGCGCGAGCAGGACGACCGCTACGGCTTCACCAACATCGAGTGCCGGATGGACGTCCAGCTCCAGAACGGGATCTCGGACGAGGATCTTCGGGCGCTGTTTGAGAGCGCCGAGTGGGGCTGCTTCGTCAGCGCATCGCTCGACCCCGCGCCCCGCTACAGCTGGCGGGTCAACGGGCGCGATCTATGAGACGCCGCTTGCGGTGTCTCCTTCAGGCGGGGCGGGCTCGGCCCGCGCCGCCGTCTGAAACGACCGGTCGACACGCCGGACGCTCGGCACAACGGTCATGAGCACCGCAGTCCTCGATGTCGAGGCGGTGCGGGCGCGCTTCTCCGCGCTCCAGCGTCCGTTCGTGTTCCTGGACGGCCCGGCCGGGACCCAGGTTCCCGACTCTGTCATCGAAGCGATCGCCGGCTACCTGCGCGAGTCGAACGCCAATGTCGGCGGCGCCTTCGAGACGAGCCGTCGAACGGGCGAGCTGATCGACAACGCCCGAGGAGCCGCGGCCCGGTTTCTCGGCTGCTCCGAGGACGAGACGATCTTCGGGCCGAGCATGACGAACCTCAACTTCATGCTCACCCGCACCGTGGGCCGCGAGCTGAGCGAGAACGACGAGGTCGTCGCCACGAGGCTCGACCACGACGCGAACGTCTCTCCCTGGCTCGAGCTCGGACACGACCTCGGCATCCGGGTCCGGTTCGCCGACTACGACCTCTCCGATCTCGAGGAGCAGCTCTCCGACAGGACTCGGGTGGTCGCGTTCCCGTGGGCGTCCAACGCGCTCGGCACGGTCGTCGACGCGGAGCGCATCTGTGCCCTCGCGCACGACGCGGGCGCCCTCGCATGGGTGGACGCCGTCCACTACGCACCGCACGGGCCGATCGACGTGGCCTCCATCGGTGCCGACGTGCTCCTCTGCTCGCCGTACAAATTTTACGGCCCCCATCTCGGGCTCGCTTTCGTCCGGCGTGAGCTGCTCGAGCGCTGGCGCCCGTACAAGGTGCGCCCGGCGCCGGGCTACGAAACCGGCACCATGCAACACGAGCTACTGGCCGGATTCGTCGCCGCGGTCGAGTACGTCGAGTCCCTTGGTTGGGACGCAATCACCTCGCACGAGCGCGAGCTCGGGCAGCGCTTCCTGGACGGCCTGCCCGCCGCCATCCGCCTACACGGCCTGGCCACGATCGAAGGACGCGTGCCCACCTTCGCGATCACGCTCCCTGACAAGAGCCCAGCCGCGCTCGCCGAGCACCTCGCGAAACGCGGCATCTTCGTCTGGCACGGCGACTACTACGCCGTCGAGGTGATGCGGCGTCTGCGGCTCGCGGACGGCGCCGTCCGCGTCGGGATCGTCCACTACAACACTGCCGAAGAGATCGACCGCCTGCTCTCGGAGCTTAGGAACCTCTAGCGCAACGAAGCGCTGAGCCGCCCGGCCG
>DASSCT010000004.1:0-8970 GCA_035697545.1 Gaiellaceae bacterium | reverse complement strand
CGTGGCGATTGCTCGGATGGACGGCGAGCGCCCCGCCCTCGCGATTCTGCATGTCGGCTGGCGCGGCCTTCTCGCCGGAATCGTCCAGAACGGCGTCGAGGCGCTCGGGAAGGGCCGGTTGGCGGCTGCCATCGGCCCCGGAATCGGGCCGTGCTGTTACGAGGTCGGCAGCGACGTCGCAGAGCCGTTCGAGGCCGCTTTCGGGACCGAGGTGCTGGTCGACGGGCGACTCGATCTCTGGCGGGCCACGGAGCTCGCGCTCAACCGTGCGGGAGTCGCCGAGGTCGAGCGCACCGACCTCTGCTCGTTCTGCCATCCGGAGCTCTTCTTCTCGCATCGCCGTGACCGGGGCACCACCGGCCGCCAAGGCGTGATCGCAGCTGTCGCCTGAAGAAGTCCGCGAGCGCTACGAGCGGATCCGGGCCGAGGTCGGCCCAGACGTGACGGTGGTCGCGGCCACGAAGTACGTGTCTCCGGAGGAGATGTCGGTCCTGGCCGAGGCCGGGATCGAAATCGTGGGCGAAAATCGAGCGCAGGATCTCGAGGCGAAGCATGCCGCCCACGGGGATGCATTCCGCTGGCACTTCATCGGCCATCTGCAGAGCCGCAAGGCGAAGACGGTGAATGCCATCTGCGAGCTCGTGCACTCGCTCGACTCGGAGTCGGCGGCCCAGCGGCTCGAGGTACCGACGCTCGTCCAGGTGAATCTGGCCGGCGAGACATCGAAATCCGGGATCGCCCCAGACGAACTGGAGGCCTTCCTGGAACGGGCACCCGTCGAGGTCCGCGGCCTCTCGACGATGCCGCCGCTCGCCCGCGATCCCGAGGAGTCGAGACCCTATTTCCGGCATCTCCGCGAGCTGGCGGAACGCCTCGGGCTCGAGGAGCTCTCGATGGGCACGAGCCAGGACTACCGCGTGGCGGCCGAGGAAGGCGCGACCCTCGTCCGCGTTGGCAGCGCCTTGTACGGCCGCGATCCCGGTTAACATCCCTGCTCAATGGGATTTTCAGACGTCTGGAACCGAACCCTCGTCTACTTCGGCATCGCCGAAGAGGACGAGGAAGAGTGGGACGAGGACGGCTACGTCACGAACGAGGAGCTCGAGCGCACCTACGCAGAGCGCCCGAACGTCCGTCGTCTCTCCACCCGTCGCCGGCAGAGCCGCGAGTTCGACGACTGGACCGATCCTGAGCCGGCGCCGAGCCGCGCGGCGGCGGCGTCACGTCAGCGGCGCCCCGAGCTCCAGCCGGTGCCCTCGCAAACGAATTCCGTCCGCGTCCACCTCGTCGTTCCGCGCAGCTTCAACGACGCGCAGACGATCGCCGACCGCTTCAAGGACTACACGCCGGTGATCCTCAACCTCCAGGGCGTCGACTCGGAGCTCTCCAAGCGCCTGATCGACTTCGCGAGCGGCCTCACGTACGCCCTCGAAGGCGGCATGCAACGCATCGCGGACAAGGTCTTCCTCCTAACGCCCGCGAACGTCGAAGTCTCGGCCGAGCAGCGCGCCCAGCTCCTCGAGCGCGGCGGCTTCTTCAACCAGGCCTAACGCTGTTACTCGCCGCTGTCGCCCCGTTCCAAGAGGCGATGGAACGCTGCGTACTGGCCGGCCTTCCCGACTGTGACGAGGGTGTCACCCTGCTGGATGACGTCGTTCGGTTGCGCGCCTGACACCGGCTCGGGCTCGCGGAGGATGGCGATGATCGTGATCCCCGTCTTCGCGCGCAGCGCCGCCTCCGCAAGGGTCTTGCCGATCAGAAGGCTGGAGTCCGGGACCCTCACCCATTCGATGGACAGCTCTCCGAGGGCCATCTCGAGGTCCTCCACGATCTTGGGCCGCTGGTAGGCGCCTCCGAGCAGGGCCCCGAGCTGGCGAGCCTCGTCGTCGTCGAGCGTGATCACGGCGCTCGGCTCGTCGTCGTCGGCGCGCCGGAACCAATAGAGCTCCCGCTTCCCGTCGTTGTGGAGGATGAGCGAGATCCGGCCGCCGGCGTCGAGACGGAAGCCGTACTTGACGCCGACACCGGGGAGACGAGCTTCTCGGACATCGATCGGCATTCGTTCCTCTACCTCCCTTCGGCGAGTTTAGTGCGCCTGCAAGCGATGCAAGCCTGCTTCTGGCCCGCGATCACGCGGCGCCAGAGCCAGAAGCTAGGCAGCATCACTTGCAGGCGCACCCGGCATTGGGAACAGGCGCCGGCCGAGCAGCTTGGATTCCTTCATCAGCACAAGCCCGAGCGTCGCCGTGATCAGGACATAGAGGCCGGCAAAGGCCACGAGCTGGGCCTGCCTGGTCGCTGAGATGGCGGGGTTCTCGGTCGCGAGTTGCGCGAGGATGACGGTGAACTCCCCGTGGGCGACCAGCGCGACGCCGGCGTTGAAGCTCTGCCGCCGGGTGAAGCCTCCGACTCGACCGGCGAGCATGGTGCTTCCGATCTTGCCGATCACGGTGACGACGACGGCCGCGGCGAGGATCCAGCCAACGTCGTCGATCGCAGCGACGTCGATCGACAGGCCGAAGACGAAGAAGAAGAGCGCGGCGAAGACGTCTCGGAAGCTGAAGAAACGCTCCTCGATCTCCTCGCGCACGGAAGTCTCGGAGAGCACGACGCCGGCCATCAGTGCGCCGATCGCCTCGGAGAGATTGAGCTCCTGTGCGATTGCGCTCATCCCGACGACGAACGCGACGACAGCCAGCAGGAAGAACTCGCGCGGCAGCCAGTCGAGGAACCGGTCGATCGGGCCGGTGAGCCAATTCGACGCGGCCAGGGCGACGGCGATGAACCCGACTGCCTTTGCGACGATCGCGAGCGTCTCGCCTAGCTCGCCGCCGCCACCGGATGCGAACCCCAGGACGAAGGCGATCACCAGGTCCTCGGCGACGAGGATGGCCAAGATGAGGTCGGTCTCGTCGTCCGCGAGCCGACGGAAGTCGATCAGCCCCTTCACGGTGATCGCGCTGGACGAGACGTAGATCGCCGCAGCCAGGATCAATGCGGCGAAGTCCAACCCGAACGCCGCCACGCCGACCACGAGGCCGAGGCTGGCGTTCACGGCGAAGTCGATCACGCCCCCGAACAGAGCATGCCTGCGGGTCCGCAGCACTCGGCCGATCGTGAATTCGAGGCCGAGAAAGAAGAGCAGGAAGACGATTCCGAGCTCGGCCACGAAGTGGGTGACGTCGGACGGCTCGACCAGAGCGAGCAGCTTCGGCTCGTTCGGGCCCAGCAACAGGCCGGCAAGGAGGTAGGCAGGGATCGCAGAGAGCCCGAAACGGCTCGCCACGAGCCCGAGACCTCCGAGCAGGGCGATCGTCACGGCGAGCTCGGCAAGTGTCATCGGCGGGCCAGACCGAGTCTAAGAGGGCGAGGCAGAGGGTTCAGCCGCAGGGGAACCGCTGGGAAAGCAGAAAATGCAGCAGTGGGTGCGGTAGGCGCAGCTTCGATCCTGCTCGCGGACTGGGTCTCGTCGGTCCAGAACTTCGTGCAGGTCTTCGTCTGGGTCTACGTGCTCCTGATCTTCGCGTACGTCTTGATGTCGTGGATCCGCTTGCCGTACTCGATCTGGCTGAGCCGGATCCAGCGCTTCCTCTACGACGTCTGCGAGCCCTACCTGCGGCTCTTTCGCCGGATCCTTCCGCCGCTCGGCCCGCTGGACCTCTCCCCGATGGTGGCCGTGATCGTCCTGTTCATCGCGGGCCGCCTCGCCATCGAGCTGCTCGACCGACTGCAGTGAAGGAGGTGAGCAATGGGATTGACGCCCGTTGAGATCCGACATGTGCCGATCGGCCGCGGCGTCTGGGGCTACCGCCGCGACGCGGTCGAGCGCCTGCTCGACGAGGTCGCGGAGAGCTACGAGGAGGTGTGGCGGGAGCGCGCCGATCTCGCCGACCGCGTCGAGAGCCTGGAGGAAGACCTCCAGCGACACCGCGAGCTCGAGTCGCTTCTGCGCAGGACGCTCGTTTCCGCCGAAGCTGCCGCTCAGGAGCAGCGCGAGGGCGCGCGTCGCGACGCGGAGCGGATCGTGGAGGAGGCGCATGCCGAGGCACGCCGGATCACGTTCGCGGCAACCGCCGAGCGGGAACGCCTCATGGGGGACGTCCGGCGCTTGCGGGAGCTCCTGCAGGGCGCTCTTGCAGCGGTCGACGAGGTGCCGGACGCCGAGGAAGCCGCCGCCGCCTAGAATCCGAGCGTGGGAGGGCCTTCGACTCGACTCCGGCTGCGCGTCATTCCGAGCTCGGGAACGTCCGGTGTCGTCGGCCGGTACGGCGAGGCGTGGAAGCTCCGCGTCGCTGCCCCTCCTGAGCGTGGCAAGGCCAACGAGGCGGCGCTCGACCTCCTCGCCCGAACGCTCGATGTCGCGCCCGGGAGCGTTCGCCTGGTGGCCGGCCGTGGAGCACGGGACAAGACCGTGGAGATCTCGGGATTGACCGCCGAGGAGGCCGAGCGGAGGCTGGCGCTCTCACGATGAGCATGGTCGAGACCGAACAGTTCCGCGAGCTCCTGATCGACAAGCGGCGTGCGGTCCTCGAGGCCATCGACTATCTCCACAAGGAGAATTTGGGCACGCTCGTCGAGGAAACGGGTGAGCTGGTCTCCGGCAGCGCGGACCAGCACATGGCCGACACGGCGACGGAGACGGTCGACCGCGAGATCGACTACACGCTGGAGGAGCACGACGAGCGGCTGCTCGAGGCCATCGACGCCGCGCTCGCTCGGATCGACGCGGGCACGTATGGCATCTGTGTCAACTGTGGGCGACCGATCGCCCCGGAGCGGCTCGAGGCGATGCCTTGGGCGACCCTGTGTATCGATTGCAAACGGGAAGAGGAACGGGGCTAGAGCAACCGCGCGGGTCCGGCACCGAGATGCGGGTCGGATCGGCGACGAACGGGGTCGTGCCCCAGTGGGCCGCCGGTCGCTCGCTTGCGGCCGGCTGGCGGCAATGGGTCGGCCTCGTCGCTGTGGCGCTGGCCGCAGTCGTCGCGGACCAGGTGACAAAGGCCGTCGTCGCAGCAGAGCTAGCCCTCGGAGAGTCGGTGGACGTCGCGGGGCCGCTGTCGATTCACCATGTGCAGAACTCGGGGATCGCCTTCGGGCTCTTCCCGACGGCGACGGCGTTCGTCATCTTCCTGACCGGCGTCGCCGTTGCCTGGATGCTCGTCTTCTTCGCCCGCTCCGGAGCGCGGCATCCGATCCTGCCCGTCGCGCTCGGCCTCCTCCTCGGCGGGAGCCTCTCGAACCTGATCGACCGGGTACGCCTCGGCCATGTCACCGACTTCCTGGACTTCCGCTTCTGGCCGGCCTTCAACCTCGCGGACGCCTTCATCGTCGGCGGCGTCGCGGTGCTGATCGGCGCGCTCCTGCTCGCCGATCGCGAGCCTCGCCGTGCCCGAACCGTCAAGGTTCCGAGTCAAGGTTCCTAGCGAGGCGGCCGGGCTCCGGCTCGACCGCTTCCTCGCGGGTCTTCCCGAGGTCGGCTCTCGAGCGGAGGCCGAGCGGCTGCTGCAGGGGAGCTCCGTGCTCGTTGACGGTGCCGCGGCACGCAAGAGCGCACGTCTTTCCGGCGGGGAAGAGCTCGAGCTCGAGCGGCCCGAGGCTCCGGCTCCACTCGAGCCCGAAGACGTTGGACTGCGCATCGTTCACCAGGACGAGCATCTGCTGGTCGTCGACAAGCCTGCCGGTGTCGTCGTCCATCCCTCCGCGGGACATGGAACGGGCACGCTCGTCCACGGTGTCCTGGCGCATGGGGCAGCCGGTGGGGAGGCCGAGCGGCCCGGGATCGTGCACCGGCTCGACCGGGACACGTCAGGGCTGCTTGTCGTCGCGCGCTCGGAGGAGGCCCACGCGCGGCTGAAGCGGCTCGTCCAGCGGCGCGAGCTCGAACGGACCTACTTTGCGCTCGTCCGCGGCCGGCCGCGGTCGCGTGCGGGCCGGATCGAGGCGCCGATCGGACGCGATCGCCGTGAGCCGACGCGGCAGTCCCTCGACACGGACCGTCCTCGGGAGGCCGTGACGCACTTCGAGCTGGTCGAACAGTTCGACGAGTACGCGCTGCTACACGTGCGGCTCGAGACGGGACGCACGCACCAGATCCGCGTCCACCTGGCCGCGATCGGGCTCCCCGTGGTCGGGGATCCCGTGTACGGCGTGCCCGAGCCCGCACTGGGCAGGCAATTCCTGCATGCGACCCGCCTTGCCTTCATGCATCCGATGACGGGCGAGCCGGTCGGGGCCGAGTCGCCGCTTCCGGGTGAGCTGGCCGGGTATCTGCAGGAGCTTCGCTAGAATCGGCGCTCCGGAAATCGACCCGGTGGACCGGCGTCGTGGCGGTGCCCGCCCTGAGCGGGTCCACGTCGTCCCACCGGAGTAGTTGAGCAACCAGAAGAAGGGGGAAACCCACGAATGTCAGTCGTCTCGATGAGAGACCTCCTGGAGGCCGGGGTTCATTTCGGCCACCAGACTCGCCGCTGGAATCCCAAGATGCGGCGCTTCATCTTCACGGAGCGCGGCGGCATCTACATCATCGACCTGCAGCAGACGGCCGAGCTGATCGACAAGGCCTACGAGTTCGCGCGCGACGTGGCGGGCCGAGGCGGGACGATCCTCTTCGTCGGCACCAAGAAGCAGGCCATGGACGCGATCGCCCAGGAGGCGACGCGCGTCGGAATGCCATTTGTGAACCACCGCTGGCTCGGCGGCCTGCTCACGAACTGGCGGACGATGTCCGCCCGGATCGACCGGATGCACGAGCTGCGTCGTCTGAAGGACGAGGGTCAGCTCGACCTGCTTCCCGCCAAGGAGCGCCTGACCATGCTCAGCGAGTTGGAGAAGCTCGAGGCAAACCTCGGAGGCGTCGCTGATCTGAAGCGTCAGCCGGACGCCGTTTTCGTCGTCGACCTGCGCAAGGAGCAGATCGCCGTCCGCGAGGCGCGCCGCCTGGGGCTCCCGATCGTCGCGCTCGTCGACACGAACTGCGATCCGGACGAGGCCGACTACGTCATTCCCGGCAACGACGATGCGATTCGCTCCTGCACGCTCGTAATCCGCGCGATCGCCGACGCGATCGAGGCCGGAAAGCAGCAGGCGAGGCCAGAGGAGTTCGAGGCGGCGGCCGTGACGAACGGCCAGCCGGAGGAGGAGGCGGAGGCGCCCCAGGTTGAGCCCGAGGCCGCGGCCGAGGCCCAGCCGGAGCCCGAGGCCCAGCCGGAGGCCGAAGCGCAGCCGGAGGCCGAAGCGCAGGCGGAGCCCGAAGCGTCCGGCGAGCCCGAAAGGGCAACCGAGACGGCAGAGGAGAGGACCGATGGCTGAGATTCCGGCGACGCTCGTCAAGGAGCTCCGCGACGAGACAGGCGCGGGGATGATGGACGCGAAGCGCGCCCTGCAGGAGACCGAAGGCGATCTCGAGAGCGCGAAGAAGCTCCTGCGCGAGCGCGGCATGGCTGAGGCCGGCAAGCGCGCCGGCCGTGAGACGACCGAGGGCGTCGTCCTCGCGCGGATGACGGACAGGTACGGGACGCTCGTAGCGATCGGGTGCGAGACCGAGCCGGTGTCCAAGAACGACGAGTTCCTGGCCTACGCGGAGAAGGTCCTCGACGCCGTCGAGCAGGGTGGCCCCGAAGCGGCCGACTCGCTTGAGGCCGAGCGGATGGAGCTCGTCGGCAAGATCGGCGAGAACATCGTCGTCCGCGGCGCGACCCGGTACGAGAAGCAGGGCGAGGACGAGGTCCTGTCCGCGTATGTCCACCCGCCGGCGAACAAGATCGGCGTGCTCGTCAGAGCCCGCGGGCCGGCGGAGATCGCCAGGCTCCTGGCGATGCACATCGCGTTCGCGGCACCGCTCTATGCGACGCGCGGCGAGATTGCCGAAGAGGATCTCGCCACAGAGCGCGAGATCTTCGCGAAGCTGCCGGAAGTCCAGTCCCGGCCGGAAGAGCACCGCGAGAAGATCGTGGAGGGCATGCTCTCCAAGCGCTTCTTCGGCCAGAACGTGCTGCCCGACCAGGAGTGGATCCACGACACGGGCAAGACCGTCGCCAAGGCGCTCGAAGAGCACGAGCTCGACGTCCTCGAATACCAGCGCTACGCCCTTGCCGACTAACGGCGAGGCCGACGGCAGACCGGCGTTCCGCCGGGTGCTGCTGAAGCTCTCGGGCGAGGCCCTGATGGGCGAGAGGGACTACGGCATCGACCTTCACGAGCTCGAGCAAATCGCCGAGGAGATCTTCGAGCTTCACGAGCGTGGCGTGGAGATCGCAATCGTGGTCGGGGCCGGGAACATCTACCGCGGCATGAGCGCCGCGGCGGAGGGAATGGACCGGGCCACGGCGGACTACGCCGGCATGCTCGCGACGGTGCTCAATTCGCTGGCGCTCCAGGACGTCATCGAGCGGCGGGGGTTGCACACGCGCGTGCTCTCGGCGATCCACGTGTCCGAGGTGGCAGAGCCGTACATCCGCCGCCGCGCGATCCGTCACCTGGAGAAGGGCCGTGTCGTGATCTTCGCGGCAGGCACGGGGAACCCGTTCTTCACAACAGACACGGCGGCCGCCTTGCGCGCGCTCGAGATCGGCGCCGACGCGATCCTCATGGCCAAGCACGCAGTCGAGGGCGTCCTCGAAGGCGATCCGCGGATCGACCCGGACGCGAAGCTGGTCCCCGAGCTGACCCATCTCCAGGCAATCGAGCGCGGACTGCGTGTGATGGACACGACGGCACTCTCGCTCTGCATGGACAATGGGCTCCCGATCTACGTCTTCGCGCTCGTCGAGGGCAACATCAGGCGGGTCGTCCACGGGGAGCGCGTCGGCACGATCATCTCGACCCCGGGAGGAAGCGCATGATCGACGAGCTGATTCAGGACGCCACCCGCCGGATGGACAGGTCGGTGGAGTCCATGCACGGCGAGCTGAACTCGATCCGCACGGGCCGGGCGTCGGCCGCGCTGCTCGACCGCGTGCAGGTCGACTA
>DASSCT010000003.1:0-3033 GCA_035697545.1 Gaiellaceae bacterium | reverse complement strand
GGTCGGGCTCTTCTGCGTCGCCGGTTTGGGCTTGGGCCCGGTGCCGGGATCGGGAATTGCGGACGCCTGGCCGGCCATGAGGCCGAGGATGGCGACAAGGAGAATTGCTCGGGCTGTCGTCCGGTGGCCGCTCAATGCTGGGACCCAGCGCTCCGGTTCGCGCTCGAAGCGCAAGACCCTAGCAGAGCCCTCGGCGAAAATCAGCGTCGGATCTCGCATCTAAGGCGCCGACTAGGCGACGCCGACCAGAAAAGGCTTTGCCGGTGCGGCCGATTAGAGTTCTCTCCCCGTGAAGATCGCCGTCTGCGTCAAACACGTCCCCGAGGGCACCAGTCACGCGCGAATCGACCCCGCGACGAAGCGGCTCGACCGCTCGGGGGAGGGCGCAATCAACCCCTTCGACACGAATGCTGTCGAAGAGGCGCTGCGGATCAAGGACGCCCAGGGCGGCGAGGTGCTTGTCGTGTCGATGGGGCCGCAGAGCGCCCAGGACTCGGTCCGGAAGGCGCTCGCGATGGGTGCCGACGCCGCTCTCCTCGTCACCGACGACGCGGCGGCGGGCTCGGATCTCGTCGGGACGACGAACGTGCTCGCCGCGGCACTGGAGCCCGAGGGCGCCGATCTCATCCTCTTCGGACAGCAGGCCGGCGACTCCGACGGCGCCGTGCTCTGGGCAGCGGTGGCCGATCGGCTCCGACGGCCCGTGATCTCGCAGGTCGCCGAGCTTACGGTCGCGGACGGGAAGGTGACCGGGAAGCGCCAGACGGAGTTCGGCTACGACACGATCGAAGCACCGCTCCCTGCCGTCGTCGCCGTATCCGACGCAATTAACGAGCCGCGTTACCCGTCGCTCAAGGGGATCATGGGTGCCCGCTCGAAGCCGCAACGCGCCGTCACGGTCTCCGAGCTCGGCGTCGACGCGGGAGGAGTGGGCGAACCTGGCTCCAAGACCGTCGTCCAGGCCTTGAACGATCCGCCGCCCCGCGGCGACACGGTCAAGATCGAAGACGACGGGAGCGCGGCGGAGAAGATCGTCGAGTACCTGGCGGAGAAGAAAGTCCTCTAGTGCGGACGTTGGTCTTCCTCGAGCATCACGAGGGCGAGCTGCTCAAGCCCTCGCTCGGCGTGCTGTCGAAGGCGGCCGAGCTAGGTGGAGACGTCTCGGGCGTCGTCCTCGGCTCCGGCGTCCGCGACCTCGCCGCGTCCGCCGGTGCCTATGGGGCCTCGAAGGTATACGTCGCCGACCAGCCCGAGCTGGAGAAGCCGCTGCCGCAGCCGCGCGTCGACGCGCTGGGGAAGCTCGTCAGCGACCAGGGGTTCGACACGGTTCTGTTCGCGGCGTCGGTGCTCTCGGCGGACGTCGCTGCCGGCCTGTCGGCTCGGCTCGGCGCAGGGCTCAACTGGGATCTCACCGATCTCGTGCAGGAGAACGGAACGCTGATCGGCAAACGGCCGGCGCTGGGCGACACGGTCTACGTCGACGTGGGCTGGAACGGCGAGCCGCGGCTGGCGCTGATCCGTGCCGGGACCTTCGACCCGCGCGAGTCCGGCGGCGAAGCGGAGGTCGAGGACTTCCAAGTGGACTTCGAGGACTTCTCACTTGGCGCGAACATGGTCGAACAGGCCCATGCCGAGAGCGAGGGACCGTCGATCGAGGACGCCGAGGTGATCGTCGCCGGCGGACGCGGCTTGGGGTCTCCGGACAACTTCAAGCTCGTGGAGGAGCTCGCGCAGGCGCTCGGAGGCGCCGTGGCGGCGACCCGGGCAGTGGTCGACGCGGGGTGGTACCCGTACTCCACCCAGGTCGGCCAGACCG
This sequence comes from Gaiellaceae bacterium, assembly GCA_035697545.1. Lineage (GTDB taxonomy): Bacteria > Actinomycetota > Thermoleophilia > Gaiellales > Gaiellaceae > JACDAN01. Next base: position 1,217 of record DASSCT010000003.1, on the reverse strand, counting down.
GGAAGACCGTCTCACCGAAGCTCTACATCGCCTGCGGGATCTCCGGCGCGATTCAGCACAAGGTCGGGATGCAGAGCTCAGGCGTGATCGTCGCGATCAACAAGGATCCGAACGCACCGATCTTCGACTTCTGCGATCTCGGGGTCGTCGGCGACCTGCACGAGATCGTGCCGAAGCTGACCGAGCTCGTCCGCCAGAGGAAATCCTGACACGCTACGCGTCCTAGGATCACGCAGCATGCGTCCCGGGAGTGAGAACCGCCTCGCCGCGTGAGACCCGCTGACTTTCCTCCCCCGTTCGATCCGAGCGAGTTCGTCGCCGCGCCGAGCGACCCGCCGGAGGAGCGAATCGACGTCGGCGTGCTGATCGTCGGTGCGGGTCCTGCGGGGCTCGCCTGCGCGATCAGGCTCGGACAGCTGCTCGAAGAGTCGCCCGAGATGGCCGAACGCCTCGGCGAGGTGCCCGTCGCCGTGCTCGAGAAGGGCAAGAGCGTTGGCGCGCATCTCGTGTCCGGTGCTGTCGTCAATCCGCGTGGGCTTCGACGCCTCTTTCGCGGCCGCGGGCTGCGCATCGAGGACATCCCCTCCTACGGCCCGGTCGACCACGAGGGCGTCTACTACCTGACTCCGAGCTCGGCGCTGCGGATCCCGACTCCGCCGACGATGGGCAACGACGGAAACTTCGTCGCCTCGCTCTCCCAGTTCTCGCGCTGGCTCGCCGAGCAGGCGGAGGCCGGCGGTGCGGCGATCCTTCCCGAGACCGCGGCCCAGAAGCTCCTCGTCACCGGGGCGCGGACGGTGGGCGTCCGCACCGGCGACAAAGGGCGGGGTAAGGACGGCGAGCCCCTCGCGAACTTCGAGCCCGGCTCCGACGTCACCGCGAAGGTGACGGTGCTCGCCGAGGGAACGCAGGGACATCTGACCGGAGTCGCGCTCGACCATTTCGGGCTCGCCGGCGAAAACCCGCAGGTGTGGGCGTTGGGCGTGAAGGAGGTGTGGAAGGTCGCAAAGCCGCTCGACCGCGTCATCCACACGATGGGCTGGCCGCTGCGGGGAGGACGCAAGTACCGCGAGTTCGGCGGCTCGTTCATCTATCCGATGGGCGACGACATGCTCACGATCGGGATGGTGGTCGGGCTCGACTACCGCGACGTCGAGCTCTCCGTGCACGACCTGCTCCAGGAGCTCAAGACGCACAGGTTCGTCAGGCGCCTGCTC
>DASSCT010000002.1:0-4136 GCA_035697545.1 Gaiellaceae bacterium | reverse complement strand
CCCAGGCCGGAGCCGGTGGCCGACACGATCAGGACGCCCATGAGCGCGCCGCCGACGGCGAGGAAGCCCTTCGCAGCCAGGAACCCGGTCGGCGAGAGGCGCCGTCCGAGGCCTGCGCCGAGCAGCCGGAGCGAGATCGCTTCCATGCTCGTTCGCGGGTTGACCTTCAGGACCCACTTGGCGAAGGTCTCGCGCAGAGGCTCGAACGCCCTCTCGCGTAGCCGCTGCTGGTCGAGGGGCGAGGCGATTCGGATGAAGCCGTACGTCGTCGCCCGGCGCATCGAGCGCGCACGCTCGCGCGACGGCAGCGTCGCAACCTCGCCGGCGAGGAACACGGCTCCGGCGAGACAGGCGACAGCGATGATCAGCAGCAACATTGGCGGCTCCTCCTAACCCTTGAACGACACGATTCGCTTCAGGAGGAGGCTCCCGAAGGCCATCATCACCAGCATCGTGATGATCAGCTTGTGTCCAGTGGACGTGTGGTACAGCGGATCCATGTACGAGCCGTTCATGAGCGTGATCACGGCTGCGATGAAGAAGGGCAGGCCAACGAGCACGTAGGCGCCCGCCCGTCCCATCGCCGTCAGGCCCTTGATCTTCCGGATGAACTGCTGCCGCTGGCGAACGGTGTCAGCGACCATGTCGATCAGCCCCGCCAGGCTGCCGCCGACCTGGCGCTGGATGGTCACAGCCGTGATCACGAACTCGAAGTTCTTCGAGCCCAGGCGCTCGGCCATCTCGGCCAGCGATTCGTCGATCGGCCGCCCGAGCTGCGCCTCGGTGAGCACGCGCTTCAGCTCCTTGCTGGCGGGCGGACGCCCCTCGTCGACGATCGTCTGGAGGCCGGTCTTGAAGCTGTGGCCGGCCTTGAGCGAGGCTGCGAGCGTGATCAGCAGGTCGGGCAGCTGGTTCTCGAATGCCGCGGTCCGCTTCCTGCCCTTGATGTAGACAACGAGCCACGGGACGGCGGCCCCGCCCGCCATCACCGCGAGGATCATCAGTGTGCCCTGTGCAAGGATGCCGGCGACCAGTCCAGCGGCCAAGCCGGTACCGCAGCTGAGATAGACGAACTCCACCGTGCGGAGCGGGACGTCGCTTCGTTCGAGCAGTCGGCCGAGGGCGATCCAGTGCCGCCAGTGTCCGAAGGTGCGCTCGGTCGCACGGAAGAGACCGGCTGCGGCCTGGAGCCGCTGACGCTCCTGTTTCCGCTTCGTCGCCGTCGGCCCGATGTGCGGAGCGAGTCGCCTCCTGAGGCGAGAGCCGCGGACCGAGGTGAGCATGAAGGTGCCGGCGAGAAGCGCCAGGAGACCGACGAGCGCGCCCACGACTTGAGTGCCGAGGAAGCTCTCGTACGCCGTTTGCGGCAGGAGCCTGGATGGCGCCGATCGTTCGACGCCGCTTTCGCCGGGAATCGTGAGCTGGGCCGACCCCCCTCCGAGCTTCGGCACGGAGGCGTCGAGCCTGAGTGCGTCGCCGCCTCGCGCGGAGGTGAGGTACTCGACGCGCCACGTGCGGCGGAGCTCCGCGGCGATTCCCGCGTACACGTTCCGCAGCTCGCCGCTCGATCCGGCTCCGCGATAGCTGCCGCCTGTATCCCGAGCAAGTGCCCTCAGGGGCGCCGGATTGAACTGGCGGCTCTCGATCGCGACCACATAGACGAGGACACCTGCCTCGCGGGCAGCGTGGATCGCGCTTTCGAGCGTCGCCGTGCTCCGGGTCTCGTTGCCGTCCGTCACCACGATGACGACGCGGCCGCTGTTCGACTCACCGACGAACGACCTCGCCGACTTGACGATCCCGTCGTAGAGCGTCGTCCCTTCCACGGCATCCACGCTCAGCGAGCCGAGAGCGCTCTGGGCGTCTGCCGGCTGCGCGGAGAAGCCCGTGAGCATCACGGGACTGGTGGCGAAGGTCGCAATGGCGACCCGGTCCTGTCGCAGCTTGGCTCGGACGAACGCCTGTGCAGCGGCGACTGCGTCGGCAAAGGGCTTGCCGCGCATCGACCGCGAGCGGTCGACGGCGAGCACCACGCTCTTTGCCGCTGCAAGGTTCTCGGCACGGAAGCCGCTGCTGACGGGACGGCCGTTCTCCTTCAAGGCCGGCGGCTTTCCCGAGGGCTGTGAGGTGACGACGGTCATCCGGATCCGCGGAAAGGACGTGGCGTCGACACCCGAGACCTTCACCCCGGCGTTCGCTGCCGGCACCGCGACGAGCGCGACGGCGCCGAGGGCAATGCCGAGCCGGAGCCGGATCCGCTCGCGCTTCCAGGTCATCGGCCGTACCCGGCGGCGAAGGCGGGGCGTGCCTGGACGAGGTCTTCCCGCTCGAAGAACGTGGGCGGGAGACCGACGCCCGAAGCGGCCATCTTCTCGAGGAAGTGGGGCTTGAGGCCCGTGCAGGCGAGCGGGGTCAGCAGCGCCAGCGTCCGTCCGGCCGCGGGCGAGTCCTCCTCCGGAGGCTTGGCGACGAAGATGTCCTGGAGGGTCACCACGTCGGACTCCATACGGAGGACCTCGGTGACGTTCGTGATCTTGCGGGAGCCGTCGACCAGACGGGAGATCTGGATCAGCAGGTCGAACGCGCTCGAGATCTGCTCACGGATCGCCCGGAGAGGCAGGTCGACGCCTGCGGTCAGCACCAGCGTCTCGAGGCGGGACAGCGCGTCACGGGGAGAGTTCGCGTGGATCGTCGTCAGCGAGCCCTCGTGGCCGGTGTTCATCGCCTGGAGCATGTCCAGGGTCTCGGCGCCACGGACCTCGCCGACGATGATCCGGTCGGGGCGCATGCGCAGCGCGTTCCGGACGAGCTCGCGGATGCGGACCTCGCCCTGGCCCTCGATGTTCGGCGGGCGGGCCTCGAGTGTGATCACGTGCTCCTGCTGGAGTTGGAGCTCGGCTGCGTCCTCGATCGTGACGATGCGCTCGTCGCCCGGGATGAAGGCCGAGACCGCGTTCAGCGTCGTCGTCTTACCGGTACCGGTGCCGCCCGAGATGAGGACGTTGAGCTTCCCGCGGACGCACGCGGCGAGGAACTGGGCCGACTTCGCCGTCAGCGTGTCGAACGCGATCAGGTCGTCCATCGTGTACGGGTCGCGCGAGAACTTCCGGATCGTGAGTGTCGGGCCCTTCAGCGAGAGCGGCGGAATGACCGCGTTCACTCGGCTGCCGTCCGGCAGGCGCGCGTCGACCATCGGGGACGCCTCGTCTACGCGGCGCCCGACCTGGGAGACGATCTTGTCGATGATCCGGAGGAGGTGGGCGTTGTCGGCGAACGTCGCGTCGGTCCGCTCGATCTTGCCCGCCCGCTCGATGAAGATCCGGTCGAAGTTGTTGACCATCACCTCGGTCACGTCGTCGTCCCGGAGCAAGGGCTCGAGCGGCCCATAGCCGAGGATGTCGTCTGTCAGCTCGCGGACGACCCGACGGCGTTCCTCGCGGGTGAGGGGCGTCCGGTCGAGGGCGAGCTGCTCGGTGACCGCTCGATGGACCTGCTCGTGCAGGTCCTCGTTCGTCTCGGTTGTGAAGAGCTGCGGGCCGAGCTTCGCGATGCACGCGTGGTGGACCCGAGTCTTCAGCTCTGCGTATGGATCGTTGTGCGGCCGCTGCGGCTCGGGGTCTCGAGCCGGCGCGCCGACGAGCTGGACTGGCGGTACCTCGCCGTTCCCGTCGCCAGGCCCGGAGCCGTTCCCGCCCTTGATGCGATCGTGGAGTCCCATTGGGCTCTCCTACGACGCCTTCGCGAGGGACTGCTTGCGGCCCCAGCGCTTCTTGGACTTGGACGGCGACGCCGGCTGGAGGGCCTTCGCCATCTCGCGAACTGCGCGCGAGAAGTCGGCCTTCGGGTCGGAGACGACGGCGGGATTGCCCCGATTGACTGCGAGCGGCACCGCTCGGTCGCTGGGGATCTCGAAGCGCACGCCCTGCTCGAGCGCCGCCTCGACCTCTCCACGCTTCATCCCGACGTTGGTGTTCGCCCTGTTGAGGACGACGCGGATGCGCTCGGTCGGGAAGGAAAGGAGCTCGAGCGTCTGCAGGCTGAGCCGGACGTTCTTGATCGTGGGCACGTCTAGCCCGCACAGGAGCAGCAGCTCATCCGTGCGGTCGAGCGTCGCCAGCATCGGCCCGTGGAAGAAC
>DASSCT010000001.1:0-6746 GCA_035697545.1 Gaiellaceae bacterium | reverse complement strand
AAGGGGATCAACTCCGGCTACGTCCCACTCGGCGCGATGATCATCAGGCAGGAGATCGCCGACTGGGTACGCGACAAGTACTTCGCCGGCGGGCTCACCTACAGCGGCCACCCGCTGGCCTGCGCGTCGGCGGTCGCGTCGATCGAGGCCTTCCAGGAGGAGGGGATCGTCGAGCACGCCGCGGCCATGGCGCCGGAGTTCGAGCAGCGGCTCAGCGGCTTGCAGGAACGCCATCCGTCGATCGGCGACGTCCGCGGCCTGGGGTGCTTCTGGGGGCTGGAGCTCGTTCGCGACCGCGAGACCCGCGAGCCGCTCGTCCCCTTCAACGCCACCGGCGAAGCCTTCGCTCCGGTCGCACGAATGGCGAAGGCGGCGCTCGACCGCGGGCTCTACCTGATGACGCATTGGAACGTCGTCATGGTCTGCCCGCCGCTCAACATCACGACCGACGAGCTCGACGAGGGGATCGGAATCCTCGACGAGGCGCTCTCCGTCGCCGACGAATACGCCGGCTAGGAGGGCTTTTCGGGACGCCGCTCGTCGCAGGAGTGCGATGGTCGTTCCGAGGCAAGGACGCAGGGAGTCCCCGTATCAGTCAGATACGGGGCGACTGAGGACGCTGCCTCGGGGCGAGCAGCGTGCTCCTGCGGCACAGACTGCGTTTCGCCAAGCCCTCCTCTAGAACTGCGTTAGGAGCTCGTTCAGCGGGGCGTGCGTGGCGATCTGGCGCTTGAGCAGCTCCTCGACGTCGTCCGACTGGCCGACGCTCAGCGCTCCGATCACCTCCTCGTTCTCGTCCCCGTAGAGGGCGAACATCTCGCCGTCGGCGAGCGAGCCGTGCACGACCACCTGCGCGTCGCGATGGGCATCGCCGAACACGTTGATCGTGATCCCGAAGATCTCGGTGAAGAACTGCGAGACCGTGTCGAAGCCGCCGTCGGCGCCTGCGAGGATCTTGCCGACCTCGGTTCCCTGGTAGTTGGCGTTCGACCAGTGCTCGATCCGCCGCCGCTTGTCGAAGATCGGGTCGAAGAAGTTCGCGACGTCGCCGGCCGCGTACACGTCCGGCGCATTCGTTTCGAAGCGCTGGCTGACGACGATCCCGTTATCGAGCTCGAGACCGCTGCCGTCGAGGAAGTCCGTGACCGGGTCGACGCCGACTCCGACCACCGCGAGATCCGCCTCGACCTCGCGGCCGTTCTTCGTCGTCACGCGCTCCAGCCGCCCGTTTCCATGGAACGCCTCGACTTCGTTCCCGAGGACGAGCTCGACGCCCTTGGACTCGTACAGCGCCGCGAGCTCGTCGCTCAGCTGCTCGACGCCGAACTGATCGAAGAGCCAGCGGCCCAGGTGGATCATGGAAACGTCCTTGCCGATCTGGTTCAACGAGGACGCAACTTCCATGCCGATGAACCCGGCGCCGACAATCACCGCCCGTTCGGCGGAGGCCGCCGCCGCGCGGATCGTCTTCGAATTGTCGACCGTCCGAAGCGTGAAGACGTTCTCGAGCTCCGCGCCCGGCGCTTGAAGCCTGCGCGGCCATGCGCCGGTGGCAAGGAGGAGTTGCGCATAGTGGAACGTGTCGTCCGCCGTCTCCACTGTGCGCTCGGCCGTGTCCACGTTGCTGACGGCCGTTTCAAGCATGACCTCGACGCCGTTGTCGGCGTAGAACGACTCGTCCTCGACGAGCGGCTCCTCGTCTGTCTCGCCGCGCAGGAACCGCTTCGAGAGCGGCGGCCGGTGGTACGGCAGCGTCGAGTCCTTGGAGATGAGCGCGATGCCGCCCTCTCCACCTGCCTCGCGGAACGACTTGATCGCCCGCGCGGAGGCAAGGCCTCCGCCGACGATTACGAGCTGAAAATCCTTCACGTGGGGTAAGTGTCCCCGATTCGCTCACGCCTTACCCGGTAAGGATCCGATCGGGCGGGACACCCAGTAGTTATGAGCGTTGCTAGCGTCGCCGCGCCCGTGAACAAATCTCTCCTCTCCCTCGATGACGAGTCTCGTGCCTGGCTCGCCGATCTCCGGTCGAGCGGGCTTGAACGGGACGATGCCGTAGGCCGTCTCCACGCGCTCCTGCTGCGCGCGGCGCGTTTCGAGGTCGCGCGCCGCCGGCCGACGCTCCCCCATCTCCGCGGCAACGAGCTCGACGACATCGCACTGGAGGCCGCCGACGACGCGCTCATGTCGGTGCTCGCCCGGCTCGACGACTTCCGGGGCGCGAGCCGCTTCACGACGTGGGTCTACAAGTTCGGTCTCTACGAAGCGGCCGCGAAGCTCCGTCGCCGCGCGTGGCAGGGCCGCGAGATCCCGCTCGAGCCGGAGAGCTGGGGCATGTTCGAGACCGGCCTCGGCGGGCCACACGAAGAGCTCGAGCAGAGCGAGCTCCTCGCTTCCGTCAAGGGGGCGATCCAGGATGCGTTGACGCCGCACCAGCGCCAGGTGCTCGTCGCGCTGGCGGTGAACGGCGTTCCCATCGACGTGCTCGCCGAGCGTCTGGAGACGACGCGAGGCGCGCTCTACAAGACCCTGCACGACGCCAGGCGAAAGCTTCGCGCCGAGCTGGGAGACCGGCTGGAGGTGATCGACTGATGGAACATCCGGACTTGAAACAGGCGCTGGGCCGGCTGCTCGGCCCGGCGGGGCCGGAGATCGGCTGCGACCAGTGCTTCGCGGAGCTCGACCGGTACGTGGAGCTCGAGCTCGCCGGCCGCGTTGCGGACGCAGAGCTGCCGGGCTTCCGGTCGCATCTCTCCGGCTGCCCGGCCTGCCGGGAGGACTACGAAAGCCTCAAGGCCTTCGTCGGAGGCAAGCAGGCACTGTGACCGAGACCCCGTTCAGCGGGATCCACCTGCTGACCTCACCCGGTGAGGTGATGACGCCGCGACCCGCGAGCGAAGCGCTCGTCGCGGCCGCCGCGGAGCTGCTCGGAGACCGGCCGGCGTGCGTCGCCGACGTCGGAACCGGTTCCGGCGCGATCGCCGTCGCGCTCGCGCTTCGGGCCCCGCGGGCCCAAATCTGGGCCACGGACGTCAGCGAAGCGGCTGTCGAGCTCGCCTGCGCCAACGCCCGCAGGCACGGGCTCGACGACCGGATCAGCGTCCTCTGCGGAGATCTTCTCGACGGCGTGCCGGGAGCGCTCGACCTGATCGTCGCAAACCTCCCGTACCTTCCCGAGCACCTGCAGCACGAACGGCCGGAGCTCGCCGGCGAGCCCTTCGCCGCCGTGTTCGCGTCGGGCGACGGGCTCGGGCACTACCGCAGGCTCCTCGCCGCGTCAGCCACGGCCCTTCGCCCAGAGGGAACGTTGCTGATCCAGCTCCACCGGCGCGTGATCGCCCTACAGGCCGCGGAGCTTGGTGAGTCGGCGGTAGCCGCCTAGCCTTCAGATTCGCTCATAAAACGGCGTCCGAAGCGTGCTCCGCGCTAGCTTCAGGGACATGGTCGCCGCCACGACTTCAGAGGGCGTCGTCTGCGTCCACTGCAGGAAGCAGTTCCTCGCTGAGGTACTGGGACACGGCACCGCGCAGGCAGGCTTCAAGTGCCCGCACTGCAAGCTCTACATGCCGCTCGAACGCGCGTCGAGCGCGACTACGCCGACGCGTCCCGCAGGCCCTGAGCCTCTGGCAGGGTCTCAAGGCGCTTGAGCGTGTTGTTCTCGATCTGACGTATCCGCTCGCGGGTGACGCCGAAGGCGCGGCCGACCTCTTCCAGCGTGAACGGTTGCTGGCCGAGGAGGCCGAAACGGAGCTCGATCACGCGCCGCTCGCGCTCGGGCAGTGAGTCGAGCGCGCGCTGGACGTCCTCCCGGCGCAAGGTGAGTGACGCGGTGTCGAAGGGGGACTCGGCGGTGTCGTCCTCGACGAAGTCGCCCAGCTCGGATTCCTCCTCCTCGCCAATCGGCTTCTCGAGCGAGACGGGAAGCTGGGACATGCGCAGGATCTCGCGCACCTCGTCGGTCGTCATCTCGAGCTCGTGCGCGATCTCCTCGGGGAACGGCTCGCGTCCGAGCCGCTGGACGAGCTGGCGCTCGATGTGCACGACCTTGTTCAGCTTCTCGACCATGTGGACCGGGATGCGGATCGTCCGCGCCTTGTCGGCGATCGCGCGGGTGACCGCTTGGCGGATCCACCACGTGGCGTAGGTCGAGAACTTGTAGCCCTTGCGGTAGTCAAACTTCTCGACGGCGCGGATCAGTCCTAGCGATCCCTCCTGGATGAGGTCCAGAAACGACAGCCCGCGCCCGAGGTAGCCCTTGGCGATCGAAACGACGAGACGGAGGTTCGCCTCGATCATCTGGGTCTTCGCGATCATGTCGCCGCGTTCGATCCGTTTCGCCAGGTAGACCTCCTGGTCGGCGGTGAGCAGCGGCACCTTGCCGATCTCGCGTAGGTAGAGCCGCAGCGAGTCGAGAGACGGCTCAACGGTCAGGTCGAGCTTCGGCCCCTTCGTCTCCTCCTCGGCGAGCGCCGGCTGCTCGTGAGGCGGATGCTTGTGCTGCTCCCCCTCCATCAGCTCGATCGAGTGATCGATGAGGTAGGTGTAGAAGTCCTCGATCTGCTCCTTGGTCAGCTCGACTTCCTCGAGCGCCGAGACGATCTCGTCGTAGGTGAGGAACCCCTTTTCCTGACCTTCCTGAACGAGCTTGTGGAGCTCTTCGACGTCGGGGAGCGAGATGTCGACCGTGAGCAACAGGGGCCTCACTTTCTCTCGTCGTGCTGGGACGGGGAGGTTTCGACCTCTACACGAAGAGAACCGGGCCTGCTGATCCGGCTCCCCTCCGGCTGCCGGAATATACAACGGGATCTGCGCCGTGCAACAAACTTTTTTCACAATCGGCCCGAGCCTGTGTCATTCGGCTCGAACCTCTCCGACCGTCTCGCCCCGGCTGTTCTCGACCGGCGCAGCGTCGAGTCGCTCGACGGCGTAGCCAAGGCGGGCAACGAACGCGGCGAGCCCAGGCCCGACTGCCCTCGAGCTCCCGTCCTCGACCTTCACCGCGAGGCCGAGGCCGCTCGGGCCGGCAGCGCACATGAGCCCTTCGGCTCCGCCCTTGGCGATCCAGCCCTCACGGGCGCGCATGAGGATGGTGTCGACGCCGTCGGGACCTCGGATCAGTCCGGGGTGGGCGCGCATTGCAGCGGCGACGCGGTCTCCACCGTCGAGTCGCTCGAGCCGCGCGTAGGCAAGGGCCATCCGCTCGAGCGGCAGGGCGAAGGCGACGACACCGCAGCCGTCGACCCCCGTCCCGATCTCCTCCTCGGCCATGTCCGCTGCCCGTGCGACCTCGGTCAGCATCGCCCGCTGGCACGGGTGCTCGGGGAGGCGGTACCCGCGCGACTCCCAGCCGTGCGCGCGGCAGAGCGCGAGCATCCCAGCGTGCTTCCCGGAGCAGTTGTGCTTGATCGGCTCGGGAGGATCGCCTTCGGGCCCGCACTCGAGCTCGTCTTCGTTTGCCGGTGCCCTGGCCAGGAGTGCGCGTGCGGCGGCAAGCTGTTCCGGCAGCGCCTGGTGGGAGGCGCACGCGATCGCCAGCTCTTCCTCGGCAAGCTCGGGCAGCGCCCGGGTCAGCGGCAGCGCCTGGATCGGCTTGGCCGACGAGCGCAGGGAGGTCACGAGCCCGCCGTCCCCTGCCTCTTCCACCACCGCTCCGTCCTGCACCGCGACGGCGTGGATGCGATGGCGCGACTCCACTGTCCCGCCGCGCCGGACGGCTACCGTGATCGGCTCAGCCATGGAAGCGGGAGCCTAGTAGTGCCGGAGTTTCCGGAGATGGAGGCGTGGCGTCGTCAGCTCGACGACCCCGTCAGCGCGTTTCCGATCGCGAAGGCGGGACCCGCGCACATCGCGACGCTGAAGACGTACGACCCGCCGCTCTCGGCGCTCGAGGGCCGGCGCCTTGCGGGCGCCGAGCGGCGGGCGAAGCGGCTGCTCTTCCCCACCGAGGACGGCGAGCTCGTCCTGCTCGTGCACCTGATGAGCGCGGGCCGGCTGAAGTACCTGCAGGCTGGTCATGAGGGGCCGAAGACACCCGCGTTCCGGCTCGGGTTCGAGGGCGGCGCTCAGCTTGTCCTCACCGAGGCAGGCGCGAAGAAGCGCGCCGGCGTCTGGCTGCTGTCGCCCGAACAGGCGGAGGCGGAGCTCGAGCACCTCGGCCCCGAGGCATTCGGCATCGGCGCGGAGCGGCTCGGTGAGATCTGCGCGGCGGAGTCGCGACGGCTGCACTCGATGCTGCGCGACCAGCGCGTCCTGGCCGGGATCGGCCGGGCCTGGGCGAACGAGATCCTGCATCGCGCGCAGCTCTCCCCCTATGCCTTGACGCAGGACCTGGACGGTGAGTCGGTCGAGCGCCTTGCGGACGCGATCGACTCGGAGCTCGCGCGCGGGCTGGAGCTCCGTGAGCGCGGCGCGAACGACAAGCGCACCTACCGCGTCCACAACAAACTCGCGGAGCCCTGCTACGTGTGCGGCACTCCGATCGCGCGGGTGGACTTCGAGGAGCACACGATCTACTACTGCCCGACGTGTCAGACGGGCGGCAGGATCCTCAAGGACCGGCGGCTGTCGAAGCTTCTGAGGTAGGAAAGCGAACGAGGAGACGCTCCGCGTCGACCTCGACGGCGGCGCCGCCGGCCTGGAGGACGCGCGCACCAACCGCGGCGGCGAAGTCGCGGAGATCCTGGCCCGCGGCGATCGGGCCGGCCTTGTCGACGATCGGGCCGATCGCAATCTCTTCTCCGTTCACC